>JAHECP010000206.1 GCA_024641665.1 Acidobacteriota bacterium
TCGGCTCCACCACCAGCACGCGCGCGCCGCGCCTGGCGGCGTCGAGCAGCCGCTCGCGCACCGCGGCGCGGGCGGCTGCCTCGAGCTCGTTCAGGCACCAGGCCGCGATGACGCCGGCGCCGGCGCCCGGCAGCCGGTGCCGCGTGACGTCGTTTCTCACCGTCTGCGCGTGGAGGCCGAGCGCGCGGTAGGTCCACGCCGCCTCGGCGATTGCCCACGGGTGGCGATCGACGCCGACGATCCGCGACGGGTGCGCGAAGGCGCGCGCCCAGGCCGCGCCGGCGACGCCCGTGCCGCAGCCCAGGTCCACGATGGGCCGGACGTCACGGCCGGCGGCGTCCAGCGCGCGCACGATCTCCCCGACCAGGCAGTAGTGTAGCGGGCCGTAGAAGAGCGCGAACGCCGCGCGCTTGCCGGCGCCCTGGAGCGCCGCGCCCCGGGCGAGCGCGGCACGCCGCTCGACGTAGGTGGCCGACAGCGCGCGCAGCGCGCGGCTCACCTCGGCGAAGCGGAGGTCGGCGAGGTGGCGCGCCTCGAGCGCCGCGAGCCAGGCAGAAACGGGATCGGGCATGAGAATCGGCTCAGGGCTCACGGCTCAGGCTCACGGCCAGCACACCCGAGGCCCTGTTGTATTCTACGTTCGGTATCGCACATTCCGTCTGGTGTCGACCACCAAGGTAACTGCACGATCCAGTCCCGGTCTCATGGAGCGCTGGCTGGCCTCGCGCAAGACCTGAACCCCGGCCCGCCCGGACACGTCCTGATCCAGGAGGCCGGCATCGCGTGAGGTGGCCATGGGTTCGTTCTGGCAGGACGTCCGCTTCGGTCTGCGCAGCCTGCGCCGCGGGCTGCTCGTCTCGGTGCTCGCGGCGGGCTCGCTCGCGCTCGCCATCGGCGGCAACACCACGGTCTTCGGCCTGGTGAGCACGCTGCTGTACCCGCCCCTGCCGTATCCGCACCCGGAGCGGATCGTGCTCTTCGGGGAGCGCGAGGCCGCTTCGCCGCCGGTCTTCACCTCGAGCGCGGCCAACTTCCTGGACTGGCGCGAGCGGTCGCGGTCGTTCGAGGCGCTCGCCGCGTTCCGCGGCGGCGCCCTGAGCCTCGGCACGGGCGAACGGGCCGAGACCATCACGACGGGCGAGGCGACGCCCGATCTCTTCCGCGTGCTGGGCGCGCGCGCGGCGCGCGGGCGGACGTTCGGCGCCGACGACGGCGTGCCGGGCGCGCCGGACGTGGTCATCCTGTCGCAGGACTTCGCGGCGCGGCGGTTCGACGCGGGCGTCGATCCGCTGGGCCGGACGCTCGAGCTCGACGGCCGGCCGTTCACGATCGTCGGCATCATGCCGCCCGACTTCGAGTTCCTCGCGGCCAACATCCAGCTCTGGGTCCCGCTCCGCCTCGACCGCGCCTCGGCCTCCCGCGTGCGGCGCGATTTGCTCGTCGTGGGGCGCCTGGCCGACGGCGTGACGATGACGCAGGCGAAGGCCGAGATGGCGGCCATCGCGAAGCAGCTCGAGCGGGAGTACCCCGACGCGAACCGCGGCTTCGTGATGGACGTGCTCAACCTGCGCTACGAGTTTCCCGACCCGTGGCGGCGGCAGATCTACTACCTGCTGCTCGGCGTCGTGCTGGCGGTGCTGCTCGTAGCGTGCGTGAACATCGCGAACCTGCTGCTCGCGCGCGGGCAGAGCCGGGGGCGCGAGATCGCGCTGCGCACGGCGCTCGGCGCCGGGCGCGGCCGCATCCTGCGGCAGCTGGTGACCGAGAGCCTCGTGCTCGCGGCGATCGGCGGCGGCGTCGGGCTGGCGCTCGGCGCGGGCGGCATCCGCGCGATGGCCGCGTCGCTCGCGCCGTTCCTGCCGCGCTTCTACACGCCCAGGCTCGACAGCGCGGTGGTCCTCTTCACGCTGGGCCTGACGGTGGCCTCCGGCCTGCTGTTCGGCATCGCGCCGGCGGTCGCCGCCTTCAAGGTGGATCTGGCCGGCACGCTCAAGGAAGGCGGGCGCGGGACGTCCGGCGGCAGCCGCCGCTGGCTGAGCCGGTCGCTGGTCGTGGCCGAGATCGCCCTGTCGCTCGTGCTGCTCGGCGGCGCGGCGGTCATGGTCCGCAGCTTCCTGGATTTCCAGAATGTGGATCCCGGCTACGACCAGCAGAACCTGATGACGGCCACGCTGGCCCTGCCGGCCGACGTGGACACGCCGCCCGCGCAGAAGGCCCTCGTCGATCGCCTGCTGGAGCGCGTGGGCGGAATGGCGGGCGTCACCGACGCCGCCGTCGCGACCTCGCTCCCCCAGAACATCGGCACGCCGAGCGAGAGCTTCACGGTGGAGGCGCGGCCGACGGCGCCGGGCGAGGCCCGGCCGCGGGCGACGTGGGTGGCCGTGTCGCCGGGCTACGCGCGGGCGCTGAAGGTGCCGCTCGTGCGAGGCCGCTTCTTCCAGGCGTCCGACGGCGCGAACGCGGCGCCGGTGGCCGTCGTGAGCCGCGGACTGGCCGAGCGGTTCTGGCCGAACGCCGACCCGGTGGGTCAGCGGATCACGTTCCTGGGCGTTTCGCGGGCCGTGGTCGGCGTCGTCGGCGACGTGCGGCAGTCGATCGTCAGCTTCAACGACGCGACGCAGTCGACGATCTACGTGCCGCTCGAGCAGCACGAGTCGCCAGCGCTCGTGCTGCTGGCGCGCACCGGCGCCGATCCCCACGCGCTACTGCCGGTGCTGCGGCGCGAGCTGGTCGACACCGATCGGCGTCTGATCGTCACTCAGGTGCTGACGATGAAGGAGTTCGTCGGGCGGTTCTACGTGGGGCTGGACCTCTTCAACGCCATCCTGACCGGGTTCGGGCTGCTGGCGCTGCTGCTGGCGGCGGTGGGGACCTACGGCGTGCTGGCCTACAACGTGGCCGAGCGCCGCCACGAGATCGGCGTGCGGATGGCGCTCGGCGCGGCGCGCGGGCGGGTGCTGTCGATGTTCACGCGGCAGGGCGTCACGCTGGCGCTCGTCGGGCTGGCGATCGGGACGCCGGGCGTCATCGGGATCGATCGCTTCGTGCGCAGCCTGCTGTCGGTGTTCTCGTCGGTGCCGGCCTTGACCGTCGCCGGCGTGGCGAGCGTCCTCTTCGTCGCCACCGTCGTGGCCAGCATCGTCCCGGCCTGGCGCGCCGCGACGCTGGACCCGCTCAAGGCGCTCAGAAACGAGTAAGGAGCCACGCAATGACCACGGAAATCACCACGGAAATCGCCAAGGTGACCCCTCGACCGGCTAGCTGAAGGCGTGGACGACCAATCGATAGGGCATCGCGCGCGAGCGTCGAAAACGAGACCGTTCGGGCGGTCCCGACACCACCTCGGCTCTGGAAAACCCCGCAGCCAGACACATCGAGCGCAGACCCTCCGCCGTCGGCACCCACCAGTTCGACGGATCGTCGTTGAGCTGATCGGCGTCGACGAACTGCCACAGCGGCCGACCCGGGCGACCTGGCAGCAGGACCGCCTCGGATTCGATGACCGCCAGATCGCGGGTGACCTGCCGAAGCCGTCGCAAGGCCCGCAGCGGTTCTTCGAGATGGTAGATCACGCCGAGAAACAGCACGACGTCGAACGCGCCGAGCGCCGCGAGATCCATCGCCATGAAGTCGTCCACGACGACCTCTGCGCGGCTGTTGAGGACGCGATGGGCGAGATCGAACCCGCGCTTGCCCGGCAGATCGATCGGATTCCACAGGTCCGGCACGGTGTGGAACGACTGGATGCGCTGGCCGCTCCTCTGCCGGTCCAGCACGTATTGGGTCGCTTTCTTGAAATCGATGGACCAGACGTAGTGATCGAGCGCCACCACGCGGCTCGCGCGGGCGCCTTCGGCCATGAACGTGTAGTAGCCGTCCCACGCGCCGATGTCGATGACGGATTTGCCCGCCAGATCGGGCAGGTGCAGACGCCGAAGATCGTCGTGGTGATGGGCGGGCGTTTTTCCGCCAGGCGTCACGACACCGTCGCCGAGGCCGATGGAGTGATGCCAGGGGCCGACCTCGTCAACCAGGCGTTGCTTCGTGGCGCGATCGAGGGGTTCCACTGCAGGCCTGCTCCTGCGGGCGGCTTGTGCGGCGTCGGCGCCCACCTGACGATAGACGGAATGCCGATGGATTGTCCACGGGAGGTTCGCGGACTGCCGCGATCTCACCTTCCTTGCACACGCCGGCAGCCGCACCGACGGCGCCCGCCACGGATCGTCAAGTTTCCCGAGTGATTTTGGGGTGAGTGAGGGGAATCGAACCCCCAACCCCCGGAGCCACAGTCCGGTGCTCTGACCGTTGAGCTACACTCACCATCAGGTGGGCCGCGAAAACACTCCAGTTTAGCATCCCATCCCGACGGCGGGCAACGGGCGGGCCGGCTGAAGCCGGCCCCCACGTTGGATTTCGGGCCGGCTGAAGCCGGCCCGATACGGAACCTACTGCGCGATGGGCACGACCAGGAACGTCTGCGGCGATCCGATCGGCGTCACCTTGTCGCCGCCGAGCGTGCCGAGCGTCGCGTGATAGCGGCCCGGCGAGACGAGCGGCGCCTGCCGCGCGCGGCCAAAGAAGCCGCCCGGGCGGGCCTGCCCGCCCTGGGGCGGCGGGGGCGGGTTGCCGCGCAGGTCCCACGCCACGCGTCGCAGCCCGGCCGTCTTGTCGATCTCCATCCGCCGCACTTCCTTGCCGCTGTCGTCGGTGATCGTCAGCACGAGCTTCGTGTTCTCCGGCAGGGTGTCGCGCAGGCTGTAGGTCAGCACCGCGCCGTAGGGCGGGTTCTCCGTCGTCCAGTTGCCGGACATCGAGCCGATGCCCGCCGTGCCGGCCGGCGCGAGACCGGTTTCGGTGTACAGGTCGGCGTCGCGCAGCGGGTAGAGGCTCGCCTCGGCGTCGAGCGACTGCGGCGTGATCGCGCGCAACGCGCTGTAGTCGTCGAGCACGTAGAAGCCACGCCCGAAGGTGGCCAGCACCAGGTCGTTCTCGCGGCGCTGCACCGTCATGTCGCGCACCTGGATGGTCGGCATGCCGCCCGTGAGCCGCGTCCACCGGCCGCCGCCGTCGAGGCTCACGAACAGGCCGAACTCGGTGCCCGCGAACAGCAGGTTCGCGTCGAGGTGGTCCTGCACGACCGTCCACACGTCGTGCCGGTCGGGCAGGTCGCCCGCGATCGACGTCCACGTCCGGCCGCGGTCGGTGCTCTTCACCAGGTACGGCTTGTAGTCGCCGCGCTGCCAGTTGTTGAGCGCGACGAACACCGTGTCGGCGTCACGCGGCGACGCGAAGACGTCCGACACGTAGGTGTACTGCGGCACACCGGGGAACCGGTCGATCTTCCGCCAGGTCTGCCCGCCGTCCTCCGCCACCTGCACCAGGCCGTCGTCGGTGCCGGCGTAGATGAGCCCTTCGAGGAGCGGCGACTCGTCGAGCGACACGATGTTGCTCAGGTCGGTCGTCGCCGCGTTGAGCGAGACCGAGCCGGGCGGCCACACCTTGCCCATGATCGGGATCGTGTTGCGGTCGAGGTCGCGCGAGAGGTCCGGGCTGATCGCCGTCCACGTGTCGCCGCGGTCGTCGCTGCGGTACACCTTGTCGCTGGCCCAGTAGAGCCGCGTGGGGGAGTGCGGGCTGACGATGTAGGGCGCGTCCCAGTTGGGCCGATCTCCCGCGCGCGCCTGCGGCTGGTCTTCTTCGCCGCCCCCGCCGCCGCCGGAGCGGTTCGGGCCGCGCGACTGCGGCGGCCGGATCGACTTCGACACGCCCGTCAGGAGGTCGAGCCGCGACACGTTGCCGTTCTGCGACGACGCGTACACGATGTCGGAGTCGTCGGGGTCGTTGCGCGTCTGGAAGCCGTCGCCGCCGCCGACCACGTACCAGTCGCTCGTGCGGATCCCCCAACGGTTGGTCGTGCGCGACGGCCCGCACTCCGACCAGTTGTCCTGGGCGCCGCCGCACACGTGGTAGAAGGGCTTCGCGTCGTCCACCGACACGCGGTAGTACTGCGTCACCGGCAGGTCGGTGAAGAAACGCCAGTTCGCCCCGTCGTCGTAGCTCTCGTAGAGGCCCCCGTCGTTGCCCAGCAGGATGTGCTTGGGGTCGGTCGGGTCGAACGCGATCGCGTGGTGGTCGACGTGGACGCCCTTCTGCTCCCAGTTCACCCGCGTGAAGTTCTTCCCGCCGTCGGTGCTGCGCTCGAGGTTCGTGTCGACCGACCAGATCGTGTCGGGCCGGTACGGGTCCACGGTGATCTCGTAGTAGTACTGCGGGTCGCCGCCGCGGTACCAGTCGTCCTGCGGCTGGCCGGGCCGCTGCGGCGCGCCCGGCCGCGCCGGCACCTCCATGTGGCCGATGCGCGTCCACGACGCGCCGGCGTCCTCGGACCGGTAGAAGCCCGCCTCCTCGCGCTTCGCGTTGATCAGCGCGAAGACCGTCGCCGGCTTCTTCCGCCCGTCGATGGCCAGCGCGATGCGGCCCATGTCGCCGGCCGGCAGCCCCTTCGAGAGCTTCGTCCAGGTCCGGCCGGCGTTGGTCGTCTTGTAGATCCCGCCTTCGGGCCCGCCGCCGATGAGCTGTCCCACCGCGCGCCGCCGCTGGTAGGCGGCAGCAAAGATGATGTCGGGATTCTTCGGGTCGAAGACGATGTCGCTCACGCCGGTGTCGGCGCTGATGGTGAGCACGGCGTTCCACGTCTTGCCGCCGTCGGTGGTCTTGTAGAGCCCGCGATCGCCGCCGGCCGACCAGAGCGGTCCCTGCGCCGCGACGTACACGACGTTCGAGTTGCGCGGGTCGATGAGCATCCTGCCGATGTGCTCGGAGGCGGCCAGGCCCACGCGCGTCCAGCTCTTGCCCGCGTCGGTCGACTTGTAGACGCCGTCGCCGAAGTGCGCGCTGCGCTGGCTGGCGTTCTCGCCGGTGCCGAGCCAGACGACGTTCGAGTCCTTCGGATCGATGACGACGCAGCACAGCGTGAACGAGCCGCCGTGGTCGAAGACGGGCTCGAACGTGATGCCGCGGTTCATCGTCTTCCAGAGCCCGCCGAACGCCGACGCCACGTACCAGACGCTGGGGTTCTTCGCGTCGATCGCGATATCGGCCATGCGCCCGGTCGCGAGACCGGGGCCGAGACTCCTGAGCTCGAGGCCCTGCAGCACGTCCGCCGTCAACTGGCCGCCAGTCGCCTGAGGCCGGGCCGCGCCCGACGCCACCCAGGCCATCACGCACGCCGCCAGTAAGCCAATCCACACCTTGTGTTTCATGAGGGTCACTCCATGAAGGTGGCGAATTGTGCCACTGCGGCAGGGCCGGGCGCAATACGGGCGGGCCCGCGCAGGTTGTGGGCCCGCCCGATCAGGGGGCAGGGGCTTGGCTCGCCGAAGCGGGCCCATGACATGTTGGCCCGCGGAGGCAGCTCAGGGGGCAGGGGTCAGGGGGCCGGCTGAAGCCGGCCCGTGTGGGATCACTTCACCGTGACGCCGAAGCCGACGGTGCCGGTGCCGTTCTTGATCTGGAACACCATCTCGACCACCACCGGCACGGTGCCCGACGCGGGCGTCAGCTGCCGGCCCGCGATCCACTTGCGCACGGCGTTCACCGAGATCTGCCGGAACGCCTCCGGGCCGTCCATCGCCCGGACGTCGGTGAAGGTGCCGTTCGCGTGCAGGGTGGCCGTCAGGTGCACCGAGCCCTCGAGGCCCGCGGCGATCGCGCCGGCCGGGTACTCGGGGTAGACCATCGTGCGGAACGCGTAGTCCATGCCGGCGGTCGTCGCCTTCGCGCCGGCGGCGGCCGTCGCGAACGTGACCGTCCACGGGTCGCGCGAGGCGTGGTCCTTGAGCGTGAAGGTGAGCTCGACGTCGGCGGCCACGCGCCGACCGGGCGGCTCGAACCTCCACTGGCGCGCGGCGTCGATCGCGGCTTCGTCGAGCAGGGGAATGGACCGCAGGACGCGCGCGTCGGAGACCGTCCCATCGGGCTCGATGGTCAGCTCCAGCTCGACGACGCCCTGAACCTTCGCCTTCTGTGCCAGGACGGGATAGGTCGGCTTCACCTCGTGCACCAGCTTGGGCGGGGGCGGCGGCGCCGTCTGATCTCCCGCCTGCACGAGCCTCTCGACCGGTGCCGGCACGAGCTGTTCCGACGGCGCGGCGTCGGCCGCCGGTTTGTCGGTCCCAGCGGCGTCCCGATCGTCGAGCGAGAAGTTGACCGCGACGTAGACGTGGCGTGGCTCGCCCGGCGCCTCGTAGCGCCACTGCCGCACGGCCGCGAGGGCGGCCTCGCCGAGGATCGCATTGCCTCTGATTTGCTCGGCGCTGGACACGACGCCTTCCGCGTCGAGCGTCACGTCGATGATGACGGTGCCCGAGAGGCCCTGGGCCTTCGCCTCCTCCGGGTAGACGGCGTCGACCTTGAACACGACTCTCGGGGCCTTGGGCGGCGGCGCGCTCTCCTGCGCCGGGATGGCCACCGCGGCGGGCACCGGTCCCACCAGCGGAAACGCCGCGACGGAGACCACGCCGGCGGTGACGAGCGCGGCGGCGACGGCGACGAGCGACACGGCGAGTCGGGCTCTGGACATGGGAGCCTCCGTCAGGAGCAGCGCCAGGCGCCTGGCCAGGTGGCGCCTGCGCAGGAGCGGCATCGCCGCCGCGAGCGCCGCCGGCGTGCGCGCGCCAGCCAGGTGCATGAGGGCTTCGACGTACGGCTTGCGCTGGCCGGTGAGGCGTACCACCTCGCGGTCGATCACCTGTTCGCGGCTCAGGTGAATCTGCGCGACGAGCCACCACACGGCCGGGTGGAACCACAGGAGCGCCACGACGAGCTCCTCGGCGATCGACCACACCCAGTCGCGCCGGCGCACGTGCAGCAGCTCGTGGCACGCGACCGTCGTCTGGAAGGCCGGGTTGAGGTCGAGGAAGGCGCGGGGCAATAGCACGACCGGCCGGCGAAGGCCGAAGGTCGCGGGCCCGGCCAGCGTGTCGGAGAGCGCAAGCGTGGCGCGGGCGCCGGCGAGGTCGGCGGCGTGCGCGAGCGGCGCCGGCGGCGCGTCGAGCGGCTGCGCGGCGCGGCGCAGC
>JAHECP010000043.1 GCA_024641665.1 Acidobacteriota bacterium
CGCGGTTGCTCGCGGGCGCCAGCACGGCGCGCGACGCCGTCGGCCGGCTCGCGCTGTCGCGCGATCTCGCCTCGGGCGGCGGGCGCACCGAGCGGGAGGCGCTGGGGCGCAAGCTGCGCGCGCTGGCCTCGCTCGTGCGGGACCTCGGCGCGCTGGCGTCGGCGGCGGACGATCGCTGGCTGGCGAACGCCGATTTGCGGTCGGATCTGGAGGCCCTGCGCCGGTCCTGGGACGCGGACCGGGCGCTTCGGGCATTTGCGACGGTCGATCGGGCACTCGGGGCGCTCGAGCGCAACGCGAGCCCGAAGGTCGTGGCCGACTGGGTCGCGGTCGAGCTCTGATGGGGCGCGGCCGCGTTCACATACACGTGGGGGTCACATGGACGCCCGGACTCTCCGTCCGTTCGTCAGCGTGAAGTTCTCCCCGGTCAGTCGATACCAGAGCTTCCTCCTCCCCGAGTTCGCGCTCGACGACCCGCCGCGCCCCGGCGAGCAGGTGGTCGTGCAGGGGAACGGCAGCGTGGCGGTCGGCACGGTGACCCCGCTGGCGCCCGCGCTCGCGCCGCGGCGCGAGCCGTCCGCCGGCTCCGAGCACAAGCTCGTGCGCCGCGCCAGCCGCGACGACGTGGTGACGCGGCTCAAGCAGCAGCAACGCGAGCAGGACGCGCACCGCGTCTGCCTGATGAAGATCCGCGAGCGGGGCATGCCCATGAAGCTGACCCGCGTCGAGCAGCTCTTCGACGGCTCGCGCCTCGTCTTCTATTACACGGCCGACGGGCGGGTGGACTTCCGCGAGCTCGTTCGCGAGCTGGCCGCGCACTTCCGCACCCGCATCGAGATGCGCCAGATCGGCGTGCGCGACGAGGCCAAGATGCTCGGCGGCTACGGGCCGTGCGGGCGGCCCTTGTGCTGCACGACGTGGCTGAACGGCTTCGCGCCCGTCTCCATCAAGATGGCGAAGCAGCAGCAGCTCAGCCTGAACCCGTCGAAGCTGTCGGGCCAGTGCGGACGGCTGAAATGCTGCCTGCGCTACGAGCTGCCGAACGGCAAGGGCGTCAAGCACGCCGGCTGCGCCGACGAGGGCACGTGCACGAACGGCGGCTGCGGGTTGGACGGCTGCGGCACGAACGGCTGCGGCGGGTGCGCTTCGTAGCGCAGGGACGTACGTAGCGCACGGCTTTAGCCCGGCCAAGACGTTGGGAACTGCCACGGAAATACCACGGAAGGAGCCACGGAAATCTCCACGGAAAGCGCCAAGCGAGGGAGCGGCGTGACGGCGGGCCGGCCTTCGAGCACCGGCCTCTAAGCCCCCAGTCCCCAGCCCCCAGTCCCGAGTGAGTCCATGTCCTTGCCCACCATCGCCATCACCGCCGGTGATCCGGCCGGCATCGGGCCCGAGATTGCGGCCAAGGCTGCGGCCGACCCGCGCGTGCGCGCCGTGTGCGAGCCCGTCATCTACGGCGCTTCGCCCGACGAGGCCGCGCGGCGGTTCACGCCCGGGGCGCTCTCGGCCGAGGCGGGACGGTCCGCCTACGAAACCATCGTGGAGGCCGTCGGCGACGCCGTAGCCGGTCGCGTGCAGGCCGTGGCGACCGGACCCATCAACAAGGAGGCGTTCGCGCATGCCGGGCTCCGGTGGAAGGGCCACACCGAGCTGCTCGCGCACCTGACCGGCGCGCCGCGCGTGGCGATGATGTTCTACTCCGACGCGCTGCGCGTCGTGTTGGCCACCGTGCACGTGCCGCTCGCCGAGGTGTCGCGCGTCCTGACGCGTGAGCTGATGGAGGCGACGATCGAGCTGGCGGTCACCGAGCTGCCGCGGTTCGGCTACCCGCGGCCGCGGCTGGCCGTGGCGGGCCTGAACCCGCACGCGGGTGAGCACGGCCTGATCGGCCGCGAGGACGACGAGGCGATTGCTCCGGCGGTCGCGGCGTGCCGCGCGCGCGGCGCCGACGTGACCGGGCCCCTGCCGGGCGACACCGTCTTCGTGCGCGCCGTTGGCGGTGAGTTCGACGCCGTCATCGCCTGCTACCACGACCAGGGACTGATTCCGATCAAGGTGGTGGCGTTCGGCCGATCCGTGAACGTGACGCTCGGGCTGCCGATCATCCGAACCTCGGTCGATCACGGCACCGCGTTCGACATCGCCGGCACGGGCGTGGCCGACCACGGGAGCCTGGTGGAGGCCGTGCTGCTGGCGGCACGCCTGGTGAAGTTCCGTGAGAAGGGCAGTGGCGCGGCGTGATCCCGGACTCCCCTCGCGTTCGTCGTGTGATTCGCGGTTAGAATTCTAAGCGTCGCTTTGAGGCTCGGAGCGAGGATTCCGTACGCTACACGGCGCAGCCAGGCCGCGCACGGCGCGGCCCGCGAGGGAGTGGAGTGGGCGTTGGTGCCCCACGGAACGACCGAGCCGGGGTGTGGTGTGGGGCGAAGCCCCACATTGAAGATGGACCGCCAGAAAGCCGAGAAGATCGTTGCGGAGAACCGCAAGGCGGCGCACGACTACCACCTGCTTGAGACCTTCGAGGCGGGCGTGGTGCTCGTGGGCACCGAGGTGAAGGCCATCCGCGAGGGGCGGGTGAACCTGCGCGACAGCTTCTGCCGCGTCGAGGGTGGGGAGGTGTACGCCTACAACGTCCACATCAGCGCCTACAGCCACCGCGGCTACGCCGACCACGAGCCCACGCGCCGGCGCAAGCTCCTGCTGCACCGTGAAGAGATTCGGAAGCTCGTCGGCAAGACCGTCGAGCGCGGCATGACCCTCGTGCCCGTCCGGCTGTATTTCAAGAAGGGCCGCGTCAAGCTGGCCGTCAGCCTCGCCAAGGGCAAGAAGACCTACGACAAGCGCGAAACCGTGAAGCGCCGCGAGGCTGACCGCGAGACCCGCGCGGCGATCAAGGCGAGAATCAGGTGAAGCGGGTCGGCGAGTCCCTGTCGCGCGGCGACCTCGCCCTCTGGAGCGGCTACGTCGCGCTCGCCCTCTACTTCACGTGGCCTCTCCTCGTGTCGGGGGCCAACCTCGGCATCTCCGACTGGGATCCGCTCTTCCTCTTTCACGCCAACGTCTTCCGCAGCGTCTACGAGTACGGGCAGCTGCCGTTCTGGAACCCGTGGTCCTGCGGCGGCAACGCGCTGTGGCAGAACCCGCAGGTCTCGCTCGTGAGCCCGGTGTACCCGCTCGCCCTGGTGGTTCCGCTGGCGGTCGCGATGAAGCTGAACGTGCTGCTGCACTACGTGCTCGGCTTCGCGGGCATGCACATGCTGCTCACGCGGGTCTTCCGAATCACGTTCCGCCCGGCGCTCCTGTTCCTGGCGTCCTTGTTCGTCCTGGCGGGCGGCGCGGCGTTCCACATCACGGTGGGTCACGTCACGTTCCTGCCGTACTTCTATCTGCCGTGGCTGCTCCTGTTCTTCCTCAGGGCCATCGAGACCGGCGCGCTCCGGTTCGCCGTGGCATCGGCGATCGTCCTGGCGCTCGGTTTGTACGCGGGCGGCATCCTCATGACGTTCATGACGGGCGTGGCGCTCGGGTGCCTGTCGGCGCTGGCGGCGGCTGGACGCCGGGATTGGCGCCCGCTCGCGATGCTGGCCGTCACTGGCATGCTCGCCGGGCTTCTTGCGGCGCCGAAGCTCGTGCCGGTTGCGTACTTCGTCACCGACCATCGACTGGTCGACGTCCGCAACGTGCTGCCCCACGACATCATGTCGATGCCCATGCTGCTCGACGCGTTCCTGGATCCGTTCCAGTACCTGCGCGAGGTGTTCCGCGGGCAGAACTACGGGTGGCACGAATACGCCAACTATATCGGCTCGTTCGGCGCGCTGCTCATTGCCGGCGCGTTCATCGCGATCCTCGTCGATCGTCCGTGGCGCCGCGAGCACTGGCTCGGCATGTCGCTGGCGCTGACGACGCTCGTGCTCCTGCTCTTTACCATCGGAGAGTTCGGGCCGTATGCGCCCTACGAGCTCCTGCGACGGCTGCCGATCGTCGGCCAGTTCAGGGTGCCGAGCCGGTACACCCTGGTCTTCATCGGCTTTGCCACCGCCATGGTCGCCTGGGTCGTGCGCGGACCGAGCGGCGCGATTTCGGTCGGCGTCGCCCTGCGGCGCTTCACCGCAATCGTGCTCGTGCTCGGCGCCTGCTTCCTCGCCTACCGCAACCGGATTCCGTTGGAGGTCGCGTTCACGCTGCGGCCGCTCGACGGGACGTTCCACTTCCTGTCCCGTCCGCCCGCGCCGGTCATCGATCCGGCCACCGACGGCTTCGGTCCCGATTCGCCGATGATGCGCGCGACGATGGCGGGTCGAGCGGTCCTGCGGTGCAACGACTCGTTCCTGCTTTTCGGCGAGGTGCGCCCGGACCGGCCGGTCGTATTCTCCGACACGGTTCGTCTCTTCAACGTGCGCTTCAGTCCCAACCGCGTCGAGTTCGGGGCGGTCACGCGCGACGAGGGGCGGGTCTACCTGAACGAGCGCTACGTGCGTGGATGGCGGGGGAGCGCTGGCGATCTGGCGATCGACCCGGCGACAGGCCTGGCGTACATGACGCTGCCGGTCGGCGCCGCCGGCACGTTCGCATTCAGCTTCGTGCCGCCCGGTCTGTGGACCGGGTTCATCCTGCTGGCGGCGGGGCTGGCGCTCTCCGTTCTGCTGTGGCGGCGATCGCTCGGAGGCGGTCCGGCGCGTACCGTCCTGCCGCCCGCCGCGCCACCATCCTGACGAGGTCCCAGCTCACGACGATCGCGTTCTGCAGCAGACTCACGCTGCTTCGCGCCGAGTCGTACGTCACGCGAACCGGTTCGTCGGCCACCGTCAGCCCGAGCCCTCGCGCCACCAGCAGCAGGTCCACGTCGAAGGCGAACCTGCGAATCGTGAGGCACGGCGCGATTTGCGCCAGCGCGTCCCGCCGAAACGCCTTCAGGCCGCACTGCGTGTCGCGCAGCTGGATCGGCAGCACCGCGCGAAGACAGGCATTGAACGCGAGGCCGATGAGGTGGCGCCGATACAGGAAGCCGAAGAGCCGCACCGGCACCGAGTAGCGGGAGCCGTCATGGCGGCGGTTTCCGACGACGACGTCCGCTGACGGGAGGCGCGCCAGCACTCGCTCGACCGACTCGCGGTCGTAGGCCAGATCGGCGTCGATGATCAGGACGTAGCGGCCCTGCGCGAGCGGCGCGGCCGCCTGGACGGCCTCGCCCTTGCCTCCATTGTGGGGGAGATGATGCACCCGTACATTCGGGTGCGCCCGCGCATACGCTCGGACCTGCTCGACGGTATCGTCCGTGCTCCCGTCGTCGACTACCAGCACGTCCGGCTCCACGCCGAACCACGACTCGAGCGTGGCGAGGGAGCGCGTGATGGTGGCGCCCTCGTTGTAGCAGGGGAGCACGATGGTGAGGTCGGGGGTGGTGCTCATTCGCTCACGGCTCGGCGGCGCAAAGGGCAAAGAGCAGCGCGCCCGCACGGCGGGCGTGGTCCACCTCGAGGCCGACCGCCCGGGCGCCCGCCCGCCAGGACAGCATGCCGACGAACGGCGCGATCAGGTTGAACGAGCCGAGGCGCTCGAGGCGCCAGCCGGTCGATTCGACGGCATCGCGCAGACTGCCGCCGTCGTAGGCGAGCAGATGCTGGGCGTCGGCCATCGGTGGGGTGAGGCGTAGCGCGTCGATGACCCTTTCCAGGACGACCCAATAGGAGCGGTAGTTCGGCGTCGTGAAGAGCGCGTGCGCACCGGGGCGCGCGACACGGCGCAGCTCGGAGAGCGCCCGCCGGCCCTCGTCGCGCGAGAGGTGCTCGATGGCCTCGAACAGGTACAGCTGATCGAACGTGCCGGTCGGAAACGGGAGGGCGTCGAGCGTGGCGGCCACCGCGCGGGCGCCGGGCGTGTGGGCGCGCACGGCCTGGCCGCCGCTCACGCGCATGTCGGCGCTGACGATGTGCGGCGCTCGAAAGCGCCAGGTGACGATGCCGGAGCCCGACGCCGCGTCGAGCACACGCGCGCCAGGGTCGGGCGGGAGCAGGTGGGCGACGAGATCGAGGCGCGCGCGGTGCCAGGCGCGCTGGAAGCGCCAGCCCCGCAGCAGCGCGTCGATCTGATACGCTCCCGCGATCTGATGTTCGACGCTCGAATCGCCCATCGTCTCCCGCTGGCGGCATGGTTCGAAGCGACCGACTGATGCTACATTACGTCTGTGCCGACCGACAAACGTCATCCGATGCCCGTTCCCTTGCTCGATCTCAAGGCCCAGTTCGCTCCCCTCCGTGAGGACATCCTCGCCGCCATCGCGCGCGTCTGCGACAGCCAGCGCTTCATCCTCGGTCCGGAAACCGACGCGCTCGAGCGCGAGCTGGCGGCGATCATCGGCGTGAAGCACGCCGTCGGCGTCTCGTCGGGCACCGATGCGCTCATCGTGTCGCTCATGGCACTCGGCGTCGGGCCGGGCGACGAGGTGATCACGAGCACGTTCTCGTTCTTTGCCACCGGCGGGGCCATCGTGCGTGTGGGCGCCACGCCCCGGTTCGTGGACGTCGATCCGGTGACCTTCAATGTCGATCCCGCGGCGGTCGCGAAGGCGGTCACGCCGCGTACACGCGCCATTATCCCCGTGCACCTCTACGGCCTGTGCGCCGACATGGATCCCATCCTCGACGTGGCCGCGGCGAAAGACGTTGCGGTGATCGAGGATGCGTGTCAGGCGATCGGGGCGACCTACAAGGGCCGGCCGGCGGGCGGCATGGGCGCGCTGGCGGCGTTCTCGTTCTTCCCGAGCAAGAACCTGAACGCCTTCGGCGACGCGGGTCTCGTGACGACCAACGACGACGAGATTGCGGCGCACGTGCGGCGACTGCGTGTGCACGGGGCCGAGCCCAAGTACTATCACCGCGAGGTCGGTGGGAACTTCCGCATCGACGAGCTGCAGGCGGCCGTGCTGCGCGTCAAGGCGCCGCACCTGGCCGCGTGGAACGAGGCGCGCCGGACGAACGCGGCACGTTATGCGCGGCTCCCCGCCGCCGTGCCTGGCGTCGTCACGCCGGTCGAGCCCGAGGGCTACCGGCACATCTATCACCAGTACGTCGTGCGCGTGCCGCGGCGCGACGCGCTCAAGGAACACCTCGCGAAGGCGGGGATCGGCTGCGAGATCTACTATCCCGTGCCGCTGCACCTGCAGGAGTGCTTTGCGGAGCTCGGGTACCGGGCTGGCGATTGTCCGGTCGCCGAGACCGCGGCGCGCGAGGTCCTGGCGCTGCCGATCTACCCCGAGCTGACCGAGGCGCAGCAGCGTGCCGTCGTTGAGGCCATCGCGGATTTCTTCGCCCGACCATGAACTGTCCGTGGCCCCTTCCCGCGCTTCCCTGTGGTCGCGTTCCTGACCTGGGCACCGGTGGGCTGTCCTTTGAGAGGACCCGCCGCGAAGTCGCCGACTCGAGTGAGCACCGGGGTTAGAATGTGCATGAGGAAGCCGGGGCTTTGGTCCCAGCCTCCACGAGCGAGGGCGTCATGGCTGCGGACACGCTACTGTTTCGGCGCGATCAAGCCCGCAGAGCGCGGCGCGTGGAGGCGTACGCCGAGGTTCGGCGGCAACTGCGTGCGGCGCTTGCCGAGCTCGTCCCGGGACATCGCGTCTGGGTCTTTGGATCCCTGGCGAAGCTTGGCCGTTTCAACGACGCCTCGGACGTCGATCTCGCCATGGCCGAGGCACCGAGGTCGATGAGCGCCGGCCAGTTGTCGCTCGAGCTCGCTGAGCGTCTCGGGCGGCGCGTGGATATCGTGATGCTCGATCAGTGCCGGTTTCGCGACAAGATTCTCCGCGAGGGTGAGTTGTGGACGCTCTAGAGCTTCAGACACTGGCCAGCGAGCTGGCGGACGACGTTTCGGTGGCCGTGGCGGCGTTCGATCTCGCGGAGCGCCGGTACGGGGAGGGCACCCCAGCCGCGTACGACAGCGCGGCCCATCACCTGTCGCGAGCCTTCAACGTCATCGAGCAGCTCGCGCTGCGGATCGCCCGCGCGTTCGAGAACAGCGTCGACGATGAGAAGGGCTGGCACAGTGAGCTGATTCGCCGGCTGTCTCTTCGGATTCCCGGTGTACGGCCGCCGTTGTTCCCCGAGGATCTCCGCCAGCCGCTCCAGGACCTCCGTGCGTTTCGACACGTCTTCGTGCACGCGTACGATCTGACGCTCGACCCGGAAAAGCTCGCGCTCGTGCTGAAGTACGGCCGTGCCGTGCGGGAGCGCCTGCCCGGCCTGGCCGCGGATTTCGTGGCTGCGGTCGCGCGCGAGCAGGGCCTCGACCTGCCGCACTGAACGGGTCCCAGGGCAACGAGGCGCGGCGCGCGCCTTACAGCGGCCAGCATCGGGGGGAAGGTCCCGTGCCCCTGCATGTGCAGGAGTGCTTCGCGACGCTCGGATACCGGGCCGGCGACTGTCCGGTGACCGAGGCTGCGGCGCGCGAGGTGCTGGCGTTGCCGATCGCCCCGAGCTGACCGAGGCGCAGCAACGGGACGTGGTGGACGCCATTGGAGCGTTCTAACGCCGGATGAGCCGAGGTCGGGTCCGGGCACCGGAGCGGGCCGGCCCGCGAAAGCTCATCCGTTTTCTGTTGCTCGACCTAAGATCAAAACTATCGGCGGCTCCTCCCGATCTTCCTACCTGTCCATGGGCTTGACTTCTCCCCCGGCCGCGACCACAATGCGCTACGTTCATCCCGTGAACACCCGGCGGCCCCGCGCGCACCGGGCCGTCACTGCCTGTCAGCCCGGCCCGTGACTGACGGGCACGGAGTGTCGCCGTGGGCAACCACGACCTCTACACGCGCACCATCCTCCACGAAATCGAAGCCGGGCATCCCGTGTCCCAGCGGACGCTGTCGCGCAAGCTCGGCGTCGCCCTCGGCTTGACCAACCTCCTCGTACGCCGGCTCGTGACGAAGGGCTGGGTGAAGGTGACCGGCGTCAGGCCGCATCGCGTCACCTACCTCATCACACCGGCCGGCATCCGCGAGAAGACGCGGATCACGAGAGCTTATCTCGAGAACACCATGCGCCTCTACAGCGAAACGCGCGGGCGCATCCGCGAGAGCCTCGACCGCTTGTCGACCTCGTGGCCGCCGGATGCCCTCGGGCGAGACGGAGAGAAGCCGATCGTCTTCTACGGCGCCGGCGAGGTGGCCGAGATCGGCTATGTGAGCCTGCAGGAGACCGACCTCCACCTGGTCGGCGTGGTCGACGACCTGCGCCTGGGCCGGTTCTTCGGCCTGCCGATTCACACGCCCGACCAGCTGGGGCCGGCCCACCTCGCCGGCGTGCCCTACGGGTGCTTGGTCGTCATGTCGTTCCGCGACGCCGACCAGATTCGGACGAAGCTCAGGGCGCGCGGCTTCTCGCGCGACGATCTCTTCCTGCTCTGAGCGCAGAAGAGCGGCCTGCTCGTGCGGTCGGGCGACTTGCAGGCGGTGGCTCCTGCGACTGGCAGCAACGTTAGATCTCCGCGCGCTGAAATGCGCGAATGAGCTCTGCCAGCAGGCGCCACGGGGGCGCTTGTCGTCACGTGTCGTCATATGACCCAATGCCGGCCAGGTTACACTTTTGTGGGGGGCGGGAGCCCCTCGGAAGGCAAGGGGGCTCCTGTCCCCCTACGCCCCTCCGACGGCAAGGGGGCTCCCGTCCCCCGCACCCCCGTCCCCCGCATACTCCTCGGTTCCCTCGTCGGGGCGGCGTGCCTCTGGCTGGCGTTCCGGCACGTGTCGCTCGTTCAGATCCGGGAGGTGCTGGCGTCCGCCCGTCCCGTGTTCCTGGGCCTCGCGGTGGCGGCGATCGTCGGGGCCACCGCTTTCAGGGCGTGGCGCTGGCAGTTCCTGTTCCCGGTGGAAGGCGGCGGCGCGCTGTCGTTCTCGCGTCTCTGGCCCATTCTGGTGGTCGGCCAGATGGTGAACATCCTCGTGCCGGCGCGGGCGGGCGATGTGGCCCGGCTCTACCTCGTCCAGCGTGTGTCGCGACGGGCGCCCGGCCAGACGCTCGGCACCATTGCCGTCGAGAAGGCGCTCGACGGCGTCGTCTTCGTCGTGCTGCTGGGCGTGGCCTCGCTGTGGGTGGACTTGCCGGGCGCGGTGGACGAGGCCGCGCTCGTACTCGGCGCGGTGCTGGGAGTGGCCGTGGCGGCGATGGCGCTGGCGGTGATGGCTGGCGAGCCCGCGCTGGCGGCGATCGAGCGCATGCGAGTCGTACCGGAGCGGCTGCGCCGTTCCCTCGTGAAGTCGTGGCTACGGCCGCTCGTCGAGGGCTTCGCTGGCCGGCGGCGCCTCGGCGCCGCCGCTGCCGCGCTCGGGCTCTCGTTCCTGGTGTGGGGAACCGCCGCCCTGGCCAACTACTTCTGCCTGGAGGCCGTCGGGCTGAACCAGCCCGCGGTCGTGGCTCTCGTCGTGCTGGTGGTGTTGCAGGTCGGCACCTCGGTACCGGTGAGCCCAGGCGGGCTGGGCGTGTTCGAGTACCTCTGCGTGCTGGCGCTCGCACTCTTCGCCGTGCCTCGCGCCGCGGCGCTCGGCTTCGGCGTGCTGCTGCACGCCGTGGCGTATTTGACGCCGGTGGCGCTCGGCGCCGCGTTCGTCGTCTTGCAAGCCGTGCCGAGCCCGTTTGGCCGCGTGAGCCGTGATTCGTAAGCGGTCAGCGGTCGGCAGTCAGCGGTCAGCGGTCAGGCGGGAGCCCTGAATGAAGCCGCGCGACATCGAAGCTCCGCGCCACCGCGCACATTTGTGCACCCTGTGCACCCAAGTGCACCCCCGTGCACCCCGTCGGTTGCGCTCAGATTCCCGCCGCATCAGCCACAGCGGACAGAAACGCCCGGACGCCGGCCATCCCTTCCTGGGCTTCCTTGTGGACGCGTCGATAGTCCAACAACGCGTAGCCGTGGGCGATGCGGTTGCGCAGACCAACCGCGCCGCGCAGCGTGGCGGCCAGCTCGGGTGCGATGACGTGGTGGTCGGCCAGCAGGTCGAAAGTCGATCCGGCATCGTCCGCCGCCGGCCAGCCGGCATCCGCCACCCAGTGCGCGGCGAGGTCGATGTACTCCTGGATTGCCAGAAACAGGTAGAAGATCGCCAGATCGCGACGCTCGGCGCTGGCGATGAACTGCTCGACCGGCAAGCTCAGCGTGGGCTCGGCGTCGGCCAGCCACGTCTGGACGCGGGCGATCTTGGCTCCCGCGACGTCACCCCGGACCACGGTGTGCCCCCGGTGTCGCACCTTGACGCACGCGGGCGGCGGCCGCCTCGTGCAGCATGCGCGCGGTTGGAGCCCAGTCCCACCAGTCCACCATGGCACGCGCCCGAAAATCGCTCCAGGCGTGAGGACGCCGTTCGACGATGACATGTCCCGTGCGAGCGATCTCGAAGCGCAAGAGAGGAGGAGCCTGGTCGAGTGGGACCAGATCCACCGTGCGACCCGTGGCCCGCTCGAGCGCGACGGCGATCCGGGCGGCAGGTGCCTGGCCTTCCTCGAGGAGCACGCCAACGTCCAGATCGCTCTCGCGACCGGCTCGGTTCTGGGCAGCAGATCCGAACAGCACGGCGAGCACCACTCCCGGCGTATGCTCGAGCGCCTGCCGCAGCGCCTCATTGACCTGCATGGGGGCCTGCATGGGCTGGATTGTAGCACTCCGGACCCCGAGTCCCGAGGGTCCTGAGCGAGCGAAGCGAGTCGAAGGGTGAGCCCCCAGTCCCCAGTCCCCAGTCCCGGCGGGCCTTTCTCCCGCGTGTCCGTCGTCATCCCCTGCCTGAACGAGGCGCGTCACATCGCGGCGCTGCTCGACGCCGTCCGGGCTCAGGACGAGCCCCCCAACGAGGTCATCATCGTGGACGGCGGATCGACCGACGGCACGCCGGCGATCGTCGAGGACTACCGGCACCGGCACGCCGACCTGAAGCTGTCGCTCCTGGCGCAAGTGGACGGGTGCATTCCCGTGTCGCTCAACGCCGGTATCGGCGCGGCCGCGGGCGACATCGTCGCGAGGCTCGACGCCCACTCGCGTCCCCGGCCCGACTACCTGCGCCGCCTGGTGGACATGCTGGACGGCCCCGACGTTGGCGTCACGGGGGGCGCCTGGGCCATCGAGCCGGGGCGCGACAGCCGGGTCGGGCGCGCGATCGCCTGGGCCGTGCAGCATCCGCTCGGCGCCGGTGGCGCCGCGTATCGAGTGGCCGGCGGCACCGGTCCGGTGCGCGAGGTGGACACCGTCCCGTTCGGCTGCTTTCGCAAGGGGCTCTGGACGGAGCTCGGCGGCTTCGACGAGCGCCTGCCGGTCAACGAGGATTACGAGTTCAACTATCGCGTCCGCCGGTCCGGCCGGCGGGTGCTGCTGGATCCGGGGGCCGTCTCCATCTACGTTGCACGGGGGACCCTCGGTCAGCTCGCCCGGCAGTACGTCCGGTACGGGTGGTGGAAAGTTCAAATGCTCAGGCGCCATCCCTCGTCGCTGCGGCTCCGCCAGCTCGTGCCGGCCGTGTTCGTGCTGGCCGTCGCCGTGCTGGCGGTGGCGTCGCTGGCGGTGCCGTCCGTGACCGTCTGGTTCCTGGCGCTGCTCGGGACCTACGCGGCCGTTGTGCTCGGCGCGGCCGTGGCGGTGGCCGTCCGCCGGCACGCCTGGTGGGCCGCCGCGTTCGTGCCCGTGGTGCTGGCCGTCGTGCATTTCTCGTGGGGGAGCGGCGCGCTCCTCAACCTCGTCTCGGGTGGGCGGTGGCGGTGACGCCTCGACGCGGCCTGCCCGCGTCGGAGCATCGGCTGCTCCTGACCGTGGGCGACCTCGTCATCGGAGCGGCGGCCGTCGTCGTGGCGCTGACGATGTGGAGCCTCACGGCGGGGTTCCCCCTGCAGCCGTCCTTCGTGTGGGCGCACGCGGCCTGGCTCGTGGCGGCGCCCGTGTGGGCGGCGGCGCTCCTGCCGGCGCGGCAGGCGCGGGTGGCGTTCTCGGTGCAGGCGACCGCGCGCGCCATCGCGCGCGCGACGCTCGCCCTGCTGGTCGTCTACCTGGCCGTCTACTTCTACGCGCCGCGCCATGCGTTGCCCCGGTTGATGGTGCTGCACCTGCTGTGGCAGGCGTCGATCCTCACTTTCGCCTGGCGGCTCGTCTACATCTGGGTCTTCACCCAGACCTCGTTCAGGCGGCGCATTCTCATCGTCGGCGCGGGCCGCGGCGGGCGGGTGTTACGCCGGGCGTTCGTCGACGCCGGCCTGCGGCACGTGGAGGTGGTGGGGTTCGTGGACGAAGCGGCCGAGGCGTCCGAGGTGCACGGCCTGCCGGTGGTGGGGCGTGTGGCGGACCTGCGTGCGCTCGCGCACCAGTGGGGCGCGTCGGAGATCGATGTCGCGCTGGACGAGCCGGCCGAGGGGGCGCTGGTCGAGGCGCTGGTCGGCTGTCAGGAGGACGGGGCGGACATCGTGCAGATGGCCACGGCCTACGAGCGGCTGCTCGAGCGGGTGCCCGTCGAGCATCTCGAGCCCGACTGGCTGGTGACCTCGTTTGCCGACGCCGTCGGCGCGCGTGACGCGTCGCGGCTCGCCAAGCGCCTGGTCGATCTCGCCGGCGCCGCGGCTGGCGCCGTACTGCTCCTCATGGCCCTGCCCGTCGTGAGCGTGGCCATCTGGTTCGACAGCGGCCGTCCGCTGTTCTTCCGCCAAGCGCGTGTGGGGCAGCGCAATTGCGTATTCCAGCTTCTGAAGTTCCGGACGATGGTGAGCGGCGCCGAGCCAGACGGGCGCGCCAGATGGGCGGCGCCAGACGATCCGCGGGTGACGCGCGTCGGCCGGTGGCTGCGGCGGACGCGGCTCGACGAACTGCCGCAGGTGGTGAACATCCTGCGCGGCGATATGAGCCTGGTCGGTCCGCGGCCGGAGCGGCCCGAGTTCGTCGCGGATCTCGAACGGCGGATCCCCTTCTACGGGACGCGGCTCCTTGTGCGGCCCGGGCTGACCGGCTGGGCGCAGGTCAACGTGCCGTATGCCGACTCGGTGGAGGAGGCAGCCGTCAAGCTGGAGTACGACCTGTACTACATCAAGCATCGATCGATGTTGTTCGACGCGCTGATTGTCGCGAGGACCATTGGGACGATTCTGCGACTGGGGGGGCGATAACGTGCGCGGACCGCGTTGGAACGTCGCGCAGTGCGTAGTGCCGGGCTTTAGCCCTAATACCTTTCGGAAATTCGCTGACGTGAGCTCCACCGTGTACTTTTTACACTTGTACTTTTTGGGCGGAATCGGTATTTATCCTGGGGATGCGACCACATTCCCAGACCCGAAACCGATCGTGGCGTCGCCGCCAGCCGTCCAAGGTCCCGATGCCGGAGGGGCCCACCGGGTTTCTCGGTGCGTGGACAAACATGGTGGGGCCGAACTGGCTCCCGCCGGTGCCGCACCGCCGCGGACGCAAACCGCGCGTCCCGGTCAACCAACTGCTGCAAGCCCTGACGTTTCATGTGATGCAAGGCGCGGGCACGTTGGCCGAGCACTTTTTCGAGTTGTTCCAAGAACCGCTGGCCAACAGTTCCTGGTCGGATCGGCGGATCCGCCTGCCGTGGGAGATCTTTGCCGACCTGATGCGGCGGGCGCTGCGCCCGGTGGCGACGCGCCGCCGGCAGCGCGAAGCGTTCTGGCGCGGCTGGCGCCTCACCGCGCTCGACGGCACGCAATACAGCGTGACCAACACGCCGCAGATCACCGCAACCACCACGAAAGCGGCCTCGCGACGCGGGCGTGCCGCGTTCGCCAAGATCACGGTCAGTGTGCTCCTCGAACTCGGACTGCACAATCCGCTGGCCGCCGGCATCGGGCGGCAGGGCGAGTCCGAATGGGAACTGGCCCGCCGGATGTTGGCCCAGCTGCCCAAGCGGGTGTTGTTGTTGGGCGATCGCTTGTATGGCGTGCCGGCCTTCATCATCCATGCGTGGGCGGCGTGCCAGCGGGTGAGCAGTCACTTTGTGTTCCGCGTCCCCCGGCATCTCACCGCGCAGACCCTCAGACGGCTGCCCGATGGGAGCCGCCGGATTCGCGTGGCCGTTCGAGAGAAGAACCGGCTCTCGCGCACCCAGCCGTGGCTGGAGCTCCGCGAGATTCGTGTGCACGTCGGACGTCAGGGCGTTCGCCCGCAGGAGCTGCGCTTGTGGACCAGTCTGCTGAGTCATCGAACAGCCCCCGCGCTGGAGCTCGCGCAGCTGTACGCCGCCCGCTGGGAACACGAGCTGTACTTCCGCGAAGCGAAACGCGTGTTGCGCCAGACCGACGTCTTGCAGAGCCATACGGTCGTCACCGCGGCGCAGGAGATTGCGGCCATTGTCTTGGCGACCGCGCTCCTCGCGCGCGAACGCGCCCGCGCCGCGGCGGGGCAGGTGCCGGCCTTGCGGGTGAAGTTTGGGGTCGTCCTCGCCGTGGTGCGATCCATGTGGTTCTTCCTCGGCCCCTGCGAGGACCTGCTGACCGAACGGCTGAAGGATCGGATCGTCCAGCGCGGCGACGCGCTCATGCGCCGCTGCATCACCGCCAAACGCCGCTCCCGCACCAATCCCCGTGCCGTGCGTCAGCCCGTCAGAAAGTGGCCTCGGCTCATGGAGACGCACTCGGTCGAAGGACCGTTGCACTTCAAGATCGTGTGACGACATGAACACGGAATTTCCGAAAGGCATTAGCTTTAGCCCGGCCCTGAGGGGCCTTAGCCCGGCGCGACAGAACACGGGCTTTACGCTGCTCCAACTCGCGCTGGCCCTGGCCGGTTTGCTGTTCCTGTCGCTCGCCGTGCCTGCGTGGGTGGCGGTGCGGGTGAACCAGGCGCGCGTCGCCCGGGCCGAGCGCGACGCGAGGGCCATTGCCGAGGGTGTTCGGCGGTTCGAGGAGGATAACGGCTTCCTGCCGGCCTGGGCCCACGCCAGCGGCGGCGGGCCGGGCGCGGCGTCGGAGCGAGTCGATCTGCTGGTCGGGCCCGGGGCGTTGCCGCGGGCGGCGTCGGAGGTTGAGGGCGAGTGGTTGAGCAGCCGAACACTGCCCCTCGAAGGGCAGCTCATCGAAAACTCGCCAGGATATGAGCTCTTCGGGACGACAAGCCAACGGGGGTGGCGGGGGGCGTATCTTGCCTCACCCGTGCCGACCGACCCCTGGGGCAACCGGTATCTGGTGAGCCTGGGATTCGAGCCGACCGACGACGCGTCGGCCGGTGGCGGGGGACAGCACTTGTGGGTGCTGTCCGCGGGTCCGAACGGCATCATCGAGACGCCCTATCCCCCGCGCGGCACGAGGCCGGCTGGGGATGACCTCCTCGTGCCGGTACCCCCCTCCTTGACAGCTCACGACGCCGCGACGAGAATTGTCACGCCGGAGGGCAGAGGGGGATATTCTGCGCGATTTTGGGTTCTTTTCTGTAAGTGACGGGCACGGAGTGTGTCTCAATTCGAGGCACTCATCGTGCACGTCTCGGATTAGCCTGGGTGCGGCTGCCGTGTGCGGCCGAGCCGCCAGGCCTTGAGACTCATGAGTCGAGTGGCTCTGATCGCGGGAACCGGTCCGCGCAACGCATCCGCGCAGCAAGCCGTCGAGGCGCTGGCAGGCGCATCGACGATGGGACCAGTGGTCCCGCGGCACTTCTTCTGGCTCATCGATCTCCTGTCGCTGACGACCGCGTTCTTTCTGGCCTATGCGCTCGCGCCGCGGCTGAAGGACGTCCTGCTGGACGGTGGGTCTCTGCTGCGTTCGTGGGTCGGCGTTCTCTCACCGGAGCCCGCGGGCGACCTGCGCCCGATAAGGGAAGTGGCCTGGGTGCTGGTGGTCATGTCGGCCGTGACGCTGCTCAGCGTTCAGGCCACGGGCGGCTACCGGCCGCTGTCCAGCCAGTCGCGCACACGCGTTGTCCTAAGCGCTGTCGTGTCGCCGCTGCTCGGCCTCAGTGCCGTGGGTCTCATCCTGTTCACATTGAGAAGTCCGAGTTGGAGCCGGCTGTTCGTGTATTTGCTCACGGCCTTCACCGCCGTCGAGCTGGCCAGTTATCGACTTGTTCTGCGCTGGTATCGAACGAAACGGGTGGCGTCCGGATTCTACGCACGCAACCTGCTGCTGATCGGTCCTACCGCCGCGCTCGAGTGGCTGGCCGACTACATCGACCGGCACACCACGCACGCCGAGTATCAGGTCGTAGGGTACTTGAGTCTCGCGGCAGACCAACCCCGGCCGGGTGCGGAGGGGTCCGATGGCCGCAACCTCGATCTCGCACATCTCGGTCAAGTTGACCAACTGGCTTCACTGCTGGTGCACCACCCAATCCACGAGGTCATCGCCGTGGAGGGATCGGCCGGAGGCGCATGGCTACACGACGTCGTTGAGGCATGCGACTACTTCCGCGTGACCCTGCGCATCGTGCCGGAGGCGCTGCTGCTGGGCCAGCTACGTGATCTCAGTTACATCTTCTACGCGGATCCCCTCCGGCTGCCTCAAATCGTCCTTCGGCCGCGGCACCTCGATTCCGGCGCGCTGTTCGTCAAGCGAGTTATTGACATAGTAGTTTCCGCAACCCTTCTCGTTCTACTGTCGCCTCTTCTTCTCTTGATCGCCCTTGCGATCAAGCTCACTACGCCCAAACTACCCGTCTTCTATCCGTGGCGGGTCATCGGCTACAAAGGGCGTCCCTTCACCGGCTACAAGTTCACGACGATGGTGGCGGACGCGGACGACCGTAAGGGCGACTTGATGCACTTGAACGAGATGAACGGGCCCGTGTTCAAGATTACGCACGATCCACGGGTCACGCCGCTCGGTCGCTTCCTCCGGAAGTTCAGCCTCAACGAACTTCCCCAATTGTGGAGTGTCCTGAAGGGGGACATGAGCCTGGTGGGCCCGCGCCCGGCGGGTCCTCACGAACTGGCGCGGTACGAGTTGTGGCACAAGCGCAAGCTGTGTGTGCAGCCGGGAATCACGTGTCTCTGGCAAATTCGCGGCCGCAACAAGATCAGCAACTTCGATGATTGGGTGCGGATGGACTTCGAGTACATCGATAATTGGTCACTCTGGCTGGACTGCCGGATTCTAATAAGAACTGCTTGGACCGTTGTGGGCGGCACAGGGTCCTGATGTCACATTCAGGTCACGTCGGTGCGACTTGCGAAGGCTGTCGCTGACGGTCCTTCCGATTCTGGTACAACCATGAACGAATTCTGGAAAGATCGCCGCGTGATGGTGACGGGGGGTAGGGGCTTTCTGGGCGGCTACATTGTTCGCAAGCTGAACGAGCAGCGCGCGAACGTGCTCGTCGTCGATGCCGACAGGTACGATCTGCGTTGCCTGGACGACATCCGCCGGGCCCTGGTCGATTGCCACCCACAGATGGTGATCCATCTGGCGGCAAGAGTTGGGGGTATTGGAGCGAATCGAGAGCATCCGGCCGAATTCTTCTACGATAACCTGATGATGAGCGTCCCGCTCCTCCACGAGAGTTGGTCTGCAGGGGTGGCCAAGTTCGTAGCCCTCGGTACAATCTGCTGTTATCCGAAGTTCACATCCGTTCCATTCTGTGAAGAGAACCTGTGGGAAGGGTATCCCGAAGAGACCAACGCGCCCTATGGTTTAGCGAAGAAGATGCTTCTCGTGCAAAGTCAGGCCTACCGCCAGCAATACGGCTTCAACAGCGTTTTCTTGATGCCCGTGAATCTGTATGGGCCTAATGACAATTTCGATCCGGCCAGCAGCCATGTGATCCCCGCCCTGATCAAGAAATGCGTCGACGCCAAGAAAGAAGGTGCGGCTTGCATCGAAGTCTGGGGTGACGGCAGTCCGACGCGTGAGTTTCTGTACGCGGATGATGCTGCGGAGGGCATTCTGTTGGCCGCCGAGCGCTACAACCAGAGCGAGCCAGTCAATCTGGGGAGCTCGTTCGAAATCAGCATCAAGGATCTAGTTGAGGCTATTGCTCGCCTGACAGGGTTTTCCGGCAGCGTGGTGTGGGACGCGACCAAGCCCAACGGTCAGCCACGTCGTAAGCTCAACACGAGCCGAGCGAAACACGAGTTTGGGTTCGAGGCCCGTACGTCGTTTGAGGAGGGCCTGCGTCGGACGATCGAGTGGTACTCAAACAAGGTCGAATCGGTCTGAGTGGAGTGTGGCGAAACTGAACGGAGAACACTTGCCCATTGCTGACGCACTCAGAGAACAGATAGCAGCCCTGGTCCGCCGGTACTATCACGAGAAATACTCGGCCCGGAGCTTTTACCCTGGTAGAGACCTGGTGCATTACGCAGGGCGGGTGTTCGACGCGGAAGAGTTGTGCAACCTTATAGATGCGAGTCTCGACTTCTTTCTGACCGCTAATCGCTATGCCGAGCGGTTCGAGGCCGAGTTCGCGGCCTACCTGGGTTTATCGAACGCGCTGCTCGTGAACTCGGGCTCATCCGCCAATCTGGTAGCGCTGACTTCGCTCACCTCTCACAAGCTTGGTGAACGGAGGCTGAAGCCGGGCGATGAGGTGGTGACGGTTGCTGCTGCTTTTCCGACGACGGTTGCGCCGATCGTCCAGAACAACTTGGTGCCAGTCTTTGTCGATGTGAACCTGGGGGACTATACCGCACTGCCGGAGCAGCTGTTCGAGGCGATTGGCCCCAAGACACGTGCGATCATGATGGCGCACACGCTAGGTGTTCCCTTCAATCTAGACGTCGTGATGGAATTGGTGCAGAAATACGATCTCTGGCTCATCGAGGACAACTGCGACTCTCTGGGATCGCGGTATCGAGGTCAATTGACGGGCACCTTTGGGCACTTCTCAACGGTGTCATTCTACCCGGCGCACCACATCACCATGGGCGAAGGCGGGTGCGTGGTGACCAACGACGACATTTTGGGTCGCATCGCCGGGTCCATTCGCGACTGGGGACGCGACTGCTACTGTGCTGGCGGAGAGAGCAACACCTGCGGAAAACGGTTCAGTCAGCAGTTTGGCGGGTTGCCGTACGGCTACGATCACAAGTACGTGTACAGCCACATCGGCTACAACTTGAAGGTGACCGACATGCAGGCGGCGGTCGGCTGCGCCCAATTGAACAAGCTGGACACGTTTATTGCCAGGCGACGAGCCAACTTCGACTGGCTGATGGAAATGCTTCGGCCGTACGAAGACAGGTTGTTACTGCCCCGGCCTGTGCCGAATTCGGAGCCAGCCTGGTTCGGGTTCGTCATCACGGTACGCGAGCGGGCCGGCTTTACCCGCAACGACCTTGCCAGGTTTTTGGAGGCCAACCGCGTCGAGACCCGCAATCTGTTCAGCGGGAACCTGCTCCGCCATCCGGCGTATGAGGCGATCCCGCACCGCGTCGTTCGGGACCTGGCGAACACCGACAGGGTGATGAACAACACCCTATTCGTCGGAGTGTACCCCGGACTCGATCAGGCACGACTGGATCACGTGGCCGAGGTCTTTGCGAGGTTCATGCGTGGTGACCGTGCATAGGCGGGAGGGCGGCGGAGACTCCGGACTGTGAACGAATGGCGGTAACGTCGAAACTCGCCTGCTTGGTGGAGCAGATCGTGCGTCACGGCGAGCACGTCTACACCGTGATCCTCCGTCCGGAGCGTCAGGCGCCACGGTTTCGCCCAGGTCAGTTTCTGCACCTTGCGCTCGACCCGTACGACCCCAGCGGTTTCTGGCCGGAGTCGCGCGTCTTCTCGATCGCCAGCTCGCCGTCGCAGCGCGACCGCCTCCGCATCTCCTACTCGGTTCGCGGTCGCTTCACGGCGCGGATGGAAACCGATCTCGTCGAAGGGTGTACGGTCTGGGTCAAGATGCCTTATGGCGACTTCGTGGTCGACAGCCGGGCGGATGTCGTCCTGTTCGCCGGAGGCACCGGCATCACGGCGTTCGCGGCTTTCCTTGAGGGACTGACGCCGACCGCGCGAGAGACAGTCACCCTGGTGTACGGCGCTCGAACCAGGAGCCTGCTGATCTATCGTGATCTCGTCCGGCGTTGTGCCCGCAGCCTGCCGTCGTTGGATGTGTCCTATTTTATCGAGCAGAGCACCGACACGAACCCGACGGCGTGGGGCATTCACGAATCTGAGAGCATAGGCAGAGTATCTGTGGCTGCCATGTGGCCGAGAATACGTCGCCCGCAGGAAGCGACTTACTACATCTCCGGGCCGCCCGCCATGCTGCAGACGGTGTCCGGCGAGCTGCGCGTCCACGGTATACGATCAGACGCGATCAAGACTGACGCATGGGAATAGGGAACTCTTCAATGGCATCTCCTTCATTCTGGCAGGATCGACCCGTCTTCATTACCGGGGCGACAGGCCTCGTGGGAGGCTGGCTGGTACGGCGGCTGCTTGCCCAGAAGGCGGATGTTGTGTGCCTGGTCCGCGACTGGGTTCCTCAGTCCGAGCTCGTCGCCGCGCGCTTGGTCGATCAGGTGAGAGTGGTGCGCGGCGATGTGCGGGACCAGGAGACCGTCGAGCGTGCGCTGGGCGAGTACGAAATTGCGACGGTCTTCCATCTGGCGGCGCAGACGACGGTCGGAGTCGCGAATCGCAATCCTGTATCGACACTGGACGTCAATATTCGCGGAACATGGGTTCTCCTTGAGGCGTGCCGTCGTAGCCCGACCGTGGGCCAAATCGTCATGGCTTCATCCGACAAGGCATATGGCGACCAGGATGTGCTCCCGTACACGGAAACGGCGCCACTCCAAGGGCGGCATCCTTATGACGTCAGCAAGTCCTGCGCTGACCTGCTGGCGCAGATGTACGCGACGACCTATCAACTGCCTGTGTGTGTCACTCGCTGCGGTAACTTCTACGGCGGTGGAGATCTGAACTGGAACAGAATCGTGCCCGGCACCATACGGTCGGTTCTGCGTGGCGAGCGACCGGTCGTTCGTTCCGACGGCAGCTTGGTTCGCGACTATTTCTACGTGGAAGATGGTGCAGTTGCGTACATGCTGTTGGCCGAGCAATTGGCAGCTCGACCCGATCTGCGCGGTGAGGCGTTCAATTTTTCCAACGAGTCTCAGATCTCAGTTCTCGAACTGGCCAAGAGGATAATTGCCGTCATGCACTCGAATCTCGAGCCGGACGTGCGCAATGAGGCTTCGAACGAGATCCGGGTTCAGTATCTCGACGCCAGCAAAGCGAAGAATCTACTGGGTTGGTCTCCATCGTTCACCCTGGACGCCGGCCTGCAGTCGACCCTGCGTTGGTACGACCGGTATTTTTCCACGACCAGCGAGCAAGGATCGGAGCGGACGAATGCGTGACCCGAACATCCCTGTCGTGATTCTGTGTGGGGGATTGGGGACGCGCTTGCGGGAAGAGACCGAGTTCAGGCCGAAGCCGATGATCGAGGTCGGCGGACGGCCTGTTCTCTGGCACATCATGAAGATTTACGCGCATTACGGCTTTCGCCGATTCATTCTGTGCCTGGGCTACAAAGGGGGTGTGATCAAAGACTACTTCCTGAATTACGAGGCAATGAGCAATGACTTCACCGTGCACCTGGGGCGGCAGAACTGCGTGACGTACCAGAGCAACCACGCCGAGCAGGACTTCCAGATTACCCTGGTGGACACGGGTTTGCGTTCGATGACCGGCGGCCGGGTCAAGAGGATCGAGCCGTTCGTCGACACGGACACCTTCATGGTTACCTACGGGGATGGGCTCGCCGATCTCGACATCGGCGAGCTCGTCGACTACCACAACTCGCACGGCGCCCTCGCGACGTTGACCGCGTCGCGCCCTCCGTCCAGGTACGGCATCCTCGACCTGTCTGCCGACGGTCAGGTCCTCCGTTTCGCGGAAAAGGTGCAGACTGAATGGATCAACGGAGGGTTCTTCGTGTTCAACTGCGCTGTGTTCGATTACCTTGACAAGGACTGCGTCCTCGAGGAGGGGCCGCTGCAGCGGCTGGCAGCCTGCGGGCAATTGAAGGCTTTCCGTCACGAGGGGTTCTGGATTGGCATGGACACCTACCGGGAGTACGAGATGTTGAACCAATTGTGGGATTCAGGCTCCCCCCCCTGGAAGGTGTGGTAACGCGGCGATGAGGCATCCATTAGTGGAGCAGGATCTTGCTCAGGTCGTACAGGCTGTGGGCTTCAGCTTGGATCGACTGCGCGGCAAGTGCCTTCTTATCACCGGCGGTACCGGATTCATCGGTACGTGGCTGCTGGAGACCGTGAGCTGGCTCAACGATCAGCGGAACCTCGCCGTCAGGGTCTACGTGCCGACCAGGTCTCCGGAACAATTCATCCGCCGGGCAACACACCTGGCCCGGCCCGACATCGTCCTGCTGCGCGGCGACGTTCGCTCCTTCAATTACCCGGACGAATCGTGTGACTTTATCATTCACGCCGCTGCGCCGGGAGACCCGCGGGTTTGGCTGCGCAATCCTCGGGAAGTCGCCGAGACGATTGTGGACGGAACCCGACACGTCCTGGACCTGGCAGTCCGCAAGCAAGTGGAGAGCTTCCTGTTCGTCAGCTCGGGGGCAGTGTACGGGACGCAGCCGCCGGACCTGGCGCGGATTCCTGAGGGCTACGCAGGCGGGCCGGAGATCGGGACCCATCGGTCGGCGTACGGAGAGGCGAAGCGATACGCGGAGACGTTGTGCGCGATCTATCTCGAGGACCGTCGTGTGCCAATTCGAGTCGCCCGTCCCTTCACCTTCGCGGGGCCGTATCAGGAAGTCGAGGGAGCGTTTGCGGTCACCGAATTCATCCGCTGCTGCCTGCGACGCGAGCCGATTCGAATCAAGGGAGACGGAACGGCTGTTCGGACCTACTGCTACGCGGCCGACCTCGCGGCAGCACTGTGGAAGATACTGCTGGCGTCAGAAGCCGGCAGGGTCTTCAACGTGGGCTCGGAGTTCGAGATCTGCGTAGCCGACCTGGCCCACCGCGTTTCGGTCTTGGGCGATTCGCCGGTGCCGACCGTCGTTGAGGGAGCGCGCGTGCCCGGGCGATTGCCGTCCCGCTACGTGCCCGACACCAGCCGCCTGCGGTATCAGTTGGACTTTGAATTGCGATACGAGCTACCCGAGGTACTCGAACGCACTATCCGCTGGACGCGGAGCATGCTCGAGGCGAATGCCGGCCGCGCCGGCGTGATGGAGCCCTGATGAAAGCGTCGGACTTCATAGTCGACTACCTGGCGTCGCGAGGCGTCTCGCATGTCTTTGAGGTCATAGGTGGGATGATTACCCACCTTATGGACTCGTTCTCGAGAGCGGGACGTCCACGGGTGGTTTCCGTCCATCACGAACAGGCCGCGGCGTTCGCAGCCGAAGGCATGGCCCGCATGACGGGAATCCCTGGCGTCGCGCTGGCGACAAGTGGGCCGGGCGCGACCAATCTCCTGACGGGGATCGGGAGCTGCTACTTCGACTCGACTCCGGCCGTATTCATCACCGGGCAGGTGAATCGAAGCGAGCAGAAGCGCGATCGACCGATCCGACAACTGGGATTCCAGGAGACGGACATCGTCTCGATTGCCGCTCCGATTACGAAGGCGGCCTGGCTGGTCGATCGCGCCGAAGACATCCCGGAGCTCCTGGCACGGGCGTTTGCTCTCGCCCTGTCCGGGCGACCGGGCCCGGTGCTCCTGGACATCCCGATGGACGTGCAGCGACTCGACGTAGCGGGGACCACCGTTCCCCCGCACCCTGACGGACTTGACGCCCCCGGCACACGTACGCAGGCAGTCGAAGAACTGCTCGATGCGGCACGTCGATCGGAGCGCCCGCTCATACTCGCTGGCGGCGGCATCCGGTCGGCCCAGGCCAGCGATCTGTTCAGGCAGTTCGTGGAGCGCGTCCGGTTCCCGGTTGTCAGTTCCCTCATGGGAATCGACGTGCTTCCTTACGAGCATCCGTTGCGAGTGGGCATGATCGGTTCCTACGGGAATCGCTGGGCCAATCTCGCAATCGGTCGCTGCGATTTCCTGCTCGTGATCGGCAGCCGCTTGGACGTCCGTCAGACGGGTTCCGAGACGGCAGCGTTCAAGCGCGACCGCGTCATTTATCACGTGGATTGCGAAGCGGGCGAAATGAACAACCGGGTGGTCGGGTGTCGCACCTTGCTGTCGCACCTGCGCCCTTTCCTGCAGGAGGCGATTCGCTCGACGGGCCCGGAGCCGCTTCCCGAGCCGTCCGCTTGGCTGGCCGAGATCGACGATCTCCGGCGCGCATGGCCCGACACGAAGGAACTATCGGACGTGCCCGGCATTAACCCGAACGAGCTGATGCACCAGATCTCGAAGATCTCCGACCGGGCCGTCGCCTATGTGGCCGACGTCGGCCAACACCAAATGTGGGCGGCACAGTCGCTCGAGCTTCGCGCCGATCAGCGGTTCCTCACGTCAGGTGGAATGGGCGCGATGGGGTTCGGCTTGCCGGCGGCCGTGGGCACGGCCGTCGCCAGTCCGGGCCGGCCTGTGGTGTTGATTGCGGGCGACGGCGGGTTCCAGTTCAATCTCCAAGAGCTTCAAACCGTTGTCCGGAATCGGCTGCCGCTCAAGATGATCGTTCTCAACAACCGATGCTACGGCATGGTTCGGCAGTTCCAGCAGAGCTATTTCCACGAACGGTATCAATCGACGTACTGGGGCTATTCCACGCCGGACTTCTGCCGGGTCGCGCAGGGCTACGGCATCGACGCGTGCGCGATCGGCAAACCGGAGGAAGTTCAACGCGGCCTCGATCAAATGTGGAACGATCCATCGGCTCCGTTTCTTGCGGAGGTCGCGATCGATACCTTCGCGAACGCATATCCGAAGATCGCTTTCGGTCTTCCCATGACAGAGATGGAGCCGTTTGCCAAGCCCTTGGAAATGGAAGGTACCTAGCCCGGATAATTCATGAATGAGTCTGAGGCAGCGCCATCGCCCTCGGTAACCGTAATAATGGACAGCGATGAGACGGTGACGCCTGCAGCAGACGGGTTGAACCGTGCGTTCACGCCGCGAAACGATCGGGAAGGCGCGTGCGCAAAGACACCTCCGTCGCTCCCTGCAGCTCGACGAGAAAGAATGTCGCGTTTGACGACGTTAGGCCGGGGCGCGCGCCAGGGCGCGATGACAGTCGGTGAAGAGCGAGTGCCCGGGCCAGTGAGACGCGAGATGAAACCAGAGCCGGCGGACACTGCGGAGGACGCGACCGGCGATTTTGAGCAGCTGGAGCCGGATCGTGCCGATGGTGGCCGACGCCAAGCGCGTGCCCGCGAGGACCGCCCGACGGAAATAGGCGAGCAGCAAGAGCGCGAGGCTGTGGAGCTGCAGCCGGAACGCGTTGGCGCGGAAGCGATGACAGCTAAGCCGGTCGGCGTGGATGTCGAGTTTGAGCTCTTTGATCCAATTCTCGGCCGTCCCGCGGGCATCGTACCAGGTAATGAGATCGGCGGCGCGCCCGCGCCGATTCGTGACCATGAAGCGCACGTCGAGGCCCTGCGCCGTGACGTCGATCTTGACCAGAATGCGTCGCTGATGCGGCCACGATTTCGCGCGATGCCAGAAGCTGGTACGCAGGTAGACGGGGCGGCCGGTCCGCCGTACCGGCACTCGGCTTTCGTGACGAGCCCCGCAACGCGTGCCGTGAAGACCTTATTTGTGCCGATTCCCAGGACATATCGGACGCCTTCGGCCTCCAGCTTGGCTTCGACTGCGGGCGTCGCCATGCCGGCATCGCCGCGCAGGAAGATCGGCGTGTGTGGAAACCGGCGGCGCAGCGGCGGGAGCAGGTGCTGCAGCTCCTCGACGACACACGCGGCGCTCGGATCACGCCCGGGACGCAAGCGGGAACGCAGCAGCAACCCCGTGCGCCCCTCGAACCAGAGGAGCGGGTGATACATGTGCTGGTCGTACCATCCGTGAAAGAGCGCGAGTTGCTGGGCCCCATGCGTCGGGTCGTCCGTGCTGTCGAGATCGAGGACGAGATCCGCCGGGTGTTCGTCCGGCCCATACGCGTAGGCGCAGAACCAGTCGATGCCCGTGCGGGCGAGGCGCTGAATCGCCGGCCACTCGATCGCGTTTTCCAAGCGCGAGAGCGTCGGCTGCGAGCCGAGCGTCGTGCGTCCGTCCGCCGCGACGATCTGAAACGTCGGATCGTGTCGGAGCCGGTTGGCATCGTTGACGTCTTCATATCCTGCGGCGATCTGATACAACCGCTGCCGGACGAGGGCGTCCAACTCATGCGTGACGTAGCGCGCGTCGCGTGTGTCGGTGATGCGGGCGACCACGTCCGCGCTGAGGCCGAGTTGCTCATCGAACTCGCGGACGAGCAACAGGCCCGCATCGGTCGTGAGCGTGCCGCCGGCGAAATCGACGACGAGTTTCGCTTGGAATCCGAAGCCAAGTTGCGTATAACAGTCTGCAGCCATCGCACCTCCTTCGTCGCCGTACCTTCGAGGCCTAAGACACCGCGAAAGTACCACGACTTGTTCGAGGGCGATGGCGTTTTTACGTACTCATTCATGAATTATCCGGGCTAGGAGCGTGTCCGAGTAATCGGTTTTCGCGAAACATGGCGTTGAGAACATTAGGAAAATCGCGCCCTGCGATCGCGAAAACTGCTGATTTCCGCATTACTCGGACACACTCCTAGTGCACCGTAACGGCTGAACGGGTAGTAATCCGGTCAGACGGGTTTCGGTGGGTCCACCGGATCGGCTGTGCCGCGCGATTGTAGTGACGGATGTACCGCATGATCTTTCGGCGCAGGTCGCCGACGGACGTAAAGATGCCGCGCGTGATGAGGGCGCGCTCGATCTTCGAGAACCAGATCTCGATTTGGCTCAGCCACGAACTGTACGTGGGCGTGAAGTGCAGATGCACCTGAGGATGATCCGCGAGAAACTGCGCGACGCGCTTCGTCTTGTGGATCGAGAGATTGTCGAGAATCACATGGATCTCCTTCCCCCGGGGTTGCGTCTGCACCACCGTCGCGAGGAACTCGACGAACACCTCGCTGGTGTGCCGGGGAACGGTCTGGCCCACGACCGCGCCGGTGCGCGTGTCCAACGCCGCCAACAACGACAACGTGCCGTGCCGAACGTACTCAAAGCTGTGTCGTACCGTCCGGCCCGGCGACAGGGGCAACACCGGCTGCAGGCGATCCAGCGCCTGGATCGCGCCCTTCTCGTCCATGGCGAACACCGCGGCGTGGCGGGGCGAATTCACATACAGCCCGATAATGTCCGCCGCCTTCGTTTCGAAGTCCGGGTCCGTCGACGCCATGTAGCGACGCAGCCGATGCGGCTGCAGGCCGGCCCGAGCCCACACGCGGGCCACCATCATGTGACTGACGCCCAGGCGCTTCGCCAGCGTGCGAGTACTCCACTGCGTCGCGCCATCGGGCGGCGGACGCCGCGTGCGGTCCAAGATCCGGGCTTCGAACTGGGACGTCAGCACCCGCGGCGGCTGTCCACGATGGCGCGAGTCCAGCCCCGGCAACCGGTCGCGCAGGAACCGATCTTTCCAGCGGGTGATGTACGACGGAAAGCACCCCACTGCCACTTCGATGGCGCGATACGATTCCCCGGCCGCGAGCATCAAGATCACCCGTGCGCGTCGGACGACCTCGGCGCGGGCCCCGCGCGACCGGGCGCGGCGCTGCAACTCTGTGTGTTCATCCTCGGTCAGCGTGATCTGAGCGTCAGGGTCCATGGCTCCGATTATACTACCGATTTAGCTGTTACAGTGCACCAGCTATAGCTACTGTGGGTCCGAGAGACAAGGTGACCCCGCGGATGATGAATCTGTATGGGCAGAACGACAATTTCGATCTCGCCAGCTCCCACGTGCTGCCTGCGCTGATCCGCCGGTTCCGCGATGCGAAGGCGGACGGCCGCTCGGATGTCGTGGTCTGGGGCAGGGTTGGCCCCGGCCCGAGTTCCTGCATGTCAACGACTTGGCGGACGCCCGCGTTTTCCTCATGCAGCGTTACGACAGGGGGAACCGATGCATATGAATGTGGGAGCTGGCCGAGATCTCTCGATCCGGGACGTGGCCGAAATCATCAAGGAGGTGGTCTACCCGGCCGCAATGGTGGTTCTTGATGAGTCGAAGCCGGACGGGACACCTCGGAAGCTGCCTAATGTCTCTCGATTGCACCGGCTGGGCTGGCATCATCGGATCGAGTTGCGAGACGGAATTGCGTCCGCTTACCGATGGTTCCTCAAGCATCTCGCGGATGCGTGGATGTCGCCGCACACCTGAGTCGGCACTCACGTCCTATACCCATGAAAGTTCTGTTCGCTGCTGCCCTCTACGATGAAGGCAACCGGTCGTACGGCCACTCGTACGAGTACTACAACCTGCTACTACCGCTGCAGCGCTCGGCAGACGAAGTGGTGGCCTTCGATTTCGTTGAGGAGATGGCAGCGCGTGGAACCGTCGCAATGAACATGGCGCTGGTCGAAGCAGTCGAGCGTGAGCGCCCGGACATCGTTATCGTCGCACCCTACACTGATCAGCTCGAGTTCGCATCGGCTGACGCGATCAGGCGCACGACCCCTTGCGTTGGGTACTTCTTCGACGATGTCTGGCGAGTTGAGTACACGCGGGCATGGGCGAAGCATGTGACGTTTATTACCACCTCCGATGTGAATGGAGTACAACGGTACCGGGACCTAGGAGTTCAGAATGTGCTTTATTCGCCGTTTGGCTGCAATACTGCAGTGTTCTGTCGCCGGGAGGAGCAACAGATCTTCGATGTGAGCTTCGTGGGGCGCTACCACCCGTATCGTGCTTGGCTGCTCAGGTGGCTCCGTCGAGCTGGTATCGAGGTCATGGTCCGTGGCACCGGGTGGGGCGGCGGGCGCCTCGGCCAGGCTGAAATGATCGAGATCTTCAACCGCACCCGTGTCAATCTCAACCTGTCCAACTGCGTGGCCTGGGACGTGCGATATCTAGCTTCGATCGACAGACCTTTCAAAGAAACGCTGAGAGCGTGGCGCGGAGCGCTCCGGGCACGACGGGAACAGGATATGAAAACCCGCGAGATGGTGAAAGGGCGGCACTTCGAGATCGGCGCATGTGGGGGCTTCCAGTTGTCCTTCTACGTTGAGGGCCTGGAAAGGCACTATCGCATCGGAGATGAAATCGCGATCTACGCCTCACCAGAAGATCTCGTCAGCAAGATCCAGTACTATCTTCGCCACGACGACGAAAGGCGACGCATTGCCCAAGCCGGCTACGAGCGCACGCTTGCTGAACACGCCATGGAGCATCGCTTCCAGGCTCTGTTCGAGGCGGTGAAGACCGCGGTCGGGCTTGGGCTCGTTACTGGATACGCAGGTGGGCACACCGTTCCTCTGGATGATTAGTTCGTGGCTCGTAACTCCTGTCTCCTGGCAACACTGACCGCCAATGGAGCGCGTCATTGACGCGGGAACACGTTCGGCTTTGGCATGCGACCGTGCGCGACCTGATCGACGTCGCCTGGTTCCGGCTGCACCCGACCTTGCCGCCGCCGCATGGGGTGAAGGTCGGGATCGTGCTCGACTACGCTCGTCGCGCTGGGATACGTACGCTCGTCGAGACCGGCACCTGTCGGGGCGCGATGGTCAGTAAGTGTGCGCGCGCCTTTGACAAGATCTTCACAATTGAATTAGACCCCGTACTCGCTCGCTTGGCGGGATCGCGACTAGCGCGCTTCGCGCATGTGCATGTGCGCCAAGGCGATTCGGGTCGATTGCTTCGCGAGATCCTCGCGATTGTCCGGGAGCCTTGCCTCTTCTGGCTCGACGCCCACTGGTCAGGCGGCGATACGGCGATGGGCGACACTGAAACGCCTCTTGTCGAGGAGCTTCAGGCGATCATCGACCACGGCCACCCAGGTCACGTGGTTTTGATTGATGACGCCAGAATGTTCGGTACGGGTGTCTACCCGACGCAAGCGGGAATTGAAGCGATTCTGTTCCGCATGAACCCGCACGCTCGGTCGTGGATTGCCAACGATGTGTATCGGTTCGAGCCCCACGTCAGTCGACCGACTTCATAAGTGCTCTCCTCGAGCACTTGGCCTATGCGACGTCCATGATCAAGTTGGTCACGAAGGGTGACGAGCGTTGTTTCTTGGAGATCTGCATTCCGACGTACAAGCGCAGTAGGGAGTTGAACCGACTGTTGAGCGTTCTCGAGAACGAACTGGAGAATGCCGCCGAAACCGTGACACTTCGGATCACGGTTTCGGATAACTGCTCGCCTGACGATACACAGCTTATGCTGGCGACCCACGCACTCAGGGACCGGCTGGTCGTTAGGACTCAGCCGTCAAATATCGGACCGCTGCTGAACATCTGGGGGTTGTACGAACGTTCGAATGCTGAGTATGTATGGATGGTGAGTGACGACGACATTCCGAAACAGGGCGCCCTCGGCCGGATCGTCAGGACGCTGTCTTCTTACAAGCCAGCCGTTCTGACTTTCGAGTTCGAACAGCCGCCAGGCAGCGCGCAGCGGTGTCACGGAAACCGTGACGGTATTGAGGAATTCACGGACCTCGCCATAGCGGTCCCGCATCTGCTGATTCTCGGGAAGCTGACAAAATACGTCGTGAACGGCGTCTGTTTGACCCGTGCGCTAAGGAACGTACAAGGGCTGAAGGAGACAGGTTACGGGTGGCTGGCCCTGATCCTCGACGCGCTCTGGCTGGCCGACAGGAAGACCGTCGTCGTCGACCACGAGTTTCTCGCCGGATGCGATGAGAACTACGCCCGCGTAACTGGCGCGTTACGTCCTCGGTTCTGGGACGATTATCTGCTGCTCCTCGATCATCCGATGGTGACGGAGCATTGCGGGGAGTACGCCGATGGATATCGGCGCGGCCATGGCCGATACATGGTGCAACTGATGTACGGAGTGCTTGCTGGGGTGATAAAGGCCGAGAAGACGGACGCGTTCGAGAAGAAGGGGAGAGAGCTGCCTTTCGATACGGGTTACTTCCGAAACCCGTTCATCTTGCTGGAATGGCTGTCCCTTCGCAGCGGAATCCCAGCATCGCGGTTCGTCTGCGCGATCGAACGATGGTGGGCGACGTCCTTGCGACGGCTGCTTGGCCCTCTGAGGCGCCAAACCTCCATGACCAGGACCACCGGGAGCCGATGAGGCGGACATCATTGGCGGGCGCCGTGCGCTCCGGCCGCCTTCGGCGATTGGGGACCGAGTGTCTTCAGATCGGGCTGGGCCAAGGAGTCGCGGTCGTCGGCGGCATGGTGGGCGTCCGCATCCTGACAGGGTTGCTCAGCCCCGCGCAATACGGAGAGTTGGCGCTTGCCGTCACAGTCGGAGGGCTCGTGACGCAAGTGTCCCTCGGACCGATTCAGCAAGGTGCTCTGCGGTTTTTCGGGCCGGCCCACGAAATGAAGGAACTGGGGACCTGTCTGCAAGCGACGTGGACGCTCGTTTGGCGCACGGGCAAACTCGTATCGTTGCTTGCGGCCGTCATCATCGCGGCTCTCCTACTCTCCGGTCGCCAGGAGTGGATCGGCCTCGCGATCGGCGCATTGTTGCTGGCGCTGCTGTCCGGGTCCGAACGGGTGCTGGATGCCCTTCAGAGCGCAGGAAGGCAGCGTGCGATCACGGCCTGGCATCAGGGACTTTCCCAGTGGCTGCGGTTTTCGATCGCGGCGGGCCTCATCCATACGTTCGGCGCTCGGAGCAGCGCGGCCATGCTGGGCTACGTGCTTGCCACAGCGCTCGTGCTGACGTCACAGTTCGGCTTCTTCTTTAGCCGGTGGTGGCCATCGGTCGTGTCCGAGCCGAGAAGGGCGGGCGTGACCGAGAGTTGGCGGCTGCGAATCCAGGACTATGCGCGGCCCTTCGCGATCTGGGGCGGGTTCAGCTGGGCCCAACAGTCTTCTGACCGATGGGCGTTGCAGACCTTCAGTGCGACGAGCGATGTGGGCTACTACACGGTCCTGTTTCAGCTCGGTTACGCGCCGGTCATTCTTCTCACCGGCGTTGTCGTGCAGCTGCTTCAACCGATTCTCTTCAATCAAGCCGGTGACGGTACAAGCCTGCGCCGCGTCATACGGGCCACCCGGTTGAACTACGTCTTGCTGTGCGCTTTTCTCGTGCTGACAATCCTCGGCGTCGCAGCCGCGCAAGTGCTCCACACGCAAGTGTTTGCGATGCTCGTGGCGCCTGAGTACGGCGGCGTCTCGTGGCTCATGCCCTGGATGCTGTTGTCCGGTGGTCTATTTGCCTGCGGCGAGCTGACAGCACTCGTGCTGATGAGCAGGCTGCACACGAGAAGGCTGACAGTCGTCAAGATTGGTACCGCGCTCCTGGGTATCGGGCTGAACGTAAGCGGCGCGTACTGGCTTGGCCTGCCAGGTGTGGTATTTGCTAGTGTTGGATTTTCCGTCCTGAGCCTAATGTGGACATTGTTCTCCTCTCTGACGTCGTCACGTCCGGAGGAACGGAAGAAGGCGAACTCGGAGGTTCCTGAGATCCCTCAAGAGGCAACAACTCGCGAATTCCAGACTGAGTTTATCGATTTGGCAAAGTAGGTCTCAAACAAGTGGTTCTTGCCTTGACGCAGCTGCCAGGAGCTCAGTGAATGATCAACGAGTGGTATCGAGCGCTCGCGATCGCTGGCCTTGACGTCAAGAAGGTCCTCCGGTCGATTCGTGGTGTGCCCGCATTCGCACTGGATTTCGCCCGATATCGTCGCGCCGCCAAGAACGGTGGACTGCCGATTCGGCTGTCGCGTCTGTTCCCGGTGCTTCCCGATCGGTATGAGAGCGCCGGGCTTGCACAAGGACAGTACTTCTTCCAAGATCTGTGGGCCGCACAGCGGATCTATACCTGCCGGCCGTCAAGGCACGTTGACATTGGGTCTTCCATCGATGGATTTGTCAGTCATCTACTCGTCTTCATGGCTCGGGTGGAAGTCATCGACATCCGGCCCCTTCATTCGACGCTACCGAATCTGGTCTTCATTCAGGAAGACGCTACTCTGCTCAGCCAGTTTCAAGACGACAGCCTCGAATCGATCTCCAGCCTGCACGTGGCTGAGCACTTCGGCCTGGGAAGATATGGCGACCCAATCGACCCTGAAGCACATACGAAGTTCATCCGAGCCCTGACGCGGGTGTTGAAGCCGAGCGGGCGCCTCTATTTCTCTGTGCCCACAGGCGTCGAACGCTTGGAGTTCAACGCTCATCGCGTGATGTCGCCCAGCACGATTCTCAGCAGCTTCGCGGGCTTGGAGCTTGTAAGTTTCGCACTCGTCAAAGACGACGGCTTGCTGTACGAGGACGCGACACTCGCAGAGGCCGGGCGCCAGGTCTACGGTTGCGGCCTTTACGAGTTCACGAAGCCGGCCAGCGCCGCTCCCGGGTCCTGAAGACTACGCACGTGAAGCAGCTGACCTGTCGTGCTCTTGCGCGAGCGTTTATTTGATCCACGTCGAGATTGCGATGACGCAGGCTCGCTCGAGAAAACACCGTTTAATGGACCTCGTCCTTCCGAAGGAAAGTCCGCTGCTGTACAAGGCGGCTCGCGCCTACGTCGATCGCTACCGAAGCGAGAATAACGACGACATGCACACTAATGGTGAACTGGCATTCTTGACTCGTGTTCTGCCGCACTGTCAGTTAGTGTTCGACATCGGCGCGAATATTGGCGATTGGGCCAACCTGGCCCTTGGCATCAAGTCGCAGCTCGATCTGCACTGCTTCGAGCCAAGTCGTCGCACCTACGAAAAGCTGGTAGGAAACAACTTTCCCAAGAACGTCGTGTGCAACAACTTCGGCCTGAGTTCTGTGCCGAGCGACAAACAGCTTGTCGTGTTTGGTGACGAATCCGGTCTAAATTCCTTGTATCGCCGACCGAGTCTCGAGCTGGGATGGGGTATTCGACGTGAGGCTGGGGAGGAGACGGTGCATCTCGATACGTGCGACGCGTACATCGAAAAGGCAGGACTTCGCCGCCGGATTGACCTGTGCAAGATTGACGTTGAAGGACACGAGCTTGAAGTGCTCCGCGGGATGAGCGCCGCTCTCAGGGACCAACAAATCGGCATGATTCAGTTCGAATATGGCGGGTGCAACATCGATTCGCGTGTATTCTTGAAAGACATCTTCAACTTTCTCCAGCCGCTCGACTATCAGATGTTCAAGATCTATCCCAGGAAACTACGGCACGTGTCGCGATACGATGAGACGTTCGAGAACTTCCAATATCAGAATTGGGTTGCGGTGCCAAAGGAATCGTTGAAAGCCGATCTCGCGACGACATCATTCGGCGGATAAGAAGCCTGAAACCAAGCTGCTTGGCCAGATATGTGGAGCTTGCCTGGCTAGCGACTTTGCGGTGAAGAAGTGATCGCGTAAGTGTCTGTGTTTTAAGAACGGCCTCCGATGATTCTTGGCAGAATGGAGCGCAAGAAGGGGTTGCATGCGCCGGTTTCCTGTGCGATCATCTGC
>JAHECP010000207.1 GCA_024641665.1 Acidobacteriota bacterium
CAGACGCCGCCGACCCAGACGCCGCCGCCGGCGGCGCAGGCCGCCGAGCCGGTCCAGGCGCCGCCGGCGGGCTCGGCGCCCGTCGTGCGCACGATCGAGCTGAAGTTCCACCCGACCAACCAGTCGGTGATCGACGCGCAGACCTACCTCTACTACATCCACACGCGCCCGAGCGCCTCGCGCGAGGGCCGCTGGGTGCCGTACGACGAGCAGACGGTCCTCGACGACTTCCACCGGCTCTGGGCGACCAGCTTCCTCGACAACCTGTGGATCGAGGTGAACGACCAGCCGTACCCGAACGGCGTGATCGGCAAGCACATCATCTACAACATGGAGGAGCGCCAGCGGGTCAAGATCGTCGACTACGTCGGCTCGAAGAAGGTCGAGACGTCGAAGATCGAGGACAAGCTGCGCGAGGAGAACATCGACATCCGGCTCGACTCCTTCATCGATCCGGCGAAGGTGCAGCGCGTCGCCAGCATCGTCCGGCAGATGTACGCGGAGAAGGGCTACGAGTACGCGACGGTGAAGCCGCGCATCGAGGAGATGGCGGGCGGGCCCAAGCTGGTCCACCTCAGCTTCGTGATCGACGAGGGGCCGAAGGTCAGGATTCGCGACATCGAATTCGTCGGCAACAAGGCGTTCAGCGACGGCAAGCTGATGGGCCAGATGAAGGACAACAAGGAGCAGTGGTTCCTGTCCTTCATCTCGGGCCGCGGCACCTACCAGGAAGCCAAGTTCGCCGACGACGCCGAGAAGATCGTCGGGTTCTACCGCGACCACGGCTACATCACGGCGCAGGTCGGGCAGCCCGAGCTGAAGGTGATCGAGGACTCCAAGGACGGCAAGACCCGCTGGGTGCAGCTGCGCATCCCCGTGACCGAGGGGGAGCGCTACCGGGTCGGCACGTTCGAGTTCGCGGGCAACAAGGTCGTGAAGACCGACGCCCTCCGGCCGCTCTTCAAGGTCAAGCCGGGCGAGTACTACAGCGAGAAGAAGATCAAGAAGGGGATCGAGAAGGCGCAGGAGCTCTACGGCGCCGGCGGCTTCTTCGAGTTCACCGCCTACCCGGACCTGCAGCCGCGCGACCAGCCGGCGCCGGGCGCTGGCGGCGAGGGACCGGCGCCGCCGCCGAAGCCGGCCGCGGCCGGCGGCCCGCCGACCGTCGACGTGACGATGCGGATGCAGGAGGGCAAGCAGTACTTCGTCGACCGTATCACGTTCGTGGGCAACAACACGACGCACGACAACGTCATCCGGCGCGAGCTGCGGCTCTACGAAGGGGGCGTCTTCAACACCGAGGCGCTCAAGTACAGCATCAAGCGGCTCAACCAGCTCGGCTACTTCAAGCAGCTCGAGGCCGACGCGATCGACGTCCAGAAGGTCCCCGACAAGGACAACCAGGTCGACGTCAAGCTGAAGGTCGAGGAGCAGAACCGCAACCAGCTCACCTTCGGCGCCGGCGTGTCGCAGTTCGAGGGCTTCTTCGGGCAGTTGTCGTTCCAGACCGCGAACTTCCTCGGCCGCGGCGAGACCTTCTCCGTCAGCGCCCAGCAGGGCTCGCTCGCCAAGAACTACCAGCTCGGCTTCACCGAACCGTTCCTGTTCGACCGCCCCATCACCGGCGGCATCGACCTGTTCATCCGCGAGCTGCACTACACGGGCCAGTTCACGCAGGCCTCCACCGGCGGCAACATCACCTTCGGGTTCCCGGTGGCCGACTTCACCCGCACCTACATCAACTACAGCTACGAGCAGGTGAAGGTGAAGGACCTCAACCCGCTCTACGAGAACCCGCTCGTGCTGGCGAGCAACCCGTTCCTGGCCGACTCGCTGCTCATCGGCGAGAACGGCCGCCGGACGATCAGCAAGATCAGCCCGAGCATCGTCCACAACACGATCGACAACCCGATCTTCCCGAACACCGGGCGGCGCTACACGGCGTCGTTCGACCTGGCCGGCATCGGCGGCAACACCAAGTTCTGGAGCCCGAGCCTGGAGGGCGTCTGGTACCTCCAGCAGTCGAAGCGGACCACCATCGGCCTGCGCGCGCAGTGGCAGTACATCCGGCCGTACGGGGACACCAAGGAGCTGCCGATCTTCGAGAAGCTCTACCAGGGCGGCGAGTACAGCGTGCGCGGGTTCGACATCCGGTCGATCGGCCCGCGTGACCCCACGACGGGCCTGGTGATCGGCGGCAACAAGAGCCTGCTCTTCAACGCCGAGTACCAGATCTCCATCGCCGGCCCCGTTCGCCTCGTGCTCTTCTACGACACGGGCCAGGTGAAGGACGTCGGCCAGTCCTTCTCGTGGAAGGAGCCGGTGTACCAGGCGGTGGCCCCGGCCGGCGCGACCCCGGTGCTCACCGACCCGTACACGCTGGGCCGATTGCTGAATCCCAACGCCGCCGTGGCGGCGGTCGATCGCGTCGTCGTCGGTCAGACGAGCGCGTTCAAGACCTCGACGGGCGCCGAGATCCGCTTCTTCATGCCGGTGCTCAACGTGCCGTTCCGGCTGATCTTCGCCTTCAACCCGCAGCGCGGCAACGTGCTCGACAACCAGCTGCTGCCGCAGAAGAAATTCACGTTCCGCTTCGCGGTGGGGTCGACGTTCTAGGGGGCCGATCCGGGGCCGTGCACGGTCCCGGCGCGGGTTACGGGTGGACGACGGTCACGATGAACGGCAGAGCCTCGGTCAGCGTGCCGACATCGTACACTCGCACGCACAGGCTGCCGGCCGACGAGGACGTGGCGGTGACGACCGTGCCCTGCGTGGCCGAGTCGTTGGTCACCACCAGCGTGCAGGCCGAGCCGCTCCAGGTGCCCAGGGACAGCCCCACGGTCAGGGGCGAGTCGGGCCCGAAGCTGGTGAGGGTGGCGGTCACGGTGCCCGAGTAGTTCGCCGGGAACGAGAACGTCTGGGCGCCGTTCGGCGTCAGCGTGCCGTCGAACGTCAGGGTCTCGGGCGCCGGGGGCGTGGGGTTGAACGGATTGTTGGATGTGCCGCCGCACGCCCACGCCGCCGACGCGGCGACGACCAGGGCGAAGAACGTGCGGGATATCGATCGACGCATGCCGTCTCCTTGGCAAAACTGGACTATCCTAAGCAAGGGGCGTTCCCCGCGCATCCGCGGGATCCTTGCTAGTGTATCCGACCTCGGCCCGGATGGCGGCGAGAGAGTTGAGGGCGACGGTGTCGCACTGAGGAGACGGCCTGACGTCCCCCGAGGACGGCCCGGCGGCGCGGCGCCGCGGCAGGGTGGGGGGCTGGTTTCGCGCGAGGCATCTACGCTATCTTTCCAGTGAGAGGTTCAACCGAGTATGAGACGACCGATGATCGTGTGTGTGTTGAGCACGCTGCTCGTGACCGGGTCGGTCCTGGCCCAGGCGCAGACGCCGCCGGCCCAGCAGACGCCCCCCCCCACCCAGGCGCAGACGCCGCCGGCTCAGGCACAGCCGGCGCCGCCGCCACGGCCGTTCCCGCAGGACGCGAAGATCGCCTACGTGAACATCCAGATGGTCGCCAGCAGCTCGGCGCAGGGCAAGGCCTATGCCGCGCGCATCCAGGACCTGCAGCGCAAGAAGAACGACGAGCTCGCCGCGAAGCAGAAAGAGCTCCAGGCCGCCCAGCAGAAGCTCCAGCAGGGGCAGACCGTGATGAGCGACACGGCGCGGACCGCGCTCGAGAAGGACATCGACCGGATGACGCGCGAGTACCAGTTCCTCACGCAGAACGCGCAGGCGGAGGTGCAGGACCTGCAGACCGAGCTGCAGGCGGAGTTCCAGAAGCAGCTCGAGCCGGTCATCGAGAAGGTCGCCGTGGCCAAGGACCTCTACATGGTGTTCAGCGTCGGCGACTCGGGCCTCGTCTGGGCCGACCGCGGGCTGGACGTCACCGGCGAGGTCATCAAGGCGTTCGACGCCGCAGCCGCGGCCAAGGCGCCCGGCGGGGGCAGACCCTAGGCGGCCCGTGACCCCTGTGCCCATCGACATCCCGGCGGTCGTCGACCGCCTCTGCTATCGCTATCCGTCCCTGCTCGTCGACGCGGTGACCGAGCACGAGCCGGGGCGCCGGCTCGTGGCCGTGAAGAACGTCACGGTCAACGAGGAGTTCTTCCAGGGACATTTTCCGGGCACGCCACTCATGCCGGGCGTCCTCATGATCGAGTCGCTCGCGCAGGTGGCGACGCTCCTGCTGCTGCAGCGCGAAGGGTCCCACGCCGCCGGCCGGACGTACCTGCGCGGCGTGGACCGCGCGAAGTTCCGGCGGCAGGTCGTGCCGGGCGACCGGCTCCGCCTCGAGGTGACGCTGCGACGCCGGCGGGCGTCGCTCGCCCGCGCCCAGTGCGCCGCCTACGTCGACGGCCTGGTGGTGGCCGAGGCCGAGCTGCTGCTCGGCATTGCCGGAGAGGCCGTCGACATCCACCCGTCGGCCGTCGTCCACGCGGGCGCCGAGATCGGCGAGGGCACCGTCATCGGCCCGCACGCGGTCATCGGCGCCAACGTGCGGCTCGGCCGCCGCTGCAAGGTCGGCGCGTCGGCGCTCATCGAGGGTTGGACCGAGATCGGCGAGGAGACCGAGGTCTACCCGTTCGTCTCGATCGGGCTCATCCCGCAGGACCTGAAGTTCAGGGGAGAGCGGACCCGGGTGGTGATTGGCCGGCGCAACGTGTTCCGCGAGTTCGTCACGATCCACCGCGGCACCGCCGGCGGCGGCGGCGTCACGTCCATCGGGGACCGGAACTACCTGATGGCCTACGTGCACATCGCGCACGACTGCCACGTGGGCAACGACACGATCTTCGGCAACGGCGCGACGCTCGGCGGCCACGTCGAGGTCCAGGATTTCGCGACGGTGAGCGCGCTGTCGGGAATCCACCAGTTCTCGCGCGTGGGGCGGCACGCCTTCATCGGCGGCGACTCCGTGATCACCATGGACGCGCTGCCCTACGCGAAGACCGTGGGCAACCGGCCGGCGCGGGTGTTCGGGCTCAACACGATCGGGCTCGTCCGTCGCGGGTTTCCGGCCGACGTCGTCTCGAAGCTGCGCCGGGCCTACCGCTACCTCCTTCAGTCGCGGCTGAACACCACGCAGGCGCTGGCCCGGATCGAGCGCGATTCGTCGCTCGACTGCGACGAGGTCCGGTTCCTGGTCGCCTTCATCCGGGAGACCACGCGGGGCGTCACGCTGCGCCGGCCGAGCCGCCGGCTCGAGGACGTCGTCGCGGAGGAGTAAGGCGCTCCGCGCGGCCCCGCGCCCGCGCCGACCCAGCAGGATGTCCGCCATGTCCCGCATCGGTCTGATCGCCGGTAACGGCCGCTTCCCGGGTCTCGTGCTCGAGGCCGCCCGTGCGCTCGGCCGCGAGGTGACGGTGATCGCCGTGCGCGAGGAGGCCTCGCCCGAGCTCGAGGCGCTCGCGGCGCGCCTGGGCGGGGCCGACGTGCATCGCGTCTCGCTCGGGCAGCTGGGGACGTGCATCAGCCTCCTGCAGGCGGCCGGCGCCTCCGAGGCGATCATGGCCGGGCAGGTGAAGCACACCCGCCTCTTCTCGGGTGTGGTGCCCGACCTGACGCTGCTGAAGGTGCTCGGTCGCGTCCGATCGAAGAACACCGACGCGCTCATCTCGGCGGTGGCGGACGTGCTGGCCGAGCACGGCATCACGCTCGTCGACTCGACGACGTTCCTGCGGCCGTTGCTGGCCGGCGCGGGCACGCTCGGGCGGCGCGCCCCGGCCGGCGACGAACGGCGGGACCTCGAGGTCGGCTACCGCGTGGCGGACGTCCTGGCCGGGCTCGACATCGGCCAGTCCGTCGTCGTCAAGGACCAGGCGGTCGTGGCGGTCGAGGCCATGGAGGGCACCGACGAGGTGATCGCGCGCGGCGGGCGCCTCGGCGGGCCGGGCACCCGCGTCGTGAAGGTGGCCAAGCCGAACCAGGACATGCGCTTCGACGTGCCCGTCGTCGGCGTGCCGACGATCGAGGCCATGCGGGCGGCCGGCGCGACCGCCATCTCGATTGACGCGGGCCGGACGCTCGTGCTCGACGGCGCCGCGTTCGTGCGGGCCGCCGACGAGGCCGGCATCGCGGTGGTGGGGAGAGAGCCGTGACCGATCAGAGGCCAGAGGCCGGAGGCCAGAGGCCCGGCGATGGCGGCCAGGCGCCGGAGGCCGGCCCGCCGCTCCGGGTGGCGGTCGTGGGCGTCGGTCACCTGGGCCGGCACCACGCGCGGATCCTGTCCGCGCTGCCGGGCGCGCGGCTGGTCGCCGTGGCCGATCTGGACGCGGGCCGCGCGGCGGCGGCCGCGGCCCCGGCCGGCGCACGCGCGGTCACCGATCACCGCGATCTGGTGGGCGAGGTGGACGCGGTCACCGTGGCCGTGCCGACGAAGGCTCACCTGGAGGTGGCGCGGACGTTCCTCGAACGCGGCGTGAGCGTGCTCGTCGAGAAGCCGATGGCCGCGTCGCTCGCCGAGGCCGACGAGCTGATCGCGCTGGCCGCGCGCGCCGGCGCGACGCTCGCCGTGGGGCACACCGAACGCTACAACCCGGCCGTGCAGGCCATCGCGCCCGTGGTCACCACGCCGCGGTTCGTGGAGGTCCACCGGCTCGGCGCGTTTCCGGACCGAAGCCTCGACATCGACGTGGTGTTCGACCTGATGATCCACGACCTCGACGTGATCCTGTCGATCGTCAGGTCGGAGGTCGCCTCGGTGGAGGCGGTGGGCGTGCCGGTGCTCACCGATCGGGTCGACATCGCCAACGCGCGGCTGCGCTTCGAGTCGGGCTGCGTCGCCAACGTCACGGCGAGCCGCATCAGCCGTGACCGTGTGCGCAAGCTCCGGTTCTTCCAGCCCGACATGTACGTGTCGGTGGACTACGCCGAGCAGGAGGTGGAGGGCTGGCGGCTGGTGCGTCGCGAGGGCGAGCGGCCCGGGATCGAAGGCGGCAAGCTGCCCGTGACGCGGCAGGAGCCGCTGTTGCTCGAGATGGCCGACTTCGCCGCCGCCGTGCGCGAGCGGCGCCGCCCGCTCGTCAGCGGCGAAGACGGCCGCCGCGCGCTCGCGCTCGCTGAACGCATCAACGACGCGATGGCGAAGGGCTGACAACGGCTCACGGCTCAGGAACGCCGAACGGACAGGCGCCAGTCTCCGAACGGCAAGGGTCGGGCGCCGAACGGACAACCGCGGGTCCCTGAACGGACGAGGATCATGTACGAAGATCTCAACGCGTTTCTCACCACTCTCGACCAGAAAGGGGAGCTGGCGCGCGTCCGGGAGGAGGTGAGCCCCGACCTGGAGATCGCGGCCGTGACCGACCGCGTGTCCAAGTCGCCGGACGGCGGGCCGGCGCTCCTCTTCGAACGGCCCGCCGGCTTCGACGTGCCGGTGGCGACGAACGTGTTCGGCTCGATCGAGCGGATGTGTCTCGCGCTGGGCGTGTCCTCGCTCGACGAGATCGCCCGGGAGATCGACGAGCTGACGACGCCGAAGATGCCGACCGGCCTCTTCGACGCGATGAAGATGCTGCCGATGGTGGGACGGCTGCGCGACCTGATGCCGCGCGTCGTGAAGGACGCGCCCTGCCAGGAGGTCGTCGGGCGCGACGGCACCCTCGACGAGCTGCCGATCCTGCGGTGCTGGCCCGAGGACGGCGGCCGGTTCATCACCTTCCCGTTCGTGATCACCAAGGACCCGGAGACCGGCGTGCGCAACGTGGGCATGTACCGCATGCAGGTCTTCGACGGCCGCACGACGGGCATGCACTGGCAGCGGCACAAGGGCGGCGCGCAGCACTACCGCGTGGCCGAGCGCCTCGGCCGGCGGCTCGAGGTCGCCGTGGCGATCGGACCGGACCCGGCGGTGGCGTACGCGGCGACCGCGCCGATGCCCGAGGGCCTCGACGAGTTGCTGCTCGCCGGCTTCCTCCGGCGCGAGCGCGTGGACCTCGTCAAGGGCGTCACGGTCGACCTGGAGGTGCCCGCCAACGCGCAGATCGTGCTCGAGGGCTACGTCGAGCCGGGCGAGCGGCGCCGCGAGGGGCCGTTCGGCGACCACACCGGCTTCTATTCGCTGGCCGATGACTTCCCGGTCTTCCACGTGACCTGCGTGACGCGGCGCACGCGCCCCGTCTACCTCACGACCGTGGTGGGCGTGCCGCCGCAGGAGGACTACTACCTCGGCCTGGCCAGCGAACGGATCTTCCTGCCGCTCATCCGCAAGACGCTGCCCGAGATCGTCGACATGCACTTCCCGGCCGCCGGGATCTTCCACAACCTCGTGCTGGTGTCGATCGACAAGCGCTATCCGGGTCACGCGCGCAAGATCATGAACGCGTTCTGGGGCCTCGGGCAGCTGATGTTCTCGAAGGTCGTCATCGTCGTGGACCGTGACGTCGACGTGCAGAACGAGGCAGAGATCGCCTGGATCGTGGGGACGCACATGGACCCCAGCCGCGACATCCAGCTCACGAAGGGGCCCATGGACGACCTCGAGAACGCGTCGGACGTGCCGGCCTACGGCGGGAAGATGGGCATCGACGCCACGCGCAAGTGGCCGTCGGAGGGCTTCACGCGCGAGTGGCCCGCGCGCATCCGGACGACCGAGGCGGCGGGACGCCGGGCGGCGGAGATCTGGGCGCGGATTGGCGCGGGGTGGACGCCCGGATCCGGGGGAACGCGGCGATGAGCGTGAGGCTCGACGACATCGCGGCGCGCGTGGCGGCCGGGGAGCGTCCGACCGACCGCGACGCCGAGGCGCTCGTGGCCAGCCACGACCTGGTCACAATCGGCATGCTGGCCGACGACCGCCGCCGGCGCCGGCACGGCCGGCGCGCCACCTACGTGCGCGTGGCCGAGTACCCGGCGGATCGACCGGCCCCGGACCTTGGCGGGGCCGTGCCCGCGGCCGCGCGGGAGGTGAGGCTCGGCGGGGTGCCGGCCAGCGCG
>JAHECP010000044.1 GCA_024641665.1 Acidobacteriota bacterium
CCGTGGCGGCCGCGGCCTTCGGCGGCGCCTCCCGGGACGTGGAGGTGGCGGCGCCGGGCGGGACCCAGCGCGTGGAGTGGCGCGGGGACGGCCTTTTTCTCACGGGCTGGGCGGAGCTCGTGCTGGAGGGACAATGGCTGCAGGGATGACCGGCGACGACGAGGTGGTGGCCGTCGAGGCGTATTCGCGCGGCGAGGATCGCTTCAATCGTGCGCGCCGCCGGATCGGCCTCTGGCTCGGCCCCGCGCTGTTCCTTGCCGTGCTGCTGCTGCCCCTGCGGTCGATCTCGGGCGAGGCGCACCGGCTGGCCGCCGTCCTGGCGTTCGTCATCGTCTACTGGGTGACCGAGGCGGTCCCGCTGCCCGTGACGGCCGTGGCCGGCCCGGTCCTCTCCGTCGTGCTGCGCGTCGGTACGGCCCGGCAGGTGTTCGCGCCGTTCGCCGATCCCATCATCTTCCTGTTCATGGGCAGCTTCATGCTGGCCGAGGCGATGTACGTCCACGGGCTGGACCGCCGCATCGCGTTCCAGGCGCTCTCCATGCGCTGGGTCGGCCGGAGTCCGGTCCGCGTGCTCGTCGTCTTCGGCGGTGTGTCGACCGTGCTCTCGATGTGGCTCAGCAACACGGCGACGACGGCGATGATGTTCCCGATTGCCATGTCGATCGTCGGGCACCTGCGCGGCGACCGCACCGAGGACCGCGGCGTCGAGCAGTTCGCCCTCGCGCTCATGCTGATTACCGCCTTCGGCTCGTCGATCGGCGGCATGGCGACGCCGGTCGGCACGCCGCCCAACCTGATCGGGATTGGCGTGCTCGAGCGCACCGCCGGCATCCACATCTCCTTCTTCCGGTGGATGCTCGTCGGCGTGCCGCTCGCGGCGATCATGTTCGGGTTCCAGGCGATCTACTTCCGCGTCGCCTGCCTGCGCGGACACTCCCTGCCGATGGCCGACGCCACGCTCGCCGTCGAGGAGCTCCACCGGCTCGGCCCGCTCTCCCGAGGCCAGCGCAACGTGCTCGTCGCCTTCAGCCTCACCGTGATCCTGTGGCTCACGCCCGGCGTGCTGACGCTCGCCGGCCTGGGCCAGGGCGGGTTCGCCGAGGCGTTCAACGCCTCGGTGCCCGAGGCGGTGGCCGCCATGATCGGCGCGCTGCTGCTGTTCCTCCTGCCGCTGGGCGGCGAGGCGGGCGGCGCGACGATTACCTGGGCCCAGGCGGTGAAGATCGACTGGGGCATCATCCTGCTGTTCGGCGGCGGCCTGGCGCTCGGCGGGCTGACGTTCTCGACGGGCCTGGCCGAGGCGATGGGACGGGGCATCCTCGCCTGGCTTCCCGACCAGACGACCCTCGCGCTCACCATGCTGTTCACGGCGCTGGCGATTCTCATCACCGAGACCGCCTCGAACACCGCGTCGGCGACCATGATCGTGCCGATCGCCATCGCCGTCGCGGAGGCCGCCGGCGTCCCGGCCATCCAGCCCGCGCTCGGGGCCACGCTCGGCGCCAGCATGGCGTTCATGATGCCGGTGTCCACGCCGCCGAACGCGATCGTCTACAGCTCCGGCTACGTCCCCATCACCTCCATGATCCGGCACGGCCTGGTCCTCGATCTCGTCGGCTACGTCGTCGTCGTCGCCCTGGTGATGACGATCGGGCCGATGCTCGCGTGAAGAGACTGCCTGGCAGAAACTGCAAGGACGGGACAGAGAACGGCGGGCAAGGTCTGCCCGACGCCGTTCCGCGGGAACCCCCGCGGCCTAGTGCCGGCGGCGGGAGCCGAGCGCGCGATCGAGCGCCTCGAGACGGCCGTTCAGGCCGTCGAGCACGCCGCCGAGCGCATGGCGGGCCGCGAGGTAGTCCTCGGCCGCGAGCGCCGAGCGCGCTTCTTGCACGGCGCGGTTGGCGGCCTGCACCTGGGCCTCCAGCGCCGACGCGGCCGTGGCCACGGCGCCGCCGCGACCGCGGGCGGTCTTGAGGCGCGCGGCGGCCTGCGCCAGGACGCCGTCGATGGCCGTCAGCGTGCGCTCGGCCTCGCTGCGAACGATCGCCTTCTGTCCGGCGGCCGCCCGGGCGGCCGACCGGGCGTTCTCCTGCGCTTCGAGCGCCAGGCTGAGCGCCAGCCGGTAGTCGCGCTGATCGACGGCCTCGCGGGAGTGGGCGAGCGCCGTCGTGGCGGCCTCGAGCGCGGCCGGGGCGTACTGCTCGGCGCCGGCGGCACGGGCGGCGTCGATTGCGCCCTGTGCCTGGTGGATCTCCTTGTCGGGCGGGTTCGCGCAGGCCCAACCCAGGGCGAGCAGCACGGCGAGGACGGCAAGGCGACGGGACATCGGCTCAGTATAGCAAGGGTCGGCCGCCGCGGGCCTGCGCTGGCGGGCCGCGCCCCAACCTGCTACGATGAAAAACCTCGCTCCGCACGATCGGCCGCGCGAGAAGCTGGCGCGGCTCGGACCGTCGGCCCTGGGCGACAACGAGCTGCTGGCCATCGTCGTCGGAAGCGGTTCGCGCCGGGCGACGGCGCTCGAGGTCGCCAACGCCGTGCTCGAGGCGGCCGGCGGCGTGCAGGCGCTGACGCGCTGGGGACACGGCGCGGCGTGCCGCGTGCGAGGCGTGGGTCCAGCGCGGGCATCCCGGATCCTCGCGGCCGTGGAGCTGGGGCGCCGGACGTTGATGCGCGCCGCCCAGGCCCGCCCGCAGTGCGCGAGCCCGCGCGACGCCGCGCGGCAGCTGATCCCGGAATTCGGCGCGGCGCCGGTGGAGCAGTTCGGGGTCGTGCTGCTCGACACGCGGCACCGCGTGCTGAAGACGAAGGTCCTGTCGGTCGGGACGCTCGACGCCAGCGTGGTGCACCCGCGCGAGGTCTTCCGGGAGGCCGTGGCCGGCGGCGCGGCGGCGCTCATTCTCTTTCACAACCATCCGTCCGGCGATCCGATGCCCAGCCGCGACGACGTGGAACTGACGCGCCGGCTGGCGGCCGCCGGCGAGCTGATGGGCATCGTGGTGGTCGATCACCTCGTGCTGACCGACACGCGCTACTGCAGCTTCAAGGAGACCGGGCGCCTGTAGGCGCGCACTCGGTGACTCGCGATCCGGCACCCGTCGCCCTCGTTTCATCATTGCCCATGTCCCGCATCCTCTATCTCGACTGCTTCTCCGGCGCGTCCGGCGACATGATCCTGGGGGCGCTCCTCGACGCCGGCCTGCCGCTCGACGAGTTGCGGCGCGCGCTCGGCAGCCTGGCGATCGGGATCGACGTGACGGCCGACCGCGTCATGCGGTCGGGCGTCGCGGCCACGAAGTTCCGCCTGCACGAGAGCGGGGCCGCGTCCGCCAAGGCTTCGGCGCCGAAGGCCCCCGGGGCCCACGGGCACGATCACGGGCACGATCGTGCGCACGATCATGCGTACGACCATGACCGGCCGAGTCCCCAGCCCCCAGTCCCCAGTCCCCAGTCCCATCACCACCGCAGCCTCGTGGAGATCGCGGCCCTCATCGACGGGTCCGCGCTGTCGGCCTCCGGAAAGGCCCGCAGCCAGGCGCTCTTCGGGCGCCTGGCCGAGGTCGAGGCCGCCATTCACGGCATGCCGGTCGACGAGGTGCACCTGCACGAGGTCGGCGCCCTCGACTCGATCGTGGACATCGTCGGCGCGGTCTTCGGGCTGGAGTGGTTCGGCGCGGACGAGGTCGTGGCATCGCCCCTCAACGTCGGCAGCGGCACGGTCGAATGCGCCCACGGAACGTTTCCCGTGCCCGCGCCGGCCACGGCGCGGCTGCTCCAGCTTCAGGGCGCGCCGGTCTACGCGCGCGGCGTGCCGGCCGAGCTCGTGACGCCGACCGGCGCGTTGCTCGTGACGGCTTACGCGCACCGCTACGGGCCGCTGCCGGCCATGCGAATCGAGCGGATCGGCTACGGCGCGGGCGACCGCGAGCTCCCGGGCGCGCCGAACGTACTTCGGCTCTTCGTGGGTGAGGCGGCGGCCGACCGCCCGGGCGATCGCGTCGGCGTGCTCGAGTTCGAGGTCGACGACATGAACCCGCAGATCTTCGGGCCGCTCATGGATCGGCTCTACGCCGCGGGCGCGCATGAGGTGTTCTACGTGCCGGCGCAGATGAAGAAGGGTCGTCCCGGCACGCTCGTGACCGCGATCGCCCCGCCCGGGCTGCGCGAAGCGCTGAGCGCGGTCGTCTTCCGAGAGACGACCACGATCGGCCTGCGCTACCAGGAAGTGGAGCGGGAGTGCCTGGCGCGGGAGATCGTCGAGGTGACGACCCCCCTGGGCGCCGTGCGCATCAAGGTGTCGCGCCGGGGCGGACGGGTCGTGAACGCCCTGCCCGAGTTCGAGGACTGCGCCCGGCTGGCGGGCGAGCACGACCGGTCGATCAAGGACGTTCACGCCCTCGCCGTCAAGGCGTACCTCGATCGCGAGGGCTCATGAGCCGTGAGCCCTGAGCCGGTCCCGAGTCCCGAGTCCCGAGCCCCCAGCCCCCAGTCCCCAGTCGATCAAGTATCATCAATTACCCGTATGTCCCGCTTCTATCTGACGACCGCGATCGACTACGTGAACAGCCGCCCGCACCTCGGGACGGCCTACGAGAAGATCACGGCCGACGTCATTGCCCGCTACCGCCGGCTGCGCGGCGACGAGACCCATTTCCTGATGGGCAACGACGAGCACTCGCAGAACGTCTACCGGCGCGCCGTCGAGCTCGGCCTCGACCCGCTCGCCTACTGCGACCGGATGGAGCAGGAGTTCCGCGAGGTCTGGCGCAAGCTCGACATCTCCTTCGACGACTTCATCCGGACGACGGAGCCGCGGCACCGGGCGGGGGTAACGGCGCTCGCCGAGCGCATCGCGAAGGCGGGCGATCTCTACGAGGGCCACTACGAAGGCTGGTACTGCGTCTCCTGCGAGGCGTTCAAGCAGGAGAAGGACCTCGTGGACGGCAACTGCCCGGTGCACCTGCGGCCGCCGGAGTGGATCCGCGAGAAGAACCACTTCTTCCGGCTGTCGAAGTACCGGCAGCCGCTCATCGACCACTTCGCGGCGCACCCCGAGTTCCTCGTGCCGGACGTGCGCCGCAACGAGATCCTGCGGCTGCTCGAGAGCGGGCTCGAGGACATCTCCGTCAGCCGCGCCGGCCAGTCGTGGGGCATTCCGCTCCCGTCCGATCCGTCGAGCGTCGTCTACGTGTGGTTCGACGCGCTCATCAACTACGCGTCGGCGGTGGGGCTGGGCACCGACGCCGGGCAATTCGCCCGGTGGTGGCCGGCCGACCTGCACGTGATCGGGAAGGACATCACGCGCTTCCACGCGGCGGTCTGGCCGGCGATGCTGATGAGCGCCGGCGTGGCGCTGCCGCGGCAGATCTTCGGCCACGGGTTCGTGTCCCTGAAGGGCCAGAAGATGAGCAAGTCGCTCGGCACGATCCTCGACCCGGTCGACGCGGCCGACCGCTTCGGCGCCGACCCGCTGCGGCTCTATCTCGTGAAGGAGATCGCCTACGGCGCCGACGGTGACTTCTCGTGGGAGCGCTTCGAGGAGCGCTACAACGTCGACCTGGCCAACAACCTGGGCAACCTCGTCAACCGCGTCGCGGCCATGACGGACCGCTACCGCGGCGGGCGTTTGCGGGCGTCCGGTGCGACGGCCGGTCGCCTGGCGGCCACCGCGGAGGCCGCCGTGGCCGACTACCGCCGGAGCATGGACGCGCTCGCGCTGCACGAGGGCGCCGCCGCCGCCTACCGGATCGTGGACGCGGCCAACGAGTTCATCGCCGAAACCGAGCCCTGGACGCTCGCCCGCGACCCGGCGCAGGCCGGCCGTCTGACCCAAACGCTCTACGACGTCACCGAGGCCGTGCGTCTCGCGGCGACCCTCCTGCTGCCGATCATGCCGTCCTCGTCGGCCCAGATGTTGCGGCGGGTGGGGGAGCCGGTGCCGGAGGGACTGGAGCTCCACGACGCGGCGCGGTGGCGGCCGGCCGGCGAGCGCGTGGTGGCGAAGGCCGACCCGCTGTGGCCGCGGCTGGAGCCGAAGGCGCCGCCCGCTGCGGCGCCAGAAGAACCCGCGGCGAAGGCCGCGCATTCGACCCGGAGGGCCAAACCGATGAGCGAGGAACAGAAGGACCAGCCGGCGCCACCCGCCGCGCTGCCCGTGACCCCCACGGCGACCCCCGCCCAGGCGGGCGGCGAGCGGATCTCGATCGACGAGTTCATGAAGGTCGAGCTGCGCGTGGCCAAGGTGCTGGCCGCCGAGAAGGTGCCCAACTCGAAGAAGCTCGTCAAGCTGCAGGTGGACGTCGGCACCGAGCAGCGCACGCTCGTGGCCGGCATCGCCGACGCCTACGAGGCCGAGTCGCTCGTCGGGCGCACGGTGGCCGTCGTGTTCAACCTGAAGCCGGCGAAGCTGATGGGCATCGAGTCGAACGGCATGGTGCTCGCCGCGAGCCCGGAGGGCGGAAAGCCGGCGCTCGTGACCTTCGACGAGCCCGTACCGCCGCCGGGAAGCAGGGTGCGCTGAGTGGTCGGAATGTTGAATGGCGAGTGCTGAATGCTGAATTGTTGAACCCCGGGCGCCGAATCAGCGTTCCCGTCTTCTCCATTCGACATTCTCCATTCGACATTCTCCATTCGACATTCTCCATTCGGAACGATCATGATCGACTCCCACTGCCACCTCGCCGACGAGGCGTTCGAGCCCGACCTGGCCGAGGTCGTCGATCGGGCCCGCCAGGCCGGCCTGCGCCACGCGCTGTGCGTGCTGGCGGCCGGCAACGCCGCCGAGGCGCGGCGGGCCGATCGGGTGGCGACGCTCTGGCCTGAGGTGCGGTTCGCCGCCGGTGTCCATCCGCACGAGGCCGGCCGCTTCGCCGGGCAGCCGGCGACGGTCGTCGACGTCGTCCGGGCGGCGGTGGCGGATCGACCGGGCGTACGGGCGCTCGGGGAGATCGGCCTCGACTACCACTACGATGTCGCGCCGCGGGCCGTGCAGCAGCTCGTGTTCGGGCGGCAGGTGACGCTCGCGCGCGAGCTGGCCCTGCCGGTCGTCATCCACACCCGCGAGGCGACCGACGACACGTTCGCGATCCTCCGCGAGGCGGGCGAGGGCCAGGTGCGCGGCGTGTTCCACTGCTTCTCCGGCGACGCCGGCATGGCGCGGGCGGTGCTCGACCTGGGCTTCTACGTGTCGTTTGCGGGCGTCGTGACCTTCCCGCGCGCCGAGGACATTCGGGGCGCCGCGCGGATCGTGCCGCTCGACCGGCTGCTCGTCGAGACCGACGCGCCGTATCTGGCCCCGGTCCCGCACCGGGGGCAGCGCAACGAGCCGGCCCGCGTCGTGCACGTCGTCGAGGCGCTGGCCCGCCTGCGCGGCGAGCCGGAAGCGACTGTCGCGGCGGGCGCCGTTGCCGCGTACGAGGCGCTGTTCCGTCCCTGAGAACGTCCGGGCTGTCGGCCCAAAACCTGTTGGGGCAATGGCTTAGCGCGTTGACACCCGGACGCAAGTATGGTCTGATTTCGTGCACTGTCCTTTTCTTGGATTATGGCGACTCAAGGGGCTGCCGAGCCTAGACCCGTGCCGAACCCGCCGTCCGGGGACCTGTCCCAGATCTTCGAGCCGATCCGCGCCGATCTGGAAGCCGTCGAGCGGGAGTTCGCGCGTCACGTGCAGTCCCGGGTCGAGCTGATTCCGCAGATCGGCAAGTACATCCAGACGAGCGGCGGCAAGCGGGTCCGCCCGGCCGTGCTGCTGATGGCGTCCCGGCTGGCCGGCTACACGGGCGACCGGGCCGTGCTCTACGCGTCGGTCGTGGAGTTCATCCACACCGCGACGCTCGTCCACGACGACATCATCGACCAGTCCGACCTCCGGCGCGGCCGCCTGGCCGTGCACTCGCGGTGGGGCAACGACGTCACCGTCCTCCTCGGCGACTACCTCTACATCAAGTCGATGGCGCTCGCGCTCACCGAGGACTCGCTGGACGTGATCCGGCTGCTCTGCGACGTGACGCTCCGCATGATCGAGGGCGAGCTGTACCAGCTCACCAAGACCGGCGACGTCGACATCACCGAGGAAGAGCACTTCGAGATCATCCGCCGCAAGACGGCCTACCTGTTCGCCGGCTGCGCCCAGATCGGCGGCCTGCTGGGCGGCGTGGACGCCGAGCAGGAGCGCGCGTTGCGCGAGTACGGCTTCAATCTCGGCGTGGCGTTCCAGCTGGTGGACGACCTGCTGGATTTCACCGCCGACGAGCGGGCGCTCGGCAAGCCGGTCGGCGGCGACCTGCGCGAGGGGAAGATCACGCTGCCCATCATCTACCTGCTGCAGCGCGCCGGCGACCATGCCGCGGAGCTCGTGCGCACGGCCGTGCGCGAGCGCACCGTGACGCCCGAGTCGTGGCAGGCGATCGCCCAGCTCCTCGCCGAGCACCGCGCCACCGAGTCGGCGTACGACAAGGCCGTGGAGTACGCCACCAACGCCAAGCGCTATCTCGACGCCTTCCCGCCCAGCCGCGATCGCGAGCGGCTGCTCGCGCTGCCGGACTACGTGCTGTCGCGGGACCGATAGGGGCGCTCGACCGCCCGATCGCCGGAGGGCCCGATCCGGCCATGACCCTGACGACGTCCGAATTCCCGCTGGGCGGCCTGACGGTCGCGCTGGTCGAGGGGGACATCACCCGCCAGCCCGTGGACGCCATCGTGAACGCGGCGAACGACGCGTTGTGGATGGGCGCGGGTGTGGCCGGCGCCATCAAGGCGCGCGGGGGCGACGCGATCGAGCGCGAAGCGATGGCGCAGGGACCGATCCGGGTGGGGGACGCGGTGGTCACCGGCGCCGGCCGCCTGCCGATGACCTGCGTGATCCACGCCGCGGTGATGGGGCAGGACCTGCGGACCGACGAGACGCTCGTCCGCCGGGCGACCGCGAGCGCGCTCGCGGCGGCCCGGAACCGCGGCGTGCGGTCGATTGCGTTGCCCGCGCTCGGCACCGGCGTGGGCGGGTTCTCTCTCGAGCGCTGCGCCGAGGTCATGCTCGCCGCCGTCCGCGAGCACGCCGCGGCGCCGACCACGCTCATCCGGGTGGTGCTCGTCCTCTGGGGCCAGGCCGCCTTCGACGCGTTCGATCGCGTCGCCAGGCGCGAGCTCGGCGACCGCCCATCATGACCGGGCCCGCCGACCGCATCCTCGAGCTGCGCCGCCTGATTCGCCATCACGAGGAGCGGTACTACGTCCTCGCCGACCCCGAGATCACCGACGACGCGTTCGACGCGTTGATGGAGGAGCTGGAGGCGCTGGAGCGGGCGTACCCCGAGCTGGTGACGCCCGACTCGCCGACCCGGCGGGTGGGCGGGCGACCGGCCGAGGGCTTCGCCACCGTCGAGCACGCCGCGCCGATGCTCAGCCTCGACAACGCGTACAGCGAGGACGAGCTGCGCGCGTTCGACGAGCGCGTGCGCAAGGGGCTCGACGCGGGCGACGGGCCGGTCGGCTACGTGGCCGAGCTCAAGATCGACGGCCTCTCCATCGCGCTCACCTACGAGGACGGCCTGTTGGTGCGCGGCGTCACGCGCGGCGACGGCGTGCACGGCGAGGACGTCACGTCGAACGTGCGCGTCATCCGCGCGATCCCGCTCGGCCTCCGTGACGCGCCGGCGGGACGCGTCGAGGTGCGCGGCGAGATCTACCTGCCCCGGCCGGCCTTCGACCGGCTGAACCGCGAGCGCGAGGACCGCGAGGAGCCGCTCTTCGCCAACCCGCGCAACGCCGCCGCCGGCGCCATGCGCAACCTCGACCCGGCGGAGGTCGCCCGGCGCGGGCTGCGCGCGTTCGTCTATCAGCTGGTGCTGCCCGAGGGCGCGCCGCCCGTCGCCGCCCGTCACGCGGAGACGCTCGACCGGCTGGCCGCCTGGGGCCTGCCCGTGGCGCGCGGCTGGCGCGCGTGCGCGGGGATCGACGAGGTCGTGGCCTACTGCGCCGAGTGGGCCGACCGGCGCGGCGGGCTCGACTTCGAGACCGACGGGGTCGTGGTCAAGGTCGACGCGCTGGCCGACCGCGCGCGGCTCGGCGCCACCTCGAAGTTCCCGCGCTGGGCGCTCGCCTTCAAGTTCCCCGCGCAGCAGGCGACGACGCGGCTCCTGCAGATCGCCGTGAACGTGGGGCGGACGGGCGCCGTCACGCCCTATGCCGTGCTCGAGCCGGTCCGGCTGAGCGGCTCCACGATTTCGCTGGCCACCCTCCACAACGCACAGGAGGTCGCGCGGAAGGACCTCCGCGAGGGCGACCTGGTGCTGGTGGAGAAGGGCGGCGACGTCATCCCCAAGATCGTGAAGCCGATCCTGGCCGGGCGGCCGGAGGGCAGCCGGCCGTGGGAGATGCCGCGCGCCTGCCCGGTCTGCGGGAGCGCGCTGCAGAAGCCCGAGGACGAGGTCGTCTGGCGCTGCCCGAACCCGTCGTGCGCGGCCCGGATCCGGCGGAGCCTGCTGCACTTCGCCTCGCGGCGCGCGATGAACATCGAGGGGCTGGGCGAGTCGCTGGTGAACCAGCTCGTCGAGCGCGGGCTCGTGCGCGATTTCGCAGACCTCTACACGCTCAACGCGCCGACGCTCGCGGCGCTGGAGCGGATGGGGAACAAGTCGGCGGCCAACCTCGTCGGCGAGATCGAGCAGAGCCGCACGCGCGATCTGTGGCGCGTCGTCTACGCGATCGGCATCCGGCACGTGGGCGAGCGCGGCGCGCAGGCGCTGGCCGCGGCCTTCGGCGCCATGCAGGCGCTCATCGACGCGAGGCCCGAGGCGCTCGAGACCGTGCCCGACGTCGGCCCGGTCGTGGCGCGCGCGGTGCGCGACTTCTTCGACGAGCCGCGCAACCTGGCGCTGATGGCGCGGCTCGTGACGGGCCCGGACGCGCCGCTCCAGCCCGTCGCGCCGGCCGTAGGGGCGGGCGCGGCGACCCTGCCGTTCGCGGGCCAGACCTTCGTCCTCACGGGCACGCTGGAGGCCTTCTCCCGCGACGAGGCGGCCGCGGCCATCGAGGCGCGCGGCGGGCGGGTGACCTCGGCGGTCAGCCGGAAGACGAGCTACGTGGTGGTGGGCGCCGACCCGGGGAGCAAGCTCGAGAAGGCCCGGGCGCTCGGCGTGCGGATGCTGGATGAAGCCGCGTTCAAACGGCTTATAATGGATTGACCACTATGCCTCGCCGGTTTCTCATTGTCACCATCGGGCTCGCCGCCGCTGTGGCGTTTCTGCTCGGCCTGGTCGTGTCCGGCCAGCTCGCGCCGGCCACGGCGCCGATCCAGACCGTGGTGACGCGCGCGCCGGTGGACGCCGCGCGGGCCATGGCGCCCGAGCCGCGCCCCGTCGTGACCGTGCCGGGCGGCGTGGACTTCGCCGATATCGCGTCGCGCGTCGACGACACGGTGGTCAACATCAACGCGACGTCGCTCGTCGCTGCGCCGGCCGAGGCCCCCCGCTACCGCCGGGCGCCGGACGGCGAGACCCCGGGGCCCGACGAGACCGATCGGCCGGTGCCGCAGCGCGGCGCGGGCAGCGGGTTCATCATCGACCCCGAGGGCTACATCCTCACGAACAACCACGTGGTCGAGAACGCCGAGCGGATCACGGTGACGCTGGCCGACGGCCGCAGCTTCCGCGCGTCGGTCGTGGGCGCCGACCCGGCCATCGACGTCGCGCTGCTGCGCGTCGTCTCGGCGTCGCCGCTGCCGGCCGCTCCCCTGGGCGATTCGGACGAGCTGCGGGTGGGCGAGTGGGTGTGCGCGATCGGCAACCCGCTCGGCTACGTGCACTCGGTCACGGTCGGCGTCGTCAGCTTCATCGGTCGCAAGCTCTTCGACCCGAGCCTGGACGACTACATCCAGACCGACGCGGCGATCAACTACGGCAACAGCGGCGGGCCGCTCATCAACACGCGCGGCGAGGTGATCGGCATCAACTCGGCCATCAGCCGCAAGGCCAACAACATCGGCTTCGCGATCCCGATCAACCAGGTGACGGAGGTGCTGCCGCAGCTGCGCACCCGCGGGCGCGTGTCGCGCGGCTTCATCGGCGTCAGCCTGGTGCGGGTCACGCCCGACCTCCAGCGCTCGCTCGGGCTGCCCGGCACGATGGGCGCGCTCGTGCTGGACGTCACGCCCGGCTCGCCCGGCGAGCACGCCGGCCTGCGCGTCTACGACCTCATCCGCGCCGTGGACCAGCACGAGGTCACGAGCGACGACGACCTGATCCGCGAGATCTCCATGCACCAGCCCGGCAGCACCGTCGAGCTGAAGGTGCTGCGCGACCAGCGCGAGCGGAGCCTGCCGATCAAGCTGGCGGAACGGCCGGCCGAGGAGCCCGAGCCGGCGGACGCGCCGCCTGGCGGCGCGTCGGACGCGGAGCCGTCGGAGGCGCCGGCCGCGGGCCACGGCCGCCCCACGCTGGGCGTGACCGTCCGCGACATGGAAGAGACGTTCGCGCGCCGCTTCGGCGTGCCTTCGACGGTCCAGGGCGTGGTGGTGACCGGCGTGGACTCGGCCGGGCCCGTGTACGGCACGGCCATCCGGCGCGGCTGGATCATCATGGAGATCAACCGGCGGCCCGTGCGCTCGGCCGCCGAGTTCGAGCGCGTCCTCGCGGCGGCCAGGCCCGGCGATGCGCTCGCCCTGCTCGTGTACAACCCCGCGCCCGGCTCCCGGGACCTCATCGCCGTCACCGTCGACGAGGCCCGATGAAAGCACGCATCCTGGTGGTGGACGACGACCCGGCCATCCGCGAGTCGATGCGGATGACGCTGGAGTACGAGGGCTACGAGTGCCTGCTCGCGCCGACCGCCCAGGACGGCATGTCGGCCATCGAGCGCGAGACGCCCGACCTGGTGTTCCTCGACATCAAGATGCCGGGCATGGACGGCCTCGAGGCGCTCAGCCGCATCCGCGGCCAGCACGAGGCGCTGCCCGTGATCATCATCTCGGGCCACGGCACGGTGGCCACCGCCGTCGAGGCCACCAAGCTCGGCGCCTTCACCTTCATCGAGAAGCCCTTCGAGAGCGAGCGCGTGATGCTCGAGGCGCGCAACGCCCTGGCGCAGAGCCGGCTGCGCGACGAGAACCGCTCGCTCCGCCGCGCCGAGGAACTCCGGCACCAGCTCGTCGGTCAGAGCGCCGCGCTCAAGCAGGCGATGGAGGCCGTGCGCCGCGCGGCGCCGACCAACGCCACCGTCCTGCTGATCGGCGAGAGCGGGGTCGGCAAGGAGCTCATCGCGCGCGCCATCCACCGCAACAGCCTGCGCAGCCGCGAGCGGTTCGTGCAGGTCAACTGCGCCGCCATCCCCGAGGAGCTGATCGAGTCGGAGCTCTTCGGCCACGAGAAGGGCTCGTTTACCGGCGCCACCGAGAAGCAGATCGGCAAGTTCGAGCAGGCCGACCGCGGCAGCATCTTCCTGGACGAGGTCGGCGACATGAGCCAGAAGACCCAGGCCAAGGTGCTGCGCGTGCTCCAGGAGGGCGAGGTGGAGCGGCTCGGCTCGGCCCGCACCATCAAGGTGGACGTGCGCGTGGTCGCGGCCACCAACAAGGACCTCGAGGCGGAGATCGAACGAGGCAACTTCCGCGAGGACCTCTACTTCCGCCTGAGCGTCATCCCCATCCGCGTGCCGCCGCTGCGGGAGCGGCCCGAGGACGTCCCGCTCCTCGTGCAGCACTTCTCCGACCTCTTCAGCCGCGAGAACAACCGCCGGCCCGCGTGCTTCGCGCCCGACGCAATCGAGCTCCTGCAGCGGGCGCGCTGGAAGGGGAACATCCGCGAGCTGCGCAACACCGTCGAGCGCCTCCTCATCATGGCGCCGGGCGACACCATCGACACCGACGACGTGCGCGCCGCCGTGCGCCTTGACGCCCACGTGCCCGGCCCCGATAATGAGCGGGAGAAGCCGGGCACGCTGCGGGAGTTCAAGGAAGTCGCCGAGCGCACCTTCCTCGTTGAGAAGCTGCGCGAGAACGGTTGGAACATCTCGAAGACCGCCGAGGTGATCGGCACTCCGCGCAGCAACCTGTACAAGAAGCTCGAGCAGTACAATATCAAGCAGGAGACAGACGGGTAGGGGGACCTGAGCCGTCCCTCAGCTCTTTGACATCCGCCGCAGCCGGACAGACGACCGCTGCGTCCCGCCGGAGCCCCGGCCGCGAGGCCGGGGCGAAGGCGGACGGAGAGGAAAGTCCGAACTCCGCAGGGCAGTGCGCCGGGTAATCCCCGGTCGGGGCGACCCGAAGGACAGTGGCACAGAAAACATACCGCCCTGAGCGCGGGGCCTTCGGGCTCCGCGTCGAAGGGTAAGGGTGAAAAGGTGCGGTAAGAGCGCACCGCGTTCCCGGCAACGGGGACGGCAGGCAAAACCCCGCACGGAGCAAGGCCAAATAGGGAGGCGCTCGAGGACGGCCCGTCCGAAGCCTCCGGGTAGGTTGCTCGACCCCGCCAGCGATGGCGGGGCTAGAGGAATGGTCGTCACCCCGGGCGAGCCGCAAGGGCGAGTCGAGGGGAACAGAATTCGGCTTACGTCCGCGCTGCGGCGGACCTTCCAACCGTCCCCTTTCAATCGGCACGCGGCAGTCCAGATGTTGTTCAATCGGCGATCGGCAATCGGCAATCGGCGATGAAGATGGCGTCCTACCTGGTCACCGGCGGCGCGGGCTTCATCGGCTCGCACCTGGCCGAAGAGCTCGTCCGCCGCGGCCACGCGGTGCGCGTGGCCGACGACTTCTCGACCGGCAGGCGCGCCAACCTCGCCGACGTCCCCGGCGTGGAGATTCTCGAGGGCGATCTCGCCGACCCGGCGGTGGCGGCGCGCGCCGTGGCCGGTTGCGACGTCGTGCTGCACCAGGCCGCCATCCCGTCGGTGCCGCGTTCGGTGAAGGACCCGGTCACGTCGAACCGCGCCAACATCGACGCGACGCTCAACGTGCTCGTCGCCGCGCGCGATGCGGGCGTGCGCCGTCTCGTCTTCGCCGGCTCGTCGTCGGTGTACGGCGACACGCCCACCCTGCCCAAGCGCGAGGACATGCCCACGCGGCCGCTGTCACCCTACGCCCTGCAGAAGCTGGTGGGGGAGGACTACGCGCGGATGTTCACGCGGCTCTACGGTCTCGAGACCGTGACCATCCGCTACTTCAACGTCTTCGGGCCGCGGCAGGACCCCGGGTCGCCCTACTCGGGCGTCATCTCGATCTTCGCTAGGGCGCTGCTGGCGGGCGAGCGTCCGACTATCCACGGCGACGGCGGGCAGACGCGCGACTTCACCTACGTGGCCAACGTGGTGGACGGCGTGCTGCGCGCCGCCGACGCGCCCGCCGCGAGCGGCCGGGTGATCAACGTGGCGACCGGCGGCCGCGTGTCGCTCAACGAGCTGTTCGATCGGCTGCGCGAGCTGACGGGCGCCACGGTCGAGCCCGTGTACGGCCCGCCGCGCGAGGGCGACGTCCGCGACTCGCAGGCCGACATCGGTCTGGCGAAGGCGCTGCTGGGCTACGCGCCCACGGTGTCGTTCGAGGAGGGCCTGAAGCGGACCGTCAAGTGGTTCAGGGACTCAGCGTGAATGTCGAATGCCGAATGTCGAATGTCGAATGAAAAGCCTCAGATCACACTACATTCCTCGCCCACGAATGTTCGACATTCGGCATTCGACATTCGGCATTCTCACTTCTTGATCACCTCGCCCGTTTCCACCTGGAACTTCCGGAACTTCGTATAGGTGGCCGTGCCCTCGAGGCGCTCGCTGGCGCTCTTGTAGCTCTCCCGCATCCGCCACGGCACGAGCAGCCCCATCTTCTTGTCCTCGCGGTACGTCACCACGATCTCCGATTCGAGCGATCCGGTGTCGGTGTGGATGCGCGTCTGGAGGATGCGGCCCGTGTCGGGTTCCACCCAGATGGTTCCGTCGGCGACGATGTCCTTGTCGTCGGCGCCGTGGATGAGGGTGGGCCGGCCCGACTCGACGTAGGCGAGGCGGACCGCCGGCACGTCGTCGATTGTCTGGTCGCCGTCGAGGTGGAAGGTGAGCCGCTGGCGGTGTCGGTCGGTGAGGAACAGGAGCGCGAGCGTCGGCACGTTGACGTTCCGCTGCACGTTGCCCAGGTTGAAGCGCGCACTCTCCTGGGCGACGCGCATCGCCTGGTCCATCGCGTAGGCCGGCGACTCGAGGAACAGGCGGGACAGCCGCTGGTCGCGATCGTGCACCGCCTGACCGTCCACCTCGATGACGTCGCGGAACGGCACCCAGCCGCTCAGGCCCGCGACCTTCACGAGCAGGTAGTCCGAGACGAGCCGGCGCCGCCGCTCCGTGCTCGTGGTGCCCTGCACGGCCGATCCGACGACGGCCGCCGGGCCGGTGAGGGTGAGGACGCGCAGCCGCTGCTCGTAGCGCTCCTCGGCGACGACCGAGGAGAGGCGCGCCTCGTAGTCGGCGACGTACGCCGCGGCGCGCGCCACGACCGCGTCCGCGTCGGGGGGCGCCTGGCCGGCGCGCGCGAGCGACGTCGAAACCGCCACCAACGCGGCCACGGCCGCCAGGGCGCGCGGTGCGCCACGCCGCCACCGGGGAGGAACGTCGATCGCCATCACGCTCACGATATCACGGGGGATCTCTGTCCGTTCACGGGGGATCCTCGTCCGTTCGGGAGTGTCACGCTGAACGGATGGCGTCAGTTCTGTGAACGCGCGAGCGTGAGTTCCAGGAACGGACAAGCGTTCAGGTCCGCGAACGGACAACCGTCAGTTTCGTGAACGGACCCGCATCAGTTCCCGTTTATTGCAGCGTCTTCAGATAGCTGACGAGATCGTCGAGGTCGTTGGGCGCGATGGTCCAGCGGGGCATGGTCTGGTCGAGCGGCTGACCGCCCGGGTCTACGCCATCGGTAATCGCAGCCCTGACTGTCTGGTCTGTGTAGGGCGGATGCTCCATGTCGGGATCCGCTCCGGTGAGCGCGGGCCACGTGATGTCCGGCGCCTGGACGATCGCGCCCATCATGGTGGTGCTGCCGCCGTGCCCGCCCGGCCCGTGGCACATGGCGCACGTCAGACGACCCATGCCGGAGAAGAATCCACCGCTGTACGAGATCGGCGTGCCGGACGACGACACCGCGGTGAAGTAGATGCGCTCGCCGTTCGAGGCGTACGTCGTGGAGGTGCCCGTCATTCCGGATGCGGCAACCGGATTGCTCATGGGTCCGCGGCTGCCGGAACAGCCCGCCAGCACGACGGCTCCCATCAGGATCACACCACCCACGCCAGACGGTCGTGCCATCGTCGTTCCCCCGCTGTCGTCCACGCGCCGGGCGTGGTCTCTGGGCTCGCAGCAAAGCCCGGGTCCGCAGATCGAGCAGGCCCGGTTGAACGGATAGCAATAGCCGTACCGTGGTCGATCGTGCGCGCCGTACTGGGGAACCGGCCGCCGCGATTGCGCTGGTGAGAGTTCTTTCGCGGGGGGCTGCGGAAAAACCGCCGGTGCCCATGGTCGCCCCGGCGAAGAAGGCCAGAAAGGCCACCGTGGCATTCCGCGGGGCGGCGGCAGGATGACCTTCACCGGACTGAAGCCGAACGTGCCGAGGTAATCGGCTACAGACAGGCGGCTTGAAGGGCGGCCGTGATCCTGCTAGCCTCGTGACCATGCTCGCGCCGGACCGGCTCGATCGCCTGAAGGCCGCCGCCGAACGTGCGTTTCGCGGACGACGGGTGCTGGTCGCCTACGTGTTCGGCAGCCGGGTATCTGGCCGGGCGATGCCGTCGAGCGATCTCGACGTCGGGTACTACCTCGAAGGGCATCACCAGGGCGAGCGGCTTTCGGTCCGCGAGGAAATGCAGCTGGCCGGCATCCTGTCCGACGCCGTGGGGTTCCGCGTGGACCTGCGCGATCTCTCCGACGCGCCGCTGGAGGTCCGAGGTCGCGTGCTCGAAGAAGGTATCCGTCTGTACTCGGGCGACCCGGCGGCGCGCGTGGCGCTGGAGCGCGACCTGCTCGCGCGCTATCACGACTACAAGGCCGAGTTCCGCCAGATGCATGAGATTCGGCTCCGTGTCACCGCCAGTCGCGGATTCTAGCGATGGTCGATAAGGCCAAGCTCGATCAGATGCTCTCCAACTTGCGGCAGTACCTCGGCGTACTGCGCGAGCTGGCAGCCGTGCCTCGTGAATCGTTTCTTGCGAATTCGGACAAGATCGGGAACGCCAAGTACCACTTCGTCATCGCCATCGAAACCTGCATCGACGTCGCCAACCACATCATCGCCTCCGAGAACTACCGCTTCCCGCAGGACAACGCCGACAGTTTCGTCGTCCTCGTCGAACAGGAGGTCGTGCCCGCTGCCGAGAAAGACCACCTGACAGCCATGGCGCGATTCCGGAACCGGCTCGTCCATCTCTACTGGAGCGTCGAGAACCAGCGCCTGTACGACTACTTGCAGGAGTCGCTGGGTGACCTGGAGCGATTCGGGCAGTCCGTAGCCGGGCATCCCTGGTGAGGGGGCACCTGGATCTACCGCTGGCAACGTCGGCGCTATGATGCGCCGATCGGAGGGCACGTGCCGCTCCGCGTGGGTGCGCGCCTCGGACCGTACGAGATCGTCGCCCTGATCGGCGCGGGCGATCTCGCAACTGACCCACCCGCACATCTGCGCGCTCCACGACATCGGCGCAACCGAGCTTCAAAGCCCCCAGTCCCCCTTGTCCGCCGGAGCCTTGGCGAAGGCGGAAGCCCCCAGTCCCCTCAGCGTCAGCTACCTCGTGATGGAGTATCTGGAAGGCGAGACGCTGGCCGCGCGGCTGGACCGCGGGGCCTTGCCGCTCGAGCAGGCGCTGCGCTTCGGCGCCGAGATCGCCGACGCGCTCGACTGCGCGCATCGCCACGGCATCATTCATCGCGACCTGAAGCCGGGCAACGTCATGCTGACGGCATCCGGGGTGAAGCTGCTCGATCTCGGTCTCGCCAAGCTGAAGGCGGGCTCCGGGCTGCCGGCTTCGGACTCCGGGCCTGCGACAACGGAGACGCTGACCGGGGAGGGCAAGCTGCTCGGCACCGTGGCCTACATGGCGCCCGAGCAGGTCGAGGGGAAAGAGGCCGACGCGCGGTCGGATATCTTCTCGTTGGGGTGTGTCCTCTACGAGATGATGGCGGGCCGGCGGGCGTTCGACGGCACCAGTTCTGCGGCGGTGCTGAGCGCGATTCTCAAAGATGAGCCCAAGCCGATGGTCGTCCGCCAGCCGGGCATGCCGCCTGGGCTCGACCACCTCGTTCGGACGTGTGTCGCGAAGGACCCCGAGGAACGGTGGCGCTCGGCTGCAGACGTCGCGCGTGCGCTGGGCGCGCGCGGTGGCACTCCCCGAGGCTGTACGCCTGGTGGGCCAGCGACGCAACCTCCCCGCGCTCCGGCTTTTGCGACAGGCCGAGCGGATTGTGCCGCACGACCCGCTGCTTCTGCAGGTGCTGCGCGAATCGACGTGCCGCGTCACCGTCGTGACGGTGCCGACCGGGGCCGATGTGTCCGTCCGCGACTTCTTCGACGCCGCGGACGAGTGGGAGCCCCTGGGACGCGCCCCGATCAAGAACGTGCGCCTTCCGGTCTGGCTACTCGTCTGGCGAATCGCCGCCGAGGGTTTCCAAACGAAGGAGGTGCTTGCACGCACCGACCTCGGGGAGAGTGTCAACTTCTCGCTTCGGCCAACGGCCAGCGTGCCGCCCGGGATGGTCGACGTGCCGGGAGCGATCCCTGGCAGCGGTCTGGAGACGGAGCTGAAAGAGTTCTGGATCGACCAGTACGAAGTGACCAACCGACAATTCAAGGACTTCGTGGATCGTGGCGGCTATGAGAGACGTGACTATTGGACGGAGCCGATCGTCAGGAATGGCGCTCCGGTCCCGGACGCGAGACGGGAATTCCGAGATCGCACCGGGCGCCCCGGACCAGCCGCGTGGGAGCTGGGCACCTACCCCGACGGCGAGGCTGACTATCCTGTCGGCGGTGTGAGCTGGTACGAGGCAGCTGCGTACTGTCGGTCTGTGGGAAAGGAGCTGCCCTCGGTACACCACTGGGAAGCAGCCGCGTTCTTCCCGGCCATGACTGAATTCGCTTCCTATAGCCGCTTCGGCGCGGCAAGCCCCACGCCGGTCGGCGCCTCGCGTGCGCTCGGCTTTTTCGGCACGTACGACATGGCGGGCAACGTCAAGGAGTGGGTCTGGAACGGAACGGTACAGGACGGGCGCCGGTACGTGCTCGGCGGGAGCTGGAACGAGCCGAGCTACATGTTCAGCTCACACGACGCTCAGCTTCCCTTGGAGCGACAGCCGACTTATGGCTTCCGCTGCGCGAAGTACGACGCGCCCGTGGCCCAGTCACTCCTCCACCCGGTCGAGGCACTCGTGCGTGACTACCGGCGCGAGCGGCCCGTCGACGACACGACCTACGCGGTCTTCCAGAGCCTGTACCGGTACGATCCGCTGCCGCTTGATGCCAGGGTGGAGTCGACCGTCGACCGATACGACTACGCCCGCATCGAGCAGGTCAGTTTCGCGGCCGCTTATGGCTCCGAGCGAGTTCCGGTCCTGTTGTTTCTTCCCAGGACAGGTGCTGTGCCGTACCAAGCGGTCATCTGGTTCCCGGGGTCGAATGTGCTGTCCGAGCCTGGGCCGTTCGGTCTCGTCGAGCGGGAGCAACCGTGGTTTCTGTTCCTGGTTCGCAGTGGCCGGGCGGTCGTCGTGCCCATCTACAAAGGAAGCTTCGAGCGGAAGATACGTGGGGTACTGTCGCCCCATGGGTGGCGGGACTTCCTGATTCAGGCGTCGAAGGACTTGGGCCGCACCGTCGACTACCTGGAGACACGACGCGACCTCGATGCAGCGAAGTTGGCGTACTACGGCATCAGCTCGGGCGCGGCCGCTGGGCCCGTCATGACCGCCATCGAGCCTCGGTTCAGAGCGAGCATCCTGCTGGGCGGCGGGCTCTCTTCGCTCCCAATGTGGTCCGAGGCGGAGGCCTTCAGCTTTGTGCCTCGGGTGAGGGTGCCGACCCTCATGATCAACGGTCGTCATGATTTCTTCTTCCCACTTGAGACGAGTCAGGTCCCGATGTTCGAATGGCTCGGAACGAGGGATAAGAGACACCGAGTGTTCGAGTCCGGCCACGTACCTAGCGAGTGGCACGAAGTGATGAAGGAGATCCTGGACTGGCTGGATCAACACCTGGGTGAAGTGACGGTGTTGCACGGTCAATAGCGGGCTGCTCGGAAGGGCGCTCAACGTGCAAAGCTCGAGTGAATGACTACGCCGCGAATCGTGCGTTTCGGCGTCTTCGAGCTCGACCTCAGGACGGGCGAACTGCGCAAGAAGGGCGTTCTGGTGAAGCTCCAGGAGCAGCCCTTCCGCGTGCTGGCGACGCTCGTCGAGCGCGCGGGCGAGCTGGTCAGGCGCGACGAGCTCCGCGAGCGCCTGTGGCCGACCGACGTCTTCGTCGACTTCGAGCACAACCTCAACAAGGCGATCGCCAAGGTGCGGCGGGCGCTGGGTGACCTTGCCGAGAGCCCGCGGTACATCGAGACGCTCGAGCGGCGCGGGTACCGGTTCATTGCGCCGGTCGAACTCGCGGACGAGGCGGCCGGGACGCAGGCCGCCGGAGGCGAGACGACGTCGCCGGGCCGGATGGTGTACGCCGGGCGCACCGTGCGGCTTCACGCGGGCCCGAACGTCGTCGGGCGCGATCCGGACGCCGCCGTCTTCATCGACTCCCCGAAGGTGTCCCGCCGCCACGCTCTCGTGACCATCAATGCCAACGCTGCGACGCTGAGCGACCTCGGCAGCAAGAACGGCACGTTCGTGAACGCCGCGCGCGTCCACTCGCCCGTCGTCCTCGCCGACGGCGACGAGATCCTCGTCGGCTCCACTAGGCTCGTCTTCCGTAACGCGCCGATCGGAGGCCCCACCGAGAGCGACCCCGGCGCCTGACTGTCCGGAAATCCCCAGGCCATCTGGACCCCTAAACCCCTGGCTGCCCGCACTTGCCGGGGTATCACCGTTCCATCCAGCGGGAATCCCCCGCCCATTTCTTGATCGCGTCCGCCCGGCGACATTGCCTCCAGACACGAGGAGGAGGCCATGCGAGGGCGCATCGCGACGAGGCTGGCAACCGCGGCGCTGCTGCACGCTCCCGCGGCGGCGCAGTCAGGCCCGATCCTCGAGCGGGTCCGGCCGATCGATCCGTGGGCGGGCGAGCTGCTGCCGGACGGCTGGCGCAGCTCGCCGACAATGAGAGCGCTCATCGACACACTCGAATCATCCGATCTCATCGTCCAGGTCGAGGCGCAGAAGACTCGAGCCGCGTTCCGAGGGCGCCTGCGCTTCATGACGGCCGTTCAGGACTGCCGGTACGTGCGCGTGTCGGTCAAGGTTCCTGGTCGGCGCGAAGACGTCCTGGCCGCGCTCGCGCACGAGCCGCAGCACGCGGTCGAGATGGCTGAAGCACCAGACGTGCGCGGCGAGCAGCAGGCCGAAGCGCTTCTGCGCCGAATCGGCTGGGAGTGGAAGCCGACGGTGTTCGAGACCGAGACCGCCCTCACGATCGAGGAGCGCGTGCGGCTCGAGGTGATGCGCTCGCGGTGAGCACGGCGCAAGGACGCCGTAGCGAGTACCCCCCACGCTTAAAGAGCAGCGCTCTGCCGCCGCTACCGGGGTTGCGCACGGGCAACTGCCGTTGCCGTCTCTCATAAGCCTACGCGCCGCGCGATCTTCGAGCTGAACCATTCCCATCGACAACCGCAGTAGTCATTCCCGCGCCGTGTGTCCGCTGACGGACCGCGGCGCGGGTCGGCCCGCACGCACAACTCCCACTCCTGCCGCACGTTCGACGGACGGTCCGCGATCAGCCTGCCTGGAGCCCGCCTTGCGAGGGCTCCGGGCGGCCCCGGACGCGACTCAGCTGAACACAGCGCCCGACCTCTGCTGTCGACCGTCGAGCGCGCCGGGGCCGCGACGTCTTTCCAACTCCAGTCAAAGAGGAGGCTGATCATGCGTCTCGTTCCCCTCGGAGTCGGTCTGCTGCTGGCGTTCGCCGTCGTGGCGACGGCGCAGCCAATCGCGCAGGCGCCCGCGGCGCCGGCCGCCAAGGCGGCGGCTCCGGCCACCGCCCCCGTCGACCTGAACGCGGCCACCGCGTCCCAGCTCGAAGCGCTGCCCGGCATCGGTCCCGCCACCGCGAAGCGCATCGTCGAGTACCGCGAGAAGAACGGCGGCTTCAAGAAGATCGAGGAGCTGATGAACGTGCGCGGCATCGGCGAGAAGAGCTTCCTGAAGTTGCGGAGCCTGGTGACCGTCACCCCGCCCCGCACGAAGGCCGTGGGCTCTGGCCAGGCGATCTCCAGATAGACGGAGACGACCCCCGGCCGCGCGCAGACGCGCCGGGGGTCGCGACCACCATGCCAGGAGCCGGCCCCCGTGGCGACCGCGGCGGAGGGTCGGCGGATGCCCGCCGCGGCTTCACGCTGCTCGAACAGCTTCTCGTTGTCGCGCTGATCATCGTGCTGGTCGGCATCGCCTTGCCCGTGTACGGCCGTGTGCGGGACGAGCTGCGGGCGGCCTCGGCGGCTCACTATCTCGCCGGACGTCTGGGACTGGCGCGCCTGGAAGCGGTGAAGCGTTCGGTCCGCGTAGGGCTCAGGTTCGCCATCGGCGATGGAGACGTCCGCTACGCGGCCTACGCCGACGGCAACGCCGACGGCGTGAGGACCGCCGACATCGAGCGCGGGATCGACTGGCGGATGACGCCCGACGAGCGCCTCGAGGACTTGTTTCCAGGCGTCACGTTCGGCCTGGCCGACGACGTGCCGGACGTCGGCGAGACGACGGCCGCCGGCCCGCGCGATCCCGTGCGCATCGGACGCAGCCGGATCCTCACGTTCACGCCGATCGGCACGGCGACCTCCGGCACGCTCTATCTGCGCGGCCGGGGCGGGGTGCAGTTCGCCGTGCGCGTGCTCGGGGCGACGGGTCGGACGCGGGTGATGCGCTACGACCCGCGCACGCGCAAGTGGGTGCAACGATGATCGAACGGCGGCGCGCGACGCGGCAGCCAGCGCATCAGTCACCGTGGCTGACCGCGCGCGTGCGACCCGGGCGCGACGTCGCGCTGGTCAACGTCGCCGAAGGCGGCGCGCTCGTCGAGGGGGCCACGCGCCTGCTGCCGGGCTCGCGTGTCGTGCTGCAGCTCAAGGCGGGCGAGCACGCCCTGGCCGTGGCCGGTCTCGTGGTGTGGTGCGAGGTGGCGTCGCTCGATCGGGATCGCGGCGTCCGGTATCGAGGCGCCTTGCGGTTCGACGTGCCGTTGAGCTGCACGGAAGCTTCGACCCGATGCGGGTAGCCCCTTCCCAGGGCGAGGCCAATGGGTTGGCCGGTCGTCGGGAAGCCGCTACCCGGGCGCCGGAAGGGCCGGCGGCATCTCACGCAAGAACGTGCGTGTTTCCTGGAGGTCGTGCCTTGGCACTGTCCTTGATTGGCTCACGCCGGAGACCAACGCAGGGGGAGTCGATGCCGAACACGAGCCCGCGCGATGGAACTGGTGTGATGCCGCGTCCCTGGATTCGTCGCGCCGACCGTCGCCGCGCGCTGCCGGACTTGCTGTCGCAGATCGCCGACGGGTTGATTCTGTCGGCCGCGGCCGGCGACCTCCGGGAGCGCTTCGAACGGGCACTCCGCGACTTGTTGAACACCGAGCGCGTCTGGCTCCGCGACGAGGGCGCGCCACCGGATACCGAGGGCCGCGAGGGACTGGTCATCGAGATCCCGGGCGCGAGGCCGAGTCGCTCGTACATCCAGGTGGGGTTGGGCGAACGCGCGATGTACGACGACTGGGACCGGCAGGTTCTCCACGCCGCCGCCTGCGCGGCCGCGCTCGTCCTGGCGCTTGACCGGGCGACCGCCGAGAGCGGGCGGGTTCCAGTGTCGGCGCCGCGGTCCGGCGAGTCGACGAGGCTCATCGGCTCGAGCCCGGCCATCAGCAGCATCCGGGAGCGCGTCCGGCGTGTGGCGGCAACGGATTTCACCGTCCTGATCGAGGGTGAGAGCGGAACCGGCAAGGAGCTCGTCGCACGCCTCGTGCACGAACAGAGCCGCCGGCGGCGCGGGCCGTTCGTGGCCATCAACTGTGCGGCGCTCGTCGAGTCCCTGCTCGAGGCGGAGCTCTTCGGCATCGAGGAGCGCACGGCTACCGGCGTCCGGGGTCGCCGCGGCAAATTCGAGTACGCCGACCAGGGCACGCTCTTCCTCGACGAGGTGTCCGATCTGTCGATGACCGCGCAGGCCAAGCTGCTCCGGGCCATACAGGACATGGCCGTGGAGCGGGTGGGCGGCCAGGCGGCACACCGAGTCGACACGCGCGTGGTGGTGGCGACCAACCGCCGGCTCGTCGAGCTCGTGGAGCGGGGGCGGTTTCGGCTGGATCTCTTTTACCGGCTCAACGGCGTGGAGGTGATCGTGCCGCCGCTCCGGCACCGGCGCGAGGACATTCCGGAGCTGGTGTGCGCCTTCGTCGAGCGTCACCGCCACATCCGGCCGCTGGCGGTGTCGCGCCCCGCGCTCGACGCCCTGGTCACGTACCACTGGCCGGGCAACGTCCGCGAGCTCGAGCGCGTCGTCGAGCGGGCGGTCGTGCTCGCCGAGGACGAGGCGATCGGTCTGGACGACCTGCCGCCGGCCGTCGCCGGCGACTACCACGGCTCGCTGGCGCCGTCCGCGGCGCGCGACGACACGCTGCGGGCCTGGGCGACGCGATACGTCCGGCTGGTGCTCGCGCGCCACGGGGGTAACCGGCGCCGGGCCTGCGACACGCTCGGCATCAGCCATCACACGCTGCGAGCGTATCTGCGCCGCGGGCTGGCGGTCGGGCTGCCGGCCGCGATGCCGTCCGAGCTGGCGTCGGGCCAGTGATCGCGTGGGGTAGACGGTCAGCCGGCCCAGGATCTGTCCGGTGAGCGAGAAGACGTGCGCGTGAAACGCGCGCGCGGACGGGCGGCGGCCGACCGCCGCCTCACGCCGGGAGCCGCCGGCGACACGAGCGGGCGAGGCTGGGTGATCCACGGGATGACGAGGTCGCGCGCCCCTTTGTCGGGACCACGGCGAGAGCCGGGTCCCACCGAAGGAAGGGGAGAGCGATGGCGAATGCAAGGAAACGGAGCAGATGGCTGGCGATGATCGTCCTGGGGCCGTGCCTGCTCGGCGTGGGTCCGCTGGCCGGCGCCGCCGGCGCGCAGCCGGCGGTGGCACCGGTCGCCGCGGTGGTACCGGCCTCGGCGGCGCCCTCGAGGTTCCTGTCGCCCGAGCCGCAGGTGCTCTACGACGACGGGCTTCAGGTGACGTTCGGCGTGGCGGCCGACGAGCGCGGTCGCACGGTGCTCAGCGCCGAGTCTTCGCAGATGCACATGAAGAAGACCATCGAAATCGACCAGACCACGCTCGAGCTGGTGGCGCCGGATGGCGATCGCCTGCAACTGGTGGTACGGCGCGAGGCGATCACGGTGCGGCGGGGCACGCAGAGCGTGAGACTGCCGCTGCCGGCAAAGGCGCAGGACTTCGCTCGGGTGCGGAAGATCCTGGCGGGCTCGATGGCGGCGCGGACGTTTCGAGCGCTGTCAGCCTCGGTGGCGGCCCGCCACGCCGAGCCGTTTTTCGACGGGATCGTCACGAGCGGGAGCCTGCTGGGGGTGCTCGACGGCGAGGCGCGGGCGGCCGACGCGCTGAAAGCCCGGTTCGCGGCGAGGCGGGGACCGCGAGTGCAGCCCGTGGCGTGGCAGAGGACCCCGAACGAGTGCTGGAATGTGTACAGCGCCGACGCGATCGACATCTACGATGAATACGACGACTGCATGGGCAGGACTCGCTGGTACGACGTATTCGATCGATCCAACTGCCAGCTCATCTACGTGACCCGGGCGGAGCTCGCCTTCAGCTGGCTCATCTCATGCAGCGGCGGCTTTCTCGGGCGTTGAGGTCTCTCCGGGTGGTCGGCGGGTGGCCGGCGGCGCGCGCCGCCGGTCGCCCCCGCGGCATCGCCAACCGCCGGTCCTCCCCGCACGGACGGGCCGGCGTCACCAGCGAGGTCCCATGCTACGCAGCCTCATCCTGCTGTTCGTCAAGATCGCCATCGGTCTCCTGCTCACCGGTCTCGTGATGCCCGCCGAGCTCGCGATGCTGCCGCCCTGGGCACGGACGCCGGCTACGGTCTGGATCACCCTGATCGTGTGCGTGGGACTCGTGGTGTTCCTCGGGCCGTCGGGTGACTGGGGCCGCAAGCGTGGCTCGAAGCCGAAGCCCGACGGCGCGCCGGCGCCACCCAAGGCCTGACGCGCCGCCGGCCGGTCCGCCGACGCGCCCTTCCGGCGACGGGCGGCGCGCCGGCGTCTGCCTTGACCCCCCTCGCACCCGCATAGTACGTTTAGTCGATTATGGGGCCCATCATGGGGTCCTTCTGGGCTTCATCGCGGCTCCTCATTCCTGTACCCCCATGACCGAGACGCCCTCATCCCTCAAGAAGACGCCGCTCAACGCCCGGCACCGCGCGCTCGGCGCGCGCATGGTCCCCTTCGCCGGCTTCGACATGCCGGTGGAGTACTCGGGCGTGTCGGACGAGCACAACGCCGTCCGCACGTGCGCCGGCCTCTTCGACGTCAGCCACATGGGCGAGATCGAGATCGTCGGCGCCGACGCCCTGGCCGCCGTCCAGCGCATCAGCTCGAACGACGCCTCGAAGCTCGCCCTCGGCCAGGCGCACTACGCGGCGCTGATGACGCCGCAGGGCACCTTCGTGGACGACATGCTCGTCTATCGCCTGGCCGCCGACCACTTCCTGCTCGTCGTCAACGCGTCGAACATCGAGAAGGACTTCGCCTGGATCCGGGAGCAGGTCAAGCCGGCCGGCGACGCGGTGGCGGTCAACAACAGCGCCCGCTACGCGCTCCTCGCCCTGCAGGGACCCCTGGCGCGCGAGGTGCTGCAGCCGCTCACCGGCGTGGACCTCGCCGGCATGAAGTACTACTGGTTCGCCACGGGCGAGGTGGCGGGCGTGAAGACCACCGTGTCGCGCACCGGCTACACCGGCGAGGACGGCTTCGAGGTGTTCATCCTGCCGGCCGACGCCGAGCGCGTCTGGGACGCCATCCTCCAGGCCGGCGCCGGCGCGGGCGTCGTGCCCGCCGGGCTCGGCGCGCGCGACACGCTGCGCCTCGAGGCGTCCATGCGCCTCTACGGCAACGACATCGACGAGACGACGACCGTGCTCGAGGCCGACCTGGGCTGGATCGTGGGCTGGAAGAAGGACGATTTCCTGGGCGCCGCCGTGCTGCGCGAGCAGAAGGCGAACGGCGTCACCCGCAAGATCGTCGGCCTCGAGATGATCGACCGTGCCATCGCCCGTCACGGCTACGGCGTCTATGAGGGCGACCGCGCGATCGGCACCGTGACGAGCGGCACGCAGACCCCGTTCCTGAAGAAGTCGATCGGCATGGCCTACGTGCCCATCGACCGCACCGAGCCCGGCACCGAGATCACGATCGACGTGCGCGGCCGCCGCGCCAGGGCCCGCGTCGTGCCGCTGCCGTTCTACAAGCGACCGAGGAGCTGATTCCCATGTATCCAGCGGATCGGAAGTACACCAAGGACCACGAGTGGGTGATCATCGCGGGCGGCGAGGGCAAGGTCGGCATCACCGACTACGCCCAGAAGCAGCTCGGTGACGTCGTCTTTCTGGAGTTCCCGGACGTCGGCCGGCAGGTGAAGCAGGGCGAAGTGTTCGGCACGATCGAGTCGGTGAAGGCCGTCTCGGAGCTCTTCGCGCCGATGAGCGGCACGGTGACCTCGGTGAACACCGCGCTCACCGAGAAGCCCGAGACCGTCAACAGCGATCCGCACGGCGCCTGGATGGTGGTGGTCAAGCTGTCGAATCCGGGCGAGGAGAGCGAGCTCCTGAACCACGAGCAGTACGCGGGCGTGGCCCAGTAGCCCGCCCCGCCACGCCGCGGACCCTTCCATGAGCCAGCCATCATCGGACACGTTCGTCTCGCGACACATCGGCCCCCGGCCCGCCCACCTCGACGCCATGCTGCGGGCGGTCGGCGCCCCGTCGCTCGACGCCCTGATCGACCAGGCGGTGCCGGCGTCGATCCGCCTCGATCGGCCGCTCGCGCTGCCCGAGGCCGAGACCGAGCACGCGTTCCTCCACCGCCTCCGCGGGATCGCCGTGAAGAACCAGATGTGCCGCAGCTACATCGGCATGGGCTACGCGAACACCATCACGCCGGCGGTCATCCTGCGCAACGTCTTCGAGAACCCGGGCTGGTACACGCCCTACACGCCCTACCAGGCCGAGATCGCCCAGGGCCGCCTCGAGTCGCTCCTCACCTTCCAGACGATGGTGGAGGATCTGACGGGAATGGCGGTCGCCAACGCGTCGCTGCTCGACGAGGCGACCGCCGCCGCCGAGGGGATGACGATGATCCACCGGCTCCAGGCGAAGCCGGCGGCGGCTGGCGCCGAGGCGTTCCTCGTGTCGGAGCGGGCGTTTCCGCAGACGATCGCGCTGCTCAAGACGCGCGCCGAGCCGTTCGGCATCGAGCTGCGCATCGGCGACGTCGCGACGATGCCCCTCGAGGGGGCCTTCGGCGCGCTCCTGCAGTACCCCAACGGCCTCGGCCACCTCGAGGATCTGGGCGCGTTCGTCGCGCGGGCGCACGGCGCGGGTGTCCTCGTGGCGGTCGCCACGGACCTGCTCGCGCTGACGCTCGTGACGCCGCCCGGCGAGCAGGGCGCCGACGTGGTGTTCGGCAACTCGCAGCGCTTCGGCGTGCCGCTCGGCTACGGCGGCCCGCACGCGGCGTTCTTCGCCACGCGCGAGGCCTACGTGCGCCAGATGCCGGGCCGCGTCATCGGCGTCTCGGTGGACGCGCACGGGCACCGGGCCTACCGCATGGCGCTGCAGACGCGCGAGCAGCACATCCGCCGCGAGAAGGCCACCTCCAATATCTGCACCGCCCAGGCGCTGCTCGCGAACATGGCGGCCATGTACGGGGTGTACCACGGACCCGAGGGCCTGAAGGCGATCGCCCGCCGGGTGCACGGCCTGACGCGGGCGCTCGACGCCGCGTTCGCCGCGCTCGGCGGTCGCCAGACCAACGCCGCCTATTTCGACACGCTGCGCCTGGAGACGACGTCGGCCACCGTGACCGAGCGCATCCGCAAGGCCGCGCTCGCCCGGGGGATCAACTTCCGCTACGCGGACGACACGCACATCGGCGTCACGCTGGACGAGACCACCACGCCGGCCGACGTCCAGGACATCGCCGACGCGGTCGCCGAGGGAATGGGGAAGCGGTCGGTGGCGGTGGACCCGGCGGCGGGTCCGGGCGCTACCGGCATTCCCGCGACGCTGAGGCGGGCGACGCCGTTCATGACGCACCCGGTGTTCAACACTCATCACTCGGAGCTCGAGATGATGCGGTACATCAGAATGCTCGAGCGCAAGGACGTCGGCCTCGACACGTCGATGATCCCGCTCGGCTCGTGCACGATGAAGCTGAACGCCGCGGCCGAGATGATTCCGGTGTCGTGGCCCGAGTTCGGCGGCCTGCACCCGTTCGTGCCGGCCGAGCAGGCGCTCGGCTACGCGCAGATCTTCCGCGAGCTCGAGCGGGCGCTCTGCGAAATCACGGGCTTTGCCGCGGTGTCCCTGCAGCCCAACTCGGGCGCCCAAGGCGAGCTGACGGGGCTGATGGTCATCCGCGCCTACCACCGCGATCGGGGCCAGGCGCGGCGCAACGTGGTGCTGATCCCGTCGTCGGCCCACGGCACCAATCCGGCGAGCGCCGCCATGGCCGGCCAGCAGGTCATCGTGGTGGTGTGCGACGCGCAGGGCAACATCGACGTCGCCGACCTGAGGAAAAAGGCGGCGGAGCACGAGGCGCGCCTGTCGGCGCTCATGGTGACCTACCCCTCGACGCACGGCGTGTTCGAGGAGGCCATCCGCGAGATCTGCGCCGTCGTCCACGAGCACGGCGGGCAGGTCTACATGGACGGCGCGAACATGAACGCCCAGGTCGGCCTGACCAGCCCGGCCCGGATCGGCGCCGATGTCTGCCACCTCAACCTGCACAAGACGTTCGCCATCCCGCACGGCGGCGGCGGGCCCGGCATGGGGCCGATCGGCGTGGCGGCGCACCTCGCGCCCTACCTGCCCGGGCACCCGGTCGTGAAGACCGGCGGCGAGAAGGCGATCACGCCGATTGCGGCCGCGCCGTGGGGAAGCCCAAGCATCATGCTCATTTCCTACGCCTACGTCTCGATGCTCGGCGCCGGGGGCCTGACCGACGCGACGAAGTACGCCATCCTCAACGCCAACTACGTGAAGGCGCGGCTCGAGCGGCATTACCCGGTGCTGTACGCGGGGCCGAACGGGCGGGTGGCGCACGAGCTCATCTTCGACGTGCGGCCCTTCAAGGCGCAGTGCGGCGTGGACGAGCAGGACGTGGCCAAGCGGCTGATGGACTACGGCTTCCACGCCCCGACCGTGTCGTTCCCGGTGCCCGGCACGCTGATGGTCGAGCCGACCGAGAGCGAGCCGAAGGCCGAGCTCGACCGCTTCTGCGACGCCCTCATCGCGATCCGCGCCGAGATCCAGGACGTCATCGACGGCAAGGCCGACCCGAAGGACAACGTCCTCAAGAACGCGCCGCACACGGTCGAGGCCGTGACGGCCGGCACGTGGACGCACCCCTACACCCGTGAGCAGGCGGCGTACCCGCTGCCGTTCGTCCGCGCGAACAAGGTGTGGCCCGCCGTCGGCCGCATCGACAACCCGTACGGCGACCGGAACCTGCTCTGCAGCTGCCCGCCGGTGGAAGCCTGAAAACCCTCCGAATAGGGATCGACAGGGGGCTGATCGCGTACTACGATAGGGCCATGGTGCGTCGTGACGATGCGGACGCGCGCGCGCTCGCATCCCGCCGTTCCTCTCCAGCGGGTGCAAGTCCCGTCTCGGTAAGCGCCGGAGCGCCGAGTAGCAGACCCCAGGCGCGCGATGAGAGCCGTGTGGCCCAAGCGGGGTGTCCAGAGCCTCTACGGAGGGAGCCAGCACGCGGGCCGCAACATCACGTGAAGCCTGCAGCCTCGACACATTTACAACCCGAGAGCCGAGCCGCTCATGTCACGGTGAAGGCCATGCTCGTCGCGCCCCAGTCCGGAGGTGCACGCGCGGCGAGTCTCGGCGGGGTAGGGGGCGCAGCACGCGTGCACGGAGCGGAACGGAACACGAGAGGCCCGTCTGTGCGGCCCGAGTCGGGGCAACGCCGCTCGTATAAGCCATCGGCGGAAGCGAGGGCGGCGCAGCGGGAATCCGAGGGGACCATAGTAGTGACGAGGCTCGCTCCTCTCTTACGATGAGAGTGGGGGGAGGAGAGGAGAGGCTGTCGACAAGGCGAGGCCTGAAGAGCCTCCGGAGGGTCGGCCGGTGGTAGGAAGGAGTCTGCTGAGCTTCGGTCTGGCGGCGGTCTGCGTTTGCTGGGCCCAGCAAAGAGAGCCGGAGCACTTTGTGCCCCGGCTCTCTTTGTTTTCGGCCACCGTCATCGATGTCGAGCGCACCGAAGCGGGCGGGGCGGATCTTGTCGTGAAGCGGCCGGGTGGGACCCCTTGCGAAGAGGTGGGGTGAGCTGCAAGCTGAGGCCGAGGGATACGACCTCTGGTATGTCCGTCGCTACTTCGATTTCGATAGGCACAGATTGGATGACGACAGTCCGCGACACATGCAACTGAGGGCGTTGTTTGTTGGCGCTGCGCGAATCATTGCGGCGCACAGCAAGACCTGGAACGACCGCATTATGTGGCTGCGTGGACGGGGAGACTACTGGCTCGCACCCTACGCGGATCCCGCGAACGCTAGAGCGGCGCTCCGGCAACAGGTTCCACTAGAGTTGTTGGCCGGCATGGAGGCCCTACGTGAGGCTTGGCGACGAGCCGGGTCGCGGACAGTGGTCATCCGTGCATTACTCGCCAAGCCGCTCATGAGCAATGAGGCTCTTGTGGGTGGCGGCTGGTTGGATATTCCCCTCGTGGTCTACGTGGACACGGGCGGTGACCAGTTACATCGACTGGCCAGCATTGAACACCTTCTGCCTGGGCGAGAGTAGACGGGGCACTTCTCTTAGCTGTTGAGAGCTCAGCGCGCAGTTGCCGCTCAGGTTGGTGTCGAGTCTGCCCGCCTGCAGAGAACACAAAACAGACTCAGGGGGCGCCTCTGGAGTTACTTACTAAGAACAACCCTCACCTTCATTCGCTATAGGGGGGTCCCACGGCCTCGAGCGCCATCTTCCGGTACGTGGCGAGCAGCCGCGCGGCCATTGGCCCGGGCGTACCGTTCCCGATCCGGTGGTCGTCGATCGAGACGACGGGCGTGACCTCGAACGTGGTGCCGGTGATGAAGACCTCGTCGGCCGCGTAGAGGTCGGCTTCCTGGATGGTGTGCTCCTCGATGGCCAGGCCGGCGGCCGGCGCCACGTCGAACAGGAACGCCCGCGTAATGCCCGCGAGCAGGCCCGCGCCGAGCGGCGGCGTCGCTACCCGCCCGTCCTTCACCAGGAAGATGTTCGACTGGGAGCACTCCGCGATCTCGCCCCGGTAGTTCTTCATCAGCGCCTCGGCGGCGCCCTTGCGCAGCGCCTCCTGCATGGCCAGGGCGTTGTTCAGCAGGTTGTTCGACTTGATGCGCGGGTTCACCGTGCCCGGGTGGTTGCGCACGATCGACACGAGCGCGAGCCGCACGCCGCGCTCGAAATACCAGGCCGGCGGGCCGGTGAGCTCCTTCGCGATCACGAGCAGCGTGGGCGTCGGGCAGGCCGCCGGGTCGTAGCCGAGCTCCCCGACGCCGCGCGTCAGGATCACGCGCACGTAGTACTCGGTCGCGCCCGGACGCTCGACCGGCAGCGCCGCGATCGTCTCGCGGATGCGCGCGCCGAACGCCTCGTCGCTGAGCGGCGGCTCCAGCGCGATCGCGCCGGCCGACCGCCGCAGCCGCGCCAGATGGCGGTCGAGCAGGAAGGGCGTGCCCTGATACGTGCGCAGCACCTCGTAGACGCCCTCGCCGTACAGGAATCCGTGATCGAAGACCGAGATGACCGCGTCCTGCTCGCGGCAGAGCTGGCCGTTGACGTTGACAATGGCTGGCATCGGGCACTCCGGGAGTGATGACCTCGCGGCGGCGCTCACGGCGTCGTGGCGGCGGCCGCCTGCCGCACGACCTCGACGCCGACGGCGCGGTCGGCGCGGTCGGCAAGCACCGCGAGACCGGTGGCCGCGGCGACGGCCTCGGCGGCTCCGGCCGCCGAGCGCGCGAGCACCAGGAAGTCGGCGCCCGCGCCGGCGACCCGTCTGGCCGCGTCGAGGGCGTCCGGCGCCGCGACGGCGAGCAGCTTCAGGTGGTCCTGGTCGCGGCGCGCCCCGAGCTCGGCCACCGTGGCGCGCAGGACATCGTACAGCAGATCGGTGAAGTCGCGCGGCGCGCCCAGCTTCACGAGCAGGTCGATCGTCGCCTCGGGGCCGAGGCCGCCGGCGATGCCGAGCGGGGCCAGCGCCGCGCGCAGCCGCTCGGCCACGACCGTCGTCGGATCGACGAGCGGC
>JAHECP010000208.1 GCA_024641665.1 Acidobacteriota bacterium
GCCCCGGGCGCGGGCCAGGCGAGCGGCGACGTGATCGACGCCGAAGTGGTGGAGGACGAGAAGAAGTAGGGCGATGGACTTCTACCTGATTCTCGGCATCGAGCGCCGGGCGACGCCCGCGGACGTGAAGCGGGCCTACCGGCGCCTCGCCCGGAAGTTCCATCCCGACATCAACCCGGGCGATCAGGCCGCCGAAACGCACTTCCGGCAGATTGTGGCGGCGTACGAGACGCTCATCGATCCCGACCGGCGGCGCCAGTACGACACGTACGGGCTGGAGGTCGGCGGGCCGGCCGACGCCCGCATCGAGTTCGAGGGGTTCGACTTCTCGCGTGCCGCCGAGGGCACGCGGGCCTCGACGTTCAGCGAGATCTTCTCCGACGTGTTCCGCCAGCCGGGCGGCCGGCCGGGGTCGGCCGCGGAGCCGGGTGCGGACCTGCACGGGACGCTCACGCTCGCCTTCGAGGAGGCGATGACGGGCGTCGAGCGCACGCTCACCATCACGCGGCAGACGACGTGTCCCGAGTGCCACGGCGCCGGGGAGGTCCGCACGGCGGAGGGCCGGTGCCTGACCTGCCAGGGGGAGGGGGCGCTGCGCTGGGCGCGCGGCCACATGGTGTTCACGCGCACGTGCACGGCCTGCGGGGGCACCGGGCTGCAGCAGATGCAGGGGTGCCGCGCGTGCGGCACGGCGGGCGTGACGACCCGGGCCGAGTCGGTGACGGTGCGCACGCCGGCCGGCGTGTCCGACCTCGCGCGCATCCGCGTGCCCGAGAAGGGGCACGCGGGGCGCCGGGGCGGCCGCCCGGGCGATCTGTACATCACGGTGCACGTGCAGCCGCACGCGCTGTTCGAGCGCGACGGCGACGACATCCGGCTGGTGGTGCCGGTGGCGGTGCACGAGGCGGCGCTCGGCGCGAAGATCCAGGTGCCGACGCCGAGCGGGGCGGCGCGGCTGCGCGTGCCGCCCGGCACGCAGTCGGGCCAGCGCCTGCGGTTGCGCGGCCGGGGCGCGCCCTCGCCGCGCGACGGCAAGCCGGGCGATCTGGTCGTCGAGGTGCGGCTGGTCCTGCCGCGCCTCATCGACGAGCGGTCGAAGGAGCTGATGCGCGAGTTCGGGCGCATCAACGGCGAGAACGTCCGGAAGGATCTGGGCGTCTGAGCGGAAGCGAGCCATGGCCACCAAACGTCCCGGCAAGGCGTACTACATGATCAGCGCGGTGGCGCAGAAGTACAGCATCCACCCCCAGACGCTGCGGCTGTACGAACGGGAGGGGCTGCTGCAACCGTCGCGGACCGACGGCAACACGCGCCTGTACTCGGACGAGGACCTCGAGCGGCTCGAGACGATCCTGTCGCTGACGCGCGATCTCGGCGTGAACCTCGCCGGCGTCGAGATCATCTTGAACATGCGGCAGAAGACCGAGCAGATGCAGGCCGAGGTGAACGAGTTCATGGAGTACGTCAAGCGCGAGCTGGCGCGCGGCATCGACGACTGGGAGCAGCGCCTGACGACCGCGCTCGTGAAATCGTCGCCCACCGATCTCGTGCGATCGGCGCCGCCGGCCGCGGGCGCGCCGCGCGAGAAATCCCGCAAGTAGTTCCGCCGGACACCCGTAGTATGATCCCCGCATGACCGCCAGACGACCGGCGGCGCCGGAATGCGAGCGCGACGCGCTGCAGGCGTATCTGCGCGCCATCGCGCGCATCCCGCGCCTGACGGTCGAGGACGAGCGCGCGCTCGGCGGGCGCATCCAGGCCGAGCGCGACGAAGCGGCCCTGCGCCGGCTCGTCGAGTCCAACCTGCGGTTCGTCGTCAGCTACGCCAAGCGCTACCGCGGTCTGGGCGTGTCGTTCCTGGATCTCATCCACGAGGGCAACATCGGCCTGATCGAAGCTGCACGCCGCTTCGATCCGACGCGCAACGTGAAGTTCATCACCTACGCGGTGTGGTGGGTCCGCCAGGCCCTCATGCACGCGCTGTCGGAGCAGGCCCGGGCGATCTCGCTGCCGCCCAAGCTGTCGAGCGTGGCCGCCCGCTTCGCGCGGGAGGTGGCGGCGCTCGCGGAGCAGCTCCAGCGGACGCCCACGACGCGCGAGATCGCCGACGACCTGGAGATCACGGAGCGCGAGGTGCAGGTGCTGGCCCGGCTGGGCAGCTCCGACGTGTCGCTGAGCGAGCGCATCGGCCTCGACGGCGACGGCCCCGAGCTGGGCGAGACGCTCGAGCAGCCCTCGCCCCACTCGCTCGACGACGAGCTGTCGCGCCGCTCGCTCGTCGAGCGGCTGGACGCGGCGCTCCGGGAGCTCGACGACAAGGAACGCGAGGTCGTGCGGCTGCGGTTCGGCCTCGACGGCGGCGGGGAGACGCGGACGCTGCAGGAGGTCGGCGATCGCCTGCACTTGTCGCGCGAGCGCATCCGGCAGATCGAGTCGCGCGCGAAGGAGAAGCTGCGGCGCTCGAAGAAGGTGCACGAGCTCAGGAGCTCGCTGAACTGATCGCGCGGGCGCCGCGGCGCGGGCCGGCGTTTCGCCCGGGCCCGCGCTTGGTGTAGGATCGAGAGCCTTCACGGACGACGACGCGCGCCGCCGCGCGAGGACCACGAGCCACCGTCGGCCGCGGAGCGCCATCGCATTCCCATGGCCTGCCCTCACTGTGACGACACCGGCTGGCGCCCCGTTGAGATCGACGGCGTGCGCCGCGTGGTGCGGTGCGAGTGCTGGCGCGCGCGCCTCGCGAAGCGGGCTCTCGACCGTGCCAAGATCCCGCCAAGATACAGCCGTTGTGGCTTCGACAACTTCGTCATTTATGAGAATGAAGGGCTGAAACGAGCATTCGGCAAGGTACGCCGGTTCGCCGAGCAATTCCCCGTCCGGGACCCGAGGCGCGGACTGTGCATCATCGGACCTCACGGCGTAGGAAAGACCCATCTCGCCGTGGCGGCGTTGAGACACTCAATCGTCGACAAAGGTGCCACAGGGCTGTACTACGAGACGTCACGACTGCTGCACGAGATTCGAGCGACGTATAGCGCGGGACAGACTCTGGCGGAAAGCGAGGTCATCCGACCCGTGATCGAGGCGGAGCTCCTGGTGCTGGACGACTTGGGCAAAGAGAAGCCCTCAGAATGGGTCTTCGACACCCTCAACCTCGTCGTCGATGGGCGCTATAACGAAGATCTGCTCACCATCTTCATATCCAATTTCGAAGACACGCCGGACCATGAGGACCCCGATTCGCTTCTGGTCCGCGTGGGAAGCCGGATCCATTCCCGCCTTCATGAAATGTGCGAGTTTGTCGAGTACGATGGGGCAGACTACCGAGAGCGTCCGCCGAATGCGGGCCCCGAGGACCTGTTAGCCCTCTGGCAGCGAAGACCGAAACGTAAGACTATCCCCGCGAAGACGAGAGGCCCCTTGAGGGCCCAGTTGCGTGGCAGCGACGGTCGAACCGATCTCAAGTGGTCGGGTGGAAAAGCGGGACGCTAGGCGCCAAACGGCGTGATCGAATGCTCTTCAATCGGCAATCGGCAATCGGCAGTCGCCAATCGGACCCGATCGGCCTCTACCTCCACGTCCCGTTCTGCGGCTCGATCTGCCATTACTGCAACTTCAACCGCGGGCTGTTCGACGCGGCACTGAAGGCGCGGTACGTGGCGGCGCTCGAGCGCGAGATCCGCGCGGCGGACGCCGGGTCGCCGGCCGACACGATCTACTTCGGCGGCGGCACGCCGTCGCTCCTCGAGCCGGCCGAGATCGGGCGGCTCGTCGTCGCGTGCCGGACGACGTTCGACGTGGCCGGCGACGCCGAGATCACGCTCGAGGCGAACCCCGAGACGGTCAGCGCCGCCCGCCTGGCGGCGTACCGCGCGGCGGGCGTGAACCGCCTCAGCCTGGGCGTCCAGTCGTTCCGGGACGAGGAGCTGCGGGGACTCGGGCGCGTGCACGACGCCGCGCGGGCCCGGGCGGCGGTCGCCGAGGCGCGCGAGGCCGGCTTCGACAACGTGAGCCTCGACCTGATGATGTGGCTGCCCGGCCAGCGGCTGGCCGACTGGCGGATGTCGGTGGAGGCGCTCGTGGCGCTCGGGCCCGAGCACGCGTCGCTGTACCTGCTCGAGCTGTACCCGAACGCCCCGCTGCGCGAGGAGATGGCGCGCGCCGGCACGTCGCAGGCGCCCGACGAGGACGCCGCGGACATGTATCTGTGGGCGCTCGAGCGGCTCGACGCCGCCGGCTACGCGCAATACGAGATCTCCAACGTCGCGCGGCCGGGCCGCCGCGCGCGCCACAACCTGAAGTACTGGACGGGCGGCGAATGGCTCGGCTTCGGCTGCGGCGCGCACTCCACCGCCGGGGGGCGTCGCTGGCGCAACCTCGCGGCGACCGGGGAGTACGTCGCCGTCGTGGAGGCGGGCGGATCGCCGGCCGTCGATCGGCGCGCGCTGGGCCGCACCGAACGGCTCGAGGAACGGCTGTTCACCGGGCTCCGCCTGGCCGACGGCGTGAATCTCGAGGCGGTGGGCCGCGAGTTCGGCACCGACGTCTGGGCGGCCTACGGGGCGGCCCTGGCCCCCTACGTGGAGGCCGGGGCGGTCGTGCGGCAGGCGGAACGGCTGGCGCTCACCCGATCTGGTATGCTCGTCGCCAACGAGGTCTTGAGTGTTTTCGTATAGTGCTCCCGTACGGTAAAGTATGGGGCCTCTCGCCTGGGTGCATCGAAGGAGGAGACGAATGCGGTCGACGCACAACGCGCCGGCGTCGCGGATCCGGCGCTCGGTTCTGATTCTGGCCTTTGCCGTGACTCTCGTCGCGGTTCCCCTCACGGCGCGCCGCGCCAGCTCCGCGGAGCCGCAGGCGCCGGCCATGGCCTTCAAGGCTGATGCGGGCATGGTCTTCTACCAGATCAAACCCGACAAGACGGCGGACTTCGAGCAGGTGATGGCGAAGGTCAAGGAGGCGCTGTCGAAGATCGACGACCCGGTGCGCAAGCAGCAGGCCGCGTCGTGGCGGATCTTCCGGGCGGACGAGCCGATGGCCGGCAACGTCCTCTACGTCTTCTTCATGGACCCCGCCGTGAAAGGCGCCGACTACGACTTCGTGAAGATGCTGGGCGAGGGCTTCAAGAACGATCCCAAGATGGTCCAGGATCTCTACGCGAAGCTCAAGGGCGCGTTCGCCGGCGGCGGCAACCTGCTGAACCTGCACCTCGTGCAGAAGATGGGCGGCATGTAGCCGTCCGCACGCTCGGCGTCAGCCATCGGCGTCGTGTCCGGGTCGCCGGCGCGGGACGGTTCCCGCCGGCGGAGGGCGGCGATGGCTGACTCCTGCCTCGCCGCGCCGGCGTCAGCCGGCGTCAGAAGCCCCCGATATTCAGCCCTGCGTAGAACCGCTGCGACTTGGTGACCAGCGGTTCGCCGTGGAAGAGGAACACGCGGTAGTCGAACCGCAGCCGCAGCGGGCCCGCCAGCTTCAGCTTCACCCCGCCGCCGACGTTGGTGCCGAACTGGGTGACCTGGTGGGTCTCCCCCAGCGTCTCGCGGTAGATTCCGGCGCCCGCGGTGCCGTACAGCTGCACCCCCGACACGGCGAACGGCGTCTGCACCAGCAGGTTGAACATCCCCGTCGTCAAGGCCGGCGCGCCCGTCAGGTCGTCCTCGCGCGCGTGCGCGTACTCGGCCTCGAAGCCGAGCACGAGCAGGCCCATGCCCACCGAGACGCCCGTGGTCGTGCGGTTCGAGGGCGTGCCGTTCACCCCGACGAACGCCGTGATGTCGGCGCGCGCGATCGCCGGCGCGCCGAGCACCGCGAGCGCCAGCACCCCCAGCGTGAGTCGTGTTCTCATGCCGACAGCATACCAGCAACGCCCGGGCCCCCGGGCGGGGCCACCGGCGACATCGTCCGACCGGCTGCGCTACGATGGCGGGGAACGAGGAGACAGGACGCACGACATGGCACGAACCGCAGAGGACGAGCGCCTCGAGCAGGCGCGCGCGCGCACGGCGGCCTGGCAGCGCTGGGGACCGTACCTGAGCGAGCGCGCGTGGGGCACCGTCCGCGAGGACTACAGCGCCGACGGCGACGCGTGGGCGTTCTTTCCGCACGACCACGCCCGCTCCCGGGCCTACCGGTGGAACGAGGACGGGCTGGCCGGCGTCGCCGACCGGCACGGGCGCATCTGCCTGGCGCTCGCGCTCTGGAACGGGCGCGACCCGATCCTGAAGGAGCGGCTCTTCGGCCTCACCAACGAGGAGGGCAACCACGGCGAGGACGTCAAGGAGTACTACTTCTACCTCGACAACACGCCCACCCATTCCTACATGCGGTACCTCTACAAGTACCCCCAGGCCGCCTTTCCCTATCGGACGCTCGTCGAGACGAACCGCGGGCGGAGCCGTCGCGAGCCCGAGTACGAGCTCATCGACACCGGCGTGTTCGACGACGATCGCTACTTCGACGTGGAGATCGAGTACGCGAAGGCGTCGCCCGACGACATCCTGATGCGGGTGACCGCGACCAACCGCGGCCCGGATCCCGCGCCGCTCCACCTGCTGCCCACCGTCTGGTTCCGCAACACGTGGGCGTGGGGGCGCGACGCGCGCCGGCCGTCGCTCGACGCGCAGCCCCCCGCCGCGGGCGGCGCGGTCGTGGCGCTCGCCCATCCCGAGGAGGGTCGCTCGTGGCTCTGGTGCGCGGGCGCGCCGGAGCTCCTCTTCACCGAGAACGAGACGAACACCCGGCGCCTGTTCGGCGCGCCCAACCCCACACCCTACGTCAAGGACGGCATCAACGACCGCGTCGTGGCGGGACGCCTCGACGCGGTGAACCCCGCGCGCACCGGCACGCGGGCCGCCGCCCACTACGCCGGCACGCTCGAGCCGGGCGGCGCGATGACGATCCGGCTGCGCCTGGCCGACTGGATGCCCGGCGACGGCGGCCACGCGCCGGGCGCGGACTTCGACGCGGTCTTCGACGCCCGGCGGCGCGAGGCCGACGAGTTCCACCGGTCCGTCGCGCCCCCGGACCTGGGCGAGGACGGCCGCCGGGTGATGCGGCAGGCGCTCGCCGGCCTGCTCTGGTCGAAGCAGTACTACCACTACGTCGTCCGCGACTGGCTGGCGGGCGATCCGGGGCAGCCGCCCCCGCCCGGCGGCCGGCTCGGCGGGCGCAACCACGACTGGACGCACGTCTACAATGCCGACGTGCTCTCGATGCCCGACAAGTGGGAGTACCCGTGGTACGCGGCGTGGGACCTCACGTTCCACTGCGTGCCGCTCGCGCTGGTGGACAGCGACTTCGCGAAGGCCCAGCTCGTGCTGCTGCTGCGCGAGTGGTACATGCACCCCAGCGGCCAGCTGCCGGCCTACGAATGGGCCCTGGGCGCCGTGAACCCGCCGGTGCACGCCTGGGCCGCGTGGCGCGTCTACAAGATCGAGAAGAAGCGGCGCGGGCGGGGCGACCGCGCGTTCCTCGAGCGCGTGTTCCACAAGCTGCTGCTGAACTTCACGTGGTGGGTCAACCGCAAGGACTACGAGGGCAAGAACGTCTTCCAGGGCGGCTTTCTCGGCCTCGACAACATCGGCGTGTTCGACCGGTCGAATCCGCCGTCGGGCGGCCGCCTCGAGCAGTCCGACGGCACGAGCTGGATGGCCATGTTCTCGCTGAACATGCTGGCCATCGCCCTGGAGCTCGCGCGCGACGAGCACGTCTACGAGGACGTGGCGTCGAAGTTCTGGGAGCACTTCCTCTACATCGCCGACGCGATGAACCACGCCGGCCCCGACAACGTCGAGCTGTGGAACGAGGAGGATGGCTTCTACTACGACGTCCTGCACCTGCCCGACGGGCGCACCGAGCCGCTGCGCGTGCGGTCCATCGTCGGGCTGACCCCGCTGTTCGCCGTCGAGACGATCGAGCCCGAGGCGCTCGCGCAACTGCCCGGGTTCAGGCGGCGGCTGGAGTGGTTCCTCGCGAACCGGGCCGACCTCACCGGCAACGTCGCGAGCATGGCGACGCCCGGCCGGAACGCGCGCCGCCTCCTGTCGCTCGTGGACCGCGACCGGCTGCGCCGCATCCTGCGCGTGATGCTGGACGAGCGGGAGTTCCTCTCGCCGCACGGCATCCGCGGACTCTCGCGGGCGCACCTGGCGCAGCCGTTCGAGATGGCGGTGGACGGCGTGGTCCGCCGCGTGGACTACGAGCCCGCCGAATCGACGACGGACCTGTTCGGCGGCAACTCGAACTGGCGCGGGCCGGTGTGGTTCCCCCTGAACCTGCTGCTCGTCGAGTCGCTCCAGCGCTTCCACCACTACCTGGGCGACGACTTCCGCGTGGAGTGCCCCACGGGCTCCGGCACGATGCGCACGCTGTGGGAGGTCGCCCAGGACCTGTCGCGCCGGCTCTCGTCCACGTTTCTGCGCGGCGCCGACGGCCGGCGGCCCGTGTTCGGCGGCGTCGAGCGGTTCCAGCAGGACCCGCTCTGGCGGGATTTCGTTCCGTTCCACGAGTACTTCCATGGCGACACCGGCGCCGGCCTCGGCGCGAGCCATCAGACGGGCTGGACCGGGCTCGTCGCCAAGCTGCTGCAACAGAGCGGCATGGGGACGGAATGACCACGGAATGACCACGGAAATCGCCACGGAATGGGACACGGAATGGGACACGGAATGGGAGACGGAATGGGGGGGAACGGGCTAGACTACTTTCCGGTGAAGAAATCGGTGTGCGGACGCATCCACACGCTTCTGGTGTGATTCATGGATCGATCGTCCTTCCGTTCGACGGTCGGTCGCTGTTCACGCGGCGCGTCGCGCGCGGCGCTCGCCGTGCGCCGCGATGCTGAGCAGGTTGCTGGCGATCACGCCGAAT
>JAHECP010000045.1 GCA_024641665.1 Acidobacteriota bacterium
TGACCGGCGATCTCGGGGAGCCGAAGGCGGCGGGCGCCGAGCGCGCCGACGCCGCGGAGGACGACGACGAGTCCGACGAGCCGGCGTGAGCCCGGCCGGCCGCGGTGCCGGCCCGTTGCTCTATAATGAAAGTATGTTTCAGCCCATGATTCGCCCGGTCGTCGTCTGCGGCCTCGCGGCGCTCGCGACGGTGTCGGCCGGCGCGCGGCAGAAGCCGCCGCAGGACCCGGCCGCCGGCCAGAAGCCGGCCAACGCCCAGCAGAGCCAGACGGAAGCCCAGAAGCCCCCGGAGCAGCCACGGGCGCAGTTCCGCGCCACCGTCGAGCTGGTGACGCAGGACGTCATCGCCCGCGACGCCACCGGGCAGTTCATGGCCGACCTGAAGCCCGGCGAGTTCCAGGTCCTCGAGGACGGCGTCCCGCAGAAGGTCATCTCGATGGTGCTCGTCCACGGCGGGCGCACCTACAACGAGCTGACCGCGCCGCCCCCGCCGCCGCAGGAGGGCATCATCCTGCCGCCGAGCAAGCCCACCAACGACGCGGCGGGCCGCATCTTCCTGATCTTCGTGGACGACCTGCACCTGGACTTCCAGAACACCGGCCGGATCCGGGCGTTGTTCAAGAAGATCGCCAAGGAGCTGATCCACGAAGGCGACATGTTCGGCATCGTGTCCACCGGGCCGTCGTCGCTGTCGGTGCAGCTGACCTACGATCGGAGCCGCCTGGACGAGGCGATCAAGAAGATCTCGGGCAACGGCCTCAAGCCGACCGACATCATCCAGGGGCCCGAGGGGGCGGAGGGGCCGACCGAGGTGCGGTATCGCGCGCACGTGGCGTTCTCCACGGCGTACGACATCATGAAGAACCTCGCGACGGTGCACAACCGGCGCAAGGCGTTCATCTACGTGAGCAACGGCTACGACTTCAACCCGTTCCCGGCGGCGCGCTCCGGGACGGACCCCATCTACGCGAACACCACGGGCGGGGATCCGTACGGTACCGGCGGCAGCGGCTCGACCCTGGTGAACACCGACACCAACCCCTTCGAGAACCAGGGCCAGCAGTTCGCCGAGGCCGACCTGGCGCGGGAGCTGGCCGAGCTGACGCGCGAGGCGAACCGGGCCAACGCGACGATCTACACGATCGACCCGCGCGGGCTCGTCGGGGGGCCGGATCTGGATCAGCAGGTCGATCCGACCGAGTGGTACAACTACATCCGGACGTCGACCGACAGCCTGCGCGTGCTGGCCGAGGAGACCGGCGGCATCGCGGTCGTGAACCAGAACAACTTCGACAAGGCGCTCCAGCGCATCGACGCGGAGACCAGCGACTACTACGTGCTGGGCTACTACTCGTCGAACCCGGACCCGACCAAGCGGACGCGGCGGATCGAGGTCAAGGTCGACCGCCCGGGGGCGCAGGTCTGGTCGCGCAAGTCCTACACGCTGCCTCCGAAGCCCGGCCGGTCCGGCCACAACTAGGGCTCAACCAAGGGTCCGGCAGGACTCCACCGGGCCAGGGCGGTATCATGCGGGCGGTGTGCACGAAGTGGCCGGTGCAGTACTCGAGGGTGGTATCAGGCCAGCACTTGTTCACCGAGAAGTTACCTCCCTTACACCCACGGATTTCGACGTCTCTGCTATACTCTCCGTCGCTCGAGGCGTGTCGCTCTTGCTTCCTTGCCCGCACGTTTCACTACTGAAACAGGAATCACGCGAACGACTCTATGCTGCCTGCTCCGGACAGCCCCCCCGGTCCCGGTCCGCGCCCTGCGGGGCGGGTCGTACCGGCGGGCGAGACAGAGCGAGGCGTGTCGTCTCCACGGGTTCCACAAGCCACGGAGTTGATACCCAGATGATGCGCTCCACCAAAGTCCTCGTATGTTACGGCGTCGCGCTGGGACTGCTGCTGGCAGCCGGCGCGCCGGCCACGGCCCAGACGGTCACGACCGGCTCGTTCAGCGGCGTGCTCAAGGACGTCCAGGGCGGCGTGCTGCCCGGGGCGACGGTGACGGCGGTCCACGTACCGACCGGCACCACCTACGAGGCCGTCACGGAAGCCGACGGCCGCTATCAGATGTTGAACGTCCGGGTGGGCGGGCCCTACACGCTCACGGCGAACCTCAGCGGCTTCCGGCCGGGCGAGGTGAAGGACGTGATGGTCGCGCTCGGCGAGATGAAGATCGTCGACTTCACGCTGCAGCTCGCGTCGGTGACCGAGACGGTCGAGGTCACGGCGCAGACGCCGATCATCGACACGTCACGCGCGGGCGCGGCCGACAACATCTCGGATGCGGTGAAGGACCTGCTGCCGACGATCACGCGCAGCATCCCGGACGTCGTGCGCATCAACCCGCTGTTCAACTCGCAGGGCAGCGGCTCGGGCGACGGCGCGTCGGTGGTGTCGGTCGCCGGCACGAGCTTCCGCTACAACGGCCTGCAGATCGACGGCGCGGCCAACAACGACCTGTTCGGCCTGGCGAGCTCGGCCGGCGCGCCGGGCGGCACCGCCGAGACGCAGCCGATCAGCTTCGACGCGATCCAGGAGATCCAGCTCGTCGTCTCGCCGTACGACGTGCGGCAGGGCGGGTTCGCGGGCGGCGGCATCAACGCGATCACCAAGAGCGGGTCGAACGAGTTCCACGGGACGGGCTTCTTCTACGGCCGCAACCAGAGCTGGGTCGGCAAGGGCGTGGACAACCGCGCCGTGTCGACGTTCAAGGACAAGCAGGGCGGCGGCAGCCTGGGCGGTCCGATCGTGCACAACAAGGCGTTCTTCTTCGGGACGCTCGACTACGGCCGGAAGCAGCGGCCGTCGGGCGTGTCGGTGAGCGGCAGCGGCCAGCAGTTCGGCAACGACGCCCTCGTCCAGCGCTACCTGAACGACCTGCAGACGCTCTACGGCTACACCCCGGGGCCGGACCCGACCAGTGAGTTCACCAAGGCGACCAACAGCAACAAGTACTTCGCCCGGTTCGACATGAACGTGGCGAAGAACCACCAGCTGACGATTCGCGACAACTACATCAGCGCGCTGAACGACATCGGCACGCCGACGCTGTCGCGGTTCATCACGCCGGACCTCTACTACCGCTACATCAGCAAGACCAACTCGGCGGTCGGCCAGCTGAACTCGACCTTCGGCCGCGGCGTCAACGAGCTGCGCCTGGTGTACACGCGCGTGCGCGACCACCGCGCCCACGCGTTCGACCAGCCGGCCTTCCCGCAGGTGAACGTGACGCTCGCCTCCGGCCGCGACATTCGCTCGGGCACCGAGCAGTTCTCGACCCGGAACGCGATCGACCAGGACATCGTCGAGCTCAACGACGCGTTCACGGTGCTCAAGGGCAACCACACCATCACGGTCGGCACGCACAACGAGTTCCTGAAGCTGAGGAACCTGTTCATCCGCGACAACTTCGGCACCTACAGCTTCGCCAGCCTGGACCTGTTCGAGCAGGGGCTCGCGCAGTCCTACGACTACAGCTTCTCGGCCACGAGCGACCCGCAGCAGGCCGCCAAGTTCCGCGTGAACCAGTTCGGCTTCTACGCCGGCGACCAGTGGCGCGCGAAGAACAACGTGACGGTGACCTACGGCGTGCGCGTGGACATGCCGCGCTATCCGACCAAACCGCGCGCGAACCCGGTGGCGCAGACCGAGTTCGGGTACGCGACCGACGTCGTGCCGAACGGCGTCGAGTGGTCGCCCCGCGTGGGCTTCAACTGGGACCTGAGCGGCGACGGCACGAGCCAGATCCGCGGCGGCGTCGGCGTGTTCACGGGCCGGCCGGCCTACGTGTGGATCTCGAACCAGTTCTCGAACACCGGGCTCGAGTTCACGCGCATCGGCGCGTCGTTCAGCAGCAGCAACCGCATCCCGTTCGTGGCCGATCCACTCAACCAGCCGGATGTCGTCATCGGGGCGAACGCCGGCTCGTTCACCAACGAGATCGACCTCATCGACCCGAACTTCAAGTACCCGACGATCGCGCGCGGCAACCTCGCGTGGGACCGGCAGCTCCGCTGGGGCCTCATCGGGACGGCCGAGTTCGTCTGGTCGAAGACGATCAAGGACATCACGTACCAGAACCTGAACTACGCGCCCTCGTCGAGCGTGACGGGCGTCGGCGGCCGCGAGTTCTTCGTGAAGCAGGTCTCGAGCCTGAGCGACGTCATCCTGCTCCAGAACACGAGCAAGGGGTACAACTGGAACCTCGCCTTCTCGGTGCGCCGCCCGGTCAGTCACGGGCTGTTCTTCGAGGGCTCCTACTCGTACGGCGTCGCCAAGTCCGTCATGGACGGCACCTCCGACCAGGCCGCGTCGAACTGGGGCAACGTCTACGTGCCGGGCAACCCGAACGACGCGCCGCTCACGCGCTCGAACTTCGACCCCGGCCACCGCGTCAACCTGACGGCGTCCTACGACGTGCCGCTCGGCCGGGGCTACTCGGCGACCTTCTCGGCGTTCTACTCCGGCCAGTCGGGCCGCCCGTACACGCTGACCTACGGCCGCGACGTGAACGGTGACAACCGCGGCACCAACGACCTGCTCTACATCCCGGCGTCGGCGGACGAAATGACGTTCACCGGCGGGACGTACCAGGACTTCATCGGCTTCATCAACGCGGATTCCTGCCTCTCGAAGTACGTCGGGCAGATCATCCCGCGCAACGCCTGCCGCGCGCCCTGGACCAACACCCTGGACTCGCGCATCGCGTTCCAGCTGCCGGTCCGGCGCGTCACGACCGAGGTCACGCTCGACATCCTGAACCTGATCAACCTGTTCAGCTCGAGCCACGGCCTCGTCCAGTACATGTCGTACGGCCAGCTGTACACGGCGTTCACGCCGGTGCCCACCTCGGTCACCGCGACCAACCCGCTGACCGGTCTCAACATCTCCGGGTTGACCTCGTCCACGTTCCGGAAGTTCCTGCGCGACGACCTCCGCTCGCGCTGGCAGATGCAGCTGGGCCTGCGGCTCCGCTTCTAGGCGGACCGCCGCCCGCGCGCGGCTGAAACACCAACGGCCCGGCTCCCTTCGCGGGAGCCGGGCCGTTGTCGTCTCTGTGCGGAACGCGCGCCCCGCCGTCACGCTGCAAACGAACCCACGGATCCGACCACGAAGCTCGCGAAGACCACGAGGGCGGTCACGCCACCGCACTGGTCCTCAACGGTCGTTCATCCGCCTTCGTGAGCCTCGTGGACTTCGTGGTTGCCCGTGACGTGCCGTGCCAGCGGAACGGTCGTGAGGCTGCCGCGCCGGTTCCGGCTCCCCGAAATCCAGTCGAGGAGAGCCCGCGATCGCGCGGCGGACCCGCGCCTCGGCTTCCTCCACGTAGCTCCGGTCGAGGTCGATGCCCACGAAGTCGACGCCGAGCGTCGCGCAGGCCACCGCGGTCGAGCCGAGGCCGAGGAACGGATCGACGACGAGCCCCACGCGGGCGAGACCGTGGAGGCGGAGGCAGAACTCCGGCATCCGCGGCGGGAACGTCGCCGGGTGCGGGCGGTCCTTCTCGCGGCTCTGGATGGTCTCGTACGGGATGAACCAGGTGTTGCCGCGGCAGCGCAGGCCACCGGCCGCCGCGCGCCACCGCCCGATATTGGAGGTGTCCTGGTAGGGCACCCCGATGGCGCGGCGGTCGAGCGGCGTGCGCCCGGTCGGGCTGAAGTGGAAGACGAACTCGTGACAGTCGTTCAGGAAGCGCTCGCTGTTGATCGGCTTGTAGTGGCCGACCGCCAGGTCGCGATCGAGGCCCGTCCCCTCGCCCGCGGCCTCGCGGTCGATGGCGATCGACTTGACCCAGTGGATCGTGTTCTGGAGGTGCAGGTGCGGGCGCACCGCCTGCGCCACGTCCATCGCCGTCCACGGGTCGGTGGGCTTCGCCCCCACGTTGAGAAACAGCGAGCCCGCGGGGCCCAGCACGCGGGCCACTTGCCGCACCCAGGCGTCGGTCCACGCCAGGTAATCCCGCCGCGGGAGCGTGTCGCGGTAGGTCCGGTAGCGAATGCCGAGGTTGTAGGGCGGGGAGGTGACGACCACGCCGACCGAGCGGTCGGGCAGCCGCGCCAGCAGGTCGAGCGAATCGGCCACGAAGAACCGAAGCATGGCGCCCGAAGCGGTCAAGGTGGCGTGTGGGGGCGGAAGCGCGGGGTGCTGCCGGGACGCGGTCATCGCCCTGCCACTTTGTGCGCGGCTGTCGACGGTGTCAAGCGGGGGAGAACCGGCGGCGGGAACACGTACACGCCGGAACGGCCCGGCTGGAAGCCCAGCCGGCGGGCCTCGGCGGCGGGCTAGGACGCCTTGGCGACGGTGAGCACGGGGCCGGCCGGACGGCTCGCGGGCGCCAGCGTGTGGTTGCGCCGGTGTGCGGCGTGCGGACAGGTCGTGCCCTTTTCCTCGACGTACACCACCTCGCGGTTGGTCGCGAGTTCCCGGTACCGTCCGGTCACGCAACCGCACGAGAGCGTGGTGAAACCGAGGAGCTTGACGAGACTCATGACGTACCCTCGCATCAACTACTAGCAAGAGACGTGCCGCGCCACGCAGGCGTTCCAATCGGGGAGCGACGGCTCGGGACCCATGGAAAACGGCCGATTTTCGGGGGTCCGTTCGGGTTCGGCGCGACGCGCGACACCGGGACGTGTCGAGAATGGGTCAGACCGTGTCAAAAAGTGCTGGCGCGTTGGATTCGTGACACGACGGCTTGGATCACATTTCGCGTCGTGCGCGGAGACGCGCCAGCGGATGCTTGACAGTCGGCGAACGCACGTGAATAGTCCTCGGAGTCTCGTTCGGACAGGAGGGCACGTGATGCGCGTCAGACGCGTGGCCGGCCTCGTGGCGGCGGCAACCGTCGGCCTGTTCGCCGCGGCCGGCGCGGCGCGACAGGCGCCGGCCAGCGCGCTCCCGCAGCCGGCCGCCCTGTGGGGCTTCGCACCGGGCACGGACCGGCACCTGGCGGATTACGAACAGATCGTCGCCTGGTTCCGGCAGCTCGCGGCGGCGTCGCCGCGCGTGCGGCTGTTCGAGATCGGTCCGACCGAGGAAGGACGCCAGATGATGCTCGGCGTCATCTCCTCGGAGGCCAACCTGGCCCGTCTCGACCGCTACAAGACCATCGCCCGCCGGCTGGCCGATGCCCGCGGTCTCGGCGATGCCGAGGCCCGGGCGCTGGCGCGCGAAGGGAAGACCATCGTCTGGGTGGACATGGGACTGCACGCCACCGAGGTGGCGCCGGCCCAGGCGAGCGTCGAGGTGGCGCGGGCGCTGGCGGGTGACGAGAGCGAGGAGATGCGCCGCATCCGCGACAACGTGATCGTGGTGCTCGTGCCCGTGATTAACCCGGACGGCCTCGACCTGGTCGCGTCCTGGTACCGCGCGAATCTCGGCACGCCCTTCGAGACGAGCCCGCTGCCGGTGCTCTACCAGAAGTACGGCGGCCATGACAACAACCGCGACTGGTATATGCAGAATCTCGCCGAGACGCGCGTGATCACGCGTCAGCTCTACCAGGAGTGGTTCCCGCAAATCCTCTACAACCACCATCAGTCCGGGCTGACCTCGCCCCGCATCTGGGCGCCGCCGATGGACGACCCGGTGAATCCGAACATGCACGCGCTCGTCCAGCGCGGCATCTCCCTGCTCGGGGTCGGCATCATGGAGCGGCTCGAGCAGGAGGGGAAGCGGGGCGCCCAGGGCTACTCGACCTACTCGAACTGGTGGGACGGCGGCATGCGCTCCACACCGTGCTTCCACAATGTGATCGGGATCCTCACCGAGACGGCCAGCGGGCGCTTCGCGACGCCGGTGGACGTCGACCCGGCGCGGCTGCCAAAGGTGCTGCGCAGCGGGGAAAGCGCCATCGAGCCGTCCACCTGGAACCCGAGCCCGTGGCCGGGCGGCCGGTGGACCCTGCGCGACCAGATGGACTACATCGTCACCGCTACGATGGCGGTGCTGCGGCTGGGGACCGAGTACCGCGAGGATTGGCTCTACAACCGGTACCAGATGGCGCGCGATCAGATCGCCGCCGGCGCGAAGGGCGACCCGTACGCGTTCGTGATTCCGCCCGAGCAGCACGACTGGCCGACGGCGGTGAAACTGGCGCGCACGCTCGACCTGGGCGCCGTCGAGGTGCACCGCGCGTCGGCGGCGTTCGAGGCCGGCGGCCGGACGTACCCGGCGGGCTCGCTCGTCGTCCTGATGGCGCAGCCCAACCGCGGCTTCGCCAAGGACCTGCTGGAGGCGCAGCACCATCCCGACCGGCGGCAGGGAGCGGACGGGCCGCCGAAGCCGCCGTACGACATGGCGGGCTGGACGCTGTCCTATCAGATGGGGGTCCGCGCGGACGCCGTCGCCCGGCCCTTCGAGGCGCGGCTCGAGCGGGTGACCGACTTCGCGGCGCTCGTGCGGCACGATCCGCCCGGCGGTCCGGGACCCTTCACGATCGACCGGCGGCTGAACGACGCGGTGACCGCGGCGATGCGGGCGCTGAGGCAGGGCGCGCATGTGTCGGCGACGCGCGACGCGTTCGTGATCGACGGGCCCGGCGCGGCGGCGGCGGCCCGCGCCTCCGCGGATCTGGGCGTGTTCGCCGCGCTCCCCGACGTGATGCCTTCGCCGGGCGAGGCCCGACCGCTGCGCCTGCCGCGCGTCGGCGTCTACCGGTCCTACGTCGCCGCGACGGACGAAGGCTGGGTGCGCTTCGTGTTCGATCGCTTCGAGATTCCGTACGTGCGGCTGACGAACGCCGACATCCAGGCCAGCGGCCTCGAGGATCGCCTGGACGCGATCGTCCTGCCCGACGAGGACGCAAAGGCGGTCCGTGACGGGCACGCGCCCGGCTCGATGCCGCCCGACTTCGTGGGCGGGCTGGGAACGCGCGGCGTCGCGGCGCTCGAGCGCTTCGTCGAAGCCGGGGGCACGCTCGTCGCGCTCGGCGGCGCCACCGAGCTGGCCGTCACCGACTTCGGGCTGCCGGTGCGCAACGTGCTCGACGGCCTGCCGGCGACCGAGTTCTACTGCCCGGGGTCGCTGCTGCGGCTGGCCATCGATCAGAAGGACGCGCTGACGGCGGGGCTGCCCGCCGAGCAGGCGGCCTTCTTCGTCCACGGGCGCGCGTTCGCGGTGGACCCGGGCGGCGCGGCGCGCGTGCGGGTGCTCGCGCGCTACGCCTCGAGCGACGTGCTGATGTCGGGATGGATCAACGGGCCGCGGCACGTGGAGGGCTACGCGGCGGCGCTCGAGGTCGCGCTCGGCCACGGCCGCGTTGTCCTCGTGGGGTTCGGCCCCGAGTTCCGCGGCCAGCCGCACGGCACGTTCAAGTTCCTGTTCGACCCGGTCGTCGAAAGCGCCCTTGGCCGATAGCGGCCGCGCACGAGGACGACGCGCCGGTCACCGTGACGTCGCGACGAGTGCCTCGTGAGGAGGTTCTTCCATGCGTTTCATCATCGGCCTGCTCGGCGGGCTGCTCGTCGCCTCGGCGGCGGCGGCCCAGGAGCGCGCGGCGGATCTGGGCGCGACCTTGCTGAAGCAGCCGGCCGTGCAGGCGGCGCTCGAGGCGGCGAGGCGGAACGAGCCGCAGATGATCGAAGAGCAGATTCGCTTGTGCGAGATTCCCGCTCCGCCCTTCAAGGAGACGACGCGCGGCGAGGCGGTGCGCCAGGCGTTCGAGGCGCTGGGCCTCCAGCACGTGCGCATGGACGAGGTGGGGAACGTGATCGGCGACCGGCCAGGCGCGGCGGAGCGGCCGCGGCTCGTGTTCGCCGCGCATCTGGACACCGTGTTTCCCGAGGGGACCGACGTGCGGGTCACGCGCGAGGGCGCGTTGCTCCGCGGTCCCGGCATCGGCGACGACTGCCGGGGCCTCGTGGTGATGCTCGGCGTGATCCGCGCGCTGAAGGAGTCCGGCGTCGAGACGCCGGGCACCATCACGTTCGTCGCCGACGTCGGCGAGGAGGGCCTCGGCGATCTGCGCGGCATGAAGAACCTGTTCAACGTGGTGCTGAAGGGACAGATCGATCGCTTCGTCTCGGTGGACGGCACCGGATTCGGCGTCACCAACGTGGGCGTCGGCAGCCACCGCTACCGCGTGACGTTCAAAGGGCCGGGCGGACACAGCTTCGGCGCCTTCGGCCTGGTCAACCCGATCCACGCGCTCGGCCGCGCGATCGCGCTGATCGCGGACTTCCAGGTCCCCGAGGTGCCCAAGACCACGTTCAACGTGGGGCGCATCGGCGGCGGGACGTCGGTCAACTCGATTCCCTTCGAGGCGTGGATGGAGATGGACATGCGATCGGCCGACGCCGCCGCGCTCGCGTCCCTCGACGCGAGCTTCCAGCAGGCCATCGACCGCGCGCTGGCCGCCGAGAACGCGCGGTGGACCGACGGCCGGCTCGAGGTGGAGCGAACGCTCGTCGGCGATCGACCCGCCGGGCGCACGCCGGAGGGCGCGCCCATCGTGCAGGCGGCCCGATCGGTCACGGCCGCGCTCGCGCTGCCGGAGCGCCTGGGGGAGGGATCGACCGATTCGAACCTCGCCATGAGCCTGGGCATTCCGGCCGTGACGATCGGTGGGGGCGGGCGCGGCGCGGGCGCGCACTCGCTCGCCGAGTCGTTCGATTCGACGGATTCGTGGAAAGGCACCCAGCGCGCGCTGCTGCTCGCGATTGCCCTCGCGCAGCGTTAGCGTCGGGACGCGAGGTCAGGCGTCGCCCGGGGGAGGCGATCCGTCCTTCAAGGCGCGAAAGCGCGGCAGGTCGGCGGCCCGTACCTCGGCGGCTCGCCGGCGGGCGGTGAAGAAGCGCAGCAGCGCGGCGGCGTGGGCCAGCGTGAGGAGGATCAGCTCGGGGCGCCCTCCGGTCACCGCCACCGGAAAGAGGTTGGCGGCCGTGGCCACGGCGAAGAGCGGCGTGAAGAGCGGATCGGATCCGCCGCCCGGGTGCCGCTCACCGTAGGCCATGATGGTCGCTTCCCACGCGGGCCGACCCGCCGCGGGCGCGCCGGGCCGCTCGTAGAAGACCTGCAGGTAGCGGCCGATGCGCTCGACGCCGACGTGCAGCGCGAGCACCGCCTCGAAGCCGGCGGCCAGGACGATCAACGGAAACACATACGCGGCAGGCCAGACAGCCCAGGCCACGAGCAGGCCGGCGAGACCGGCCCAGACGACGAGCGTGGCCCAGGCGATGGCGACGCGCGCGGTGCCGCGCTGCCGGATCGTGGCCCGGAGCGCGGCGTACTCGGCTTGTGCGAGGTCGTCCATGTGAGCTCGGTGGCGCGCCCGCGCCGGTCGGGCTCAAGCCTGACGTGCCTCCGGCCGAAATGCAAGGGGAGGGCGGCGCGCGTACCTGAGCCTTCCGGGCGCAGATCCAAAGCGCCACGGGGGCGTTCGCCGGCCGATCCAGAAGCTTGGGTTCACCATAACTCTTGCGCTCGCAGATGGTTATTGCTACACTCCGCGGGTCGGGCTGACATGGAGGGGCACGCCCGCACCACAGTCGGGGGGGAGAATTAGTGCGATCGGCTCAACTCACCAGGCGTCTCTCCGTGCTGGCGCTGGCGGGGCTGTTTCTGCTGGCGCCCGGCGCCGTCGCGCGCGCCGAGGGCCCGCAGTCCACCTCCGTCAAGTCCGCGCCGAAGCGAACCGCGCCGCGCCGCGCGCCGCGCGTCTCGCGCGCCCTGCGCGAGGCGATGACGCCGCGCTACAAGCGCGACGCGAGCGGCGACCTGGTGCCGGACGTCCGCGCCGAGGCGGCGATCATCTTCGACCCCGAGACCGGGCGCGTGCTGTGGGCGGAGAACGCGCACGACCAGCGCTCGATCGCGAGCATCACGAAGGTGATGACCGCGCTCGTCTTCCTCGAGGACGATCCGGACCTGACCCAGACCGTGACCGTCACGCGCGCCGACACGCGCCGCGCGTCGACGACCTACCTGCGGACGAACGAGCGGCTGAGCCTGCGCGACGTGTTGAACGTCACGCTCGTGGCGTCGGACAACGTGGGCGCGCGGGTGCTGGCGCGCTGCTCGCACGGCGGGACCGAGGCCTTCGTGGAGCGGATGAACGAGAAGGCCGTCGAGCTCGGACTCCAGGACACGCATTTCACCGACCCGTCGGGGCTCGATGACGAGGACGTCTCGTCGGCCTACGATCTCTCCCGGCTGATCGCCTTCGCGGGACACGACGCGCGGATCGCGACGATCATGCAGCAGCCGGAATACGCGTTCGGCACGAGCCGCCGGCGGCTGGTCCGCGTGCACAACACCAACAAGCTCGTCGGCCAGATCGACGTCGTGAGCGGCAAGACCGGCTTCATCCGCAGGGCGGGCTACTGCCTGGCGACGCTCCTCAAGCTCCCGGAAGGTCCCGACGTGGCCGTCGTCGTCCTGGGCGCCTACTCGAACCTCGGGCGCTTCTGGGAGACGCGGCATCTCTTCAACTGGCTGAAGGAGCGCGAGAGCCTCCTCGGCGAGTCGCCCGCGGGCTCGGGCTCCATCCACTAGCGCGCCGCCCGGCACGCTCCGTCACGCTGCGACCGTACGCCACGTACGGGACCACGATGCCACGAAGAACGGCGGGCGGCCTGCGCCGTTGGCCGGGGGCGGTGCCATGGCGTACGCGGGAGAGCAGGGCGTGCTCGTTGAGGTGTGCCTGTTCTCCCTCGTACGCCATGGCATCGCCCAGCGGTCTGGCCGTCATCCGCGTCGCGGCCAGACCGCGCAGGCCGCCCTCGCACGAAGGCTCTTGTGTGGCGTGACAGCCCTTCGTGCCTTCCTGCCGGGCCCTTCCTTCGTGCTTTCGTGGTGATCGTCGCTACGCCTGGTAGCCGCGCTGCATGGCGGCGGCGTCGAGGGGCAGGGTGGCGACCGTGTCGACGGCGAGCAGGACCGGCCGCGCCGCGTGGCGGGCGTCGTACACCTTCAGGTAGCGCCGGCAGTCGTCGCACGCGTAGATGCGGTAGCGGCCGTCGCGCGTGGCGAACGACGTCACCCGGTCGCGCGCGGCGTTCCCGCAGAACGGGCAGGCCAGCGGGTCGAACCGCCAGCGGGTCGTGCAGCGGGAACAGATGAGCAGGCGGTCGGCGGCCGGCGTGATCGTCGCGAATTCGGGCTCGCCGCCGCACACCGGGCAGCAGCCGCGCGTCCACGCGCTGCAGTCCACGACGGCGAACGCCTCGGCCGAGCGCGCCAGGAACGGCCGCATCGCGAGCTGGACGACGGCCTCGAGGCCGGCGAGGTCGGGCGGCGGCTCGGCGGTCGCCGGATCCGCGGCCGTCGCGAACCACTGGGTCACCATCGGCTCCAGCCGGTCGGCCTCGCGGCTCAGCGTCTCGGTGCGCCGGTAATCCGCCTCGTCCAGCGCCTCGAACCGGCGCATCAGCTCGGCGACGCTGCGGAACACGAACCGGAAATCGCTCCAGTTGAGCGTCAGGTCCTCGAAGCGGAGGATCGGGCGGCCGGTCCTCAGCCGCGCGGCGAGCGCGCCGACGTCGAGCGACGACAAGGGCAGCGGCAGGCGGGTGCGGATGCGACGCTCGAGCTTGAGCAGCTCGATCTGCAGGTCGATGGCCGAGGCGAGATCGGGCTGCTCGGCGCGCAGGCGGGTCAGCTCGGCAATCTCGGGCGGCGCCGGCCGCTCGGTGCGGGGCGGTGGATGGTGCGGGTGGCGGGTCACGGGTGCTCATTGTGCCCGAGCGGGGTCCAGGGGCGCAACGACCGGTGTTGGGATTCTCGCCGGGATCCAAGCGGCCGGATGGCTGGAGTATTGCACATTTTGACGATGCCCGCATGCCGTCGAAGGAAGGGGCCGACTGAGTTTGGGCCGTTCTGCGCCACAGTTCCGCGATCGCTCTCCGCACTCGTACGGGCCGTCCGTCCAATGGCTTGGTTCGGGTCCAAGTCGTTGGATTCTGTCGGAAACCCGGCGCGGTGTGGCTGGCTTGAACTTTGCCGCGAACTGGCCCAGAATGCACACGGGTCGTGTCCCTTTGCCTGCGGGTTTTCATTCAAACGTCATCCAAGGAGGAGAGGATCAGTGAAAGAGACGTCTTATTGGCGATGGCGCCCGAAGCAGGTCCTCGCGCTAGCCGTGATCGCCTCCCTCGTTCCCCTGCCGGTCTTTGCGGGGGAAGGCACCCAGCCCACGCCCGCCAAGCAGACCTTGACCGCGTCGGCAGCCAAGGTCGTGGCACGTGAGGTGTTGAAGTCGGTGGACGACGAGGCGGTGGCCGCCCGCAGTGGCGCCCCCGAGTTGCGAGCCGCCGCGTTTTTCAACGGCCGGGCGGGCGTTGCGCCGGCCGTGGCCGGCCGCGCCGAGCAGGAGGGCACGCCCGGCACCCGTTCCGCGGCGTTCTTCAAGACGCCGGCGGGGATCGCTGTGATGGCCGTGCTGGGCGTCGGGGTAGGCTACGCGCTCTACTCGACGCAGCACGATCGCGTCCACTCGGCAGGAAAGAAGTAGGAGGACGACGAACATGAGACGTATAGCGCATGTGCTCTTCGTTTTCCTGCTTGCGTGCGGGCTGCTCGTGTCGCCCGTGTACGCCCAGTCCCAGACCGGCACGGTCCAGGGCAAGGTGCTGGACCAGCAGGGCGGCGTCCTGCCGGGCGTCACCGTGACGCTGACCGGGCCGCGCGGCTCGCAGGTCGCGGTGACCGACGGTCAGGGCGTGTACCTCTTCGTCGGCGTGCAGCCGGCGGTCTATGTGCTCAAGGTGGAGCTGTCGGGCTTCCTGGCCCAGGAACGGACCGACGTGATCGTCGGCATGGGCAAGACCGTGTCGAGCGACTTCACGCTGAGGGTTGGCGGCGTCACCGAGAGCATCGAGGTGGTGGGGACGGCCTCGACGGTGGACGTGAAGAGCTCCGCCACCGAGACGTCCGTGAGCTCCGCCCTGCTGGCGGCGATGCCCATCTACTCGTCCACGTCGACCGGCCTGCTGAACGCCGCCCCTGGCATCAACAGCAGCTCGGCCTACGGCGGACAGAGCAGCTACGGCAACGCGCTGCTGCTCGACGGCGTGGACACGCGCGACCCGGAGGGCGGCTCGGCCTGGACGTTCTTCAACCAGAACCTGATCGAAGACATCCAGATCGGCGGCCTCGGCGCGCCGGCTGAGTACGGCGGCTTCACGGGCGGGATCGTCAACACGATCACCAAGTCCGGGAGCAACATCTTCTCGGGCCTCTTCTCGATGCGCTACACGAAGGGGTCGTTCGCGTCCAAGAACGTGAGCGAAAAGATCCTGGAGCAGAACCCGAGCCTCGGCGCCGCCGACATCACGAACAAGCTCGTGGACTACACGGTGCAGCTGGGCGGGCCGATCAAGCAGAACAAGGCGTTCTTCTTCGGCAGCGTCCAGCGCTACTCGGCCGACTACGATCCGAGCGGCCCGCGCACGACGAACACCGACGTCAGCCCGCGCTTCAACGTGAAGTTCACGTTGCAGCCGACGCCGGCCGACACCCTCATCCTCGGCATGCAGTACGACAGCTACAACGTGACGGGGCGCGTGGGCTGGTGGTCGACCGCGCAGGCGACCGACAGCGCCACGGTGACCGAGGACGCGCCGGAGTGGGTGTGGAACATGCAGTACCGCCGAGTCATCGGCACGAGCATGCTGCTCGAGGCGAAGATGACGGGGTACACCGGCTACTACTACCTCGATCCGGTCGACCCGCGCCCGCCGACCTATGACGGCGAGACGGGCCAGTACGGCGGCGGCGGCGGCGGCCTGTACTACGCGGATCGCGGCCGCAACCAGATCCAGGTGTCGCTCTCGAAGTACGCCGAGAAGTACGGCCGGCACTCGTTGAAGTTCGGCGCCGAGATCGAGCGGAGCCACGTGCGGTCGCAGTATCAGCCGTACGGGCCGCAGGGCTATTACATCTACAGCTACGGCGGCGTGCCGTACTACAAGACGAGCTACAGCTACGACGTCCAGGGCGACAACCACCGCGTGTCGGTGTACGCGCAGGATCAGTGGAGCGCCGGCAACCTGACGCTGAACATCGGCGTCCGGATGGACCACATTCGCGGGTACAGCCCGGTCCTCAAGAAAGACGTCTACACGCCGAAGAACGCGTGGGGACCCCGGATCGGCGCCGCGTACGACGTGACCGGCACCGGCTCGACGGTCGTCAAGGCCTTCTGGGGCCGTTACTACGAGGGTGCGGCGAGCGGGTTCTACAGCCAGGCGACGCCGGGCATCTCGGACTGGGTCCAGTGGCCGATCAACCCGGACGGCAGTCTGGGGGATCCGTACATCGACCCGGCGGTCGTCTACGGCATCAGCACGGACATCCAGCACCCGCGGACCGACGAGTTCAACGTCGCCTGGGAGACGCAGCTCAACCGTGACATGCGCTTCACGGCGACGGGCGTCTACCGCACGGGCGGCAACTTCGTCAACAGCGTCCTCAGGGACGCCGTTTGGGAACCGGTGACGTTGAGCAACGCGTTCACCGGATCCGATTTCACCGGCTACTACTGGGCCAATCGTGACGAATCGAACACCAGCTACTTCATTCGCAACACGAAGGGCTACCAGTACGTGGACACGAACGGCAACGTCATCGGCACGGCGGATCCCAAACGCACCTACAAGGCCCTGATGCTGGTGCTCAACCGCTCGCTGAAACAACGGCTGGGCTTCCAGTTGTCGTACGTGCTCTCCAAATCGGATGGCACCGTGGACAACTCCGGGTGGAGCGCCTACCTGAGCGGGACGCCCTGGACGACGCCGAACACGGCGCTCATCAACAGCTTCGGCGAGCTCACGAACTCGCGCCGGCACGAGTTCAAGTTCTACGTGACGTACCTGATCCCGAAGATCGACGTCATGGTGAGCCCACAGTACACCGGCACCAGCGGCCGGCCGTACGCGCCGTACTACCCCTACAGCTCGAGACAGCTGAACTTGCCCTTCTCGAGCCAGCGCTCGATCAGCCTCGCGCCGCGAGGCTCCGAGACGAACGCGTTCTACCACGAGGTCGACCTGCGGGCCGAGAAGTACTTCCAGGTCAGCGGCCACCGGCTCGGCGTCTACGTGGACATCAACAACCTGTTCAACACGGCGTCCATCACCTCGGTCAACACGCGCTACCCGTACACGACCATCAGCGGGAACCGCGTGCTCTACCAGGCGCCGACGGGCGTGCAGGGCTCGCGCCAGGCCACGTTCGGCGGACGCTGGTCGTTCTAGGATGGGTGGAGCTCGCCGCGCATGCGCGCGGCGAGCTCCAGTCCTTTGGGGGGTCAGGGGTCAGAGGGCAGCAGTCAGGGGGCAGCAGTCAGGGGTCAGGTAGATCCCCTGTCACACTGTGACACTGTCACGCCGTGGCAGCGTCGCAGGGTGCTCTTCCTGACTACTGACCACTGATCCCTGACTGCTGTACAGCGGGCTAGGAGCGCTTCTTCGAGAGTTGCGCCTCGAGGGCGCGCCCCAGCGCGACCTCCCGGGCCGCCTCCTGCGCGCGTCCCTGGCGGTTGAAGATGTCGGCCAGCACGTAGTGGGCGAGCGGCGCGTACTCGGACTTCGGCGCCAGCTCGAGGCCCTTGCGCGCCAGGTCGATCGCCTCGTCGAAGTTGGTGCCGGCGTCCAGATAGGCCTTCGCCAGGAAGATGTGGCCCTCGGCGAAGCGCGGGTTGCTCACGATCGACTGCTTCAGCGCGCCGATCTGACCCTCGCGGTCCCCGACCTGCTCGTACAGCCGTGAGAGGTTGAAGGCCGCCTTGTAGGCGTCGTGGTGGAGCTTCAGCTCCTCGACGTACTCGCGCTCGGCGCCCGGCAGATCGCCGCGTCGTTCGGCCAGGAGCGCGAGGTTGAAGTGGGCGAGTCGCACGTCGGGCTTGGCCGCGATCGCCTCGCGGATGAGGCGCCCGGCCGTCACGGGATCGCCCCGGTCCAGCGCGATCACGCCGAGGGCGTTCGTGGCGGCGGCCACCTTAGGGTCGATCTCGAGCGCCCGGCGGAACAGCGCCTCGGCCTTGGCGAGGTCGCCCCGATCCAGCCAGATCTCGCCCATCTGGTACCGCACGTACGGGTCGTTGGGATCCAGCGTCAGGTAGTGCTCGAACCCGGCCAGGGCCGCGTCGTCGTCGCCCAGGGCGCGGTAGGCCTCGGCCATGTTGATCACCGCGATGTCGTAGTCGGGCTTCAGGGCCAGCGTCCTCTTGTAGTACTCGACGGCCCTGGCCGGCTCGCCGTGCCGCAGATACTGCGTGCCCATCATGAACCACGCGTCGATGACCTCGGGGTCCTCACCGACGACGTCGTTCAACACGGCGATGACCTTGTCGAACTGATCGTGCCCGTGCTCGTCACGCTCCTTCGCCAGGTCCATGGCGGTGCCGAGCTTGTTGAACACCCCGATCTTGTCCTTGGGATCGGGGCGGTCCGTTCGGGGGTCCGCCTCGGTCGCGACGAACGAGCCCACGTAGCCCAGGGCCGCGAGGCGCGCGCGCGCCTCGGGGTCCACGTCTTCCTCGGGCAGCGACGCGGTCGTCTGGTTGAATCCGGCCTCCATCGCCCGCAGCTGCCCGATCATCCGGGTACCCAGATCCCGCCGCTCGGCGAACAGGTTCGTCACCTCCTGCGGGTCCCGGTCCACGTCGTACAGCTCCGGCCGGGGCGCATCGATCACCTTGTAGCGGCCCGAGCGGAGCGACCGCAGGTCGCTCCACCCGTAGTGGTGCAGGGGGTACATGGCCTCGGAGTACGCGTCGAGCCCAAGCTCCGGTCGGGCGCCCGTCATGAGCGGGACGAGGCTGACGCCGGACATGCCCTTCGGCTCCGGCACGCCGAGCAGATCGAGCACGGTCGGCATGACGTCCACCGTCCGCACCGGGTCGGCGACCCGCCGGTGGCCGGTCAGCGCGAACGGCGCCCGGATCACGAACGGCACGTGGGTGGTGCTGTCGTAGATGAAGAAGCCGTGCGTGCCCTCGCCGTGGTCGCCGAGGCTCTCGCCGTGGTCCCCCATGACGACGATCACCGTGCGCTCGTAGAGCCCGAGTTTGCGGAGCTCCGAGACGACGCGGCCGACCTGGCTGTCGGCAAACGCGATCTCGCCGTTGTAGGGGTGCCCCTTGTAGCGCGTCGCGAAGGGCTCGGGCGGGTCGTAGGGCGTGTGCGCGTCGTAGAGGTGGATCCAGGCAAAGAAGGGCGCGCCCTTCGCGCCGTCGATCCAGGGCAGGGCCTTGTCCACGACCTCGTTGCCGGGCCGTTGAATGGCCCCGAGCGACACGTTGCCCTTCCCGCTCAGATCGAAGTCGTCGAAGTAGGTGTCGAAGCCCTGGCTGATCCCCCACTTCGAGTCCAGCACGTAGGCGCCGACGAACCCGCCGGTGCGGTAGCCGCGGGCCTTCAGGACCTCGGCGAGCGTCAGCTGCTCGGGGCCCAGGAAGAAGCCGCCGTTGTCGCGGACGCCGTGCTCGGGCGGGAACTTGCCCGTGAAGAGGCTCGAGTGCGCGGGCAGCGTGAGCGGCGCGACCGACTCGGCCTGCTCGAACAGCACGCCCTCGTCGGCCAGGTGGTCGAAGGTCGGCGTCTCGACGTCCTTCGCGCCGTAGGCCCCGATCCGGTCCGCGCGGGTGGTGTCGAGCGTGACCACCACCAGGTTGAGGGCCTGCCGGTTCACGCCGCGCGGCAGTTCGCCGAGCGCCACGCCTTCCGTGCCGCGGTACGCGCGCGGGTACCACAGCCAGGCCGCCGTGCCCGCCGCCACGGCCAGGACGACGGCCACGGCCAGCAGCGCGTATCGCCGCGTGCGCCGCGGCGGCCGCGGGGTCGAAGGCGAAGTTCGTTCGCGCATGGTCGTTCCATCGTGACCTGCGCCGGGCGGCGGCGTCAATGTGGCGGGGCGCTACAGGGTGCACGAGGTGCACCCTGTGCACCTGGTGCACCTTGTCAGCGTCCCCCATGCTTCGGCCGCTGCTCGTCGCTCAGCAGGCCGAAGCGGTTCGTCCGGTTCTCGTCGACGAAGATGATGACGCGGTAGCTGCCGCGCGAGGCGGCAGGCGGGTGGTCGTAGATCCAGATCTCCATCGGCACGGGCCCGCTCCGCAGGCGCGAGCCGGACATGCTGCCGCCGGCCGGCACGGTCTGCTCGCCGAGCTTGCGGATGGCGGGCGCGCCGTACTTCATGTAAAGGCGGCCGCGCTCGGTCATCACGCCGGGGGTCTCGTCCTCCTGGAAGTACCGGTCGACGAAGCGGCGGCGGGCGGTGTACTCCTCGAGCGCCTCGTTCTCGGGCGTCGAGGGGTCGGGGTCGCGGCGGGCCCAGAACTGCACGCGGAACGCCTCGCGTCCCGCCTGGTCGAGCCGCTCGTACTGCTTGCGCTCGGCCTTCGTGATGAAGGCTTCGACGCTCGCGAGCCACACCTTGTCGTCGGGGGTGAGCTTGCTGGAGAAGCCCCCGGTGGGCGCGGCGAGCGCGAGCGCGAGGAGGAAGGCGATCGCGGTCATGAGGCGGCGGAAGAGGGGAGAGAGGGGCGGCCCCCCTCTCCCCGACGTGCTAGAACGAGAAGCGGATGCCGGCGCGCGCCGTGCGCGGATTGAGCCAGCGGTTAGGTTGTCCGAAGGTGCTCCCCGACGTGTCGATCACGGCGGACGCGCTGTCGGAGTTGAAGGTGCCCTGGTTCGTCAGGTTGAAGGCGTCCAGGAAGAACCCGAGGGTTCGACGCGCGCCGCTGATCGGCCAGGTCTTCTCGAGCCGGAAGTCGAGGCTCTTCAAGGCCGGGAGCCTCTGCGTGCCGCGCGGCTCGATCCGGATCGTCTCGGTGCCCTGTGTGAGGCCCCGGACTCTCGCGCGGCGTCCCCAGGCGAGGCCGGTCCGGTACTGGTAGACCAGGCTGACGTTGAAGCCGCCCCAGACCGGCACGTGGTAGGTGCCGTCCACCTTGAACTCGTTGGTGTAGTCGAAGGCGACCGGCCCGTCGGCGTTGATGGCGGCATTCGGGTTGGCGAACACCCCGCTCTTCCCGAGGTCGCCGCCCGCGGCGTTGTTGCCGAAGGTGTTGTTCACGTTCCCGTCGGTCTTCGACCGGGTGTAGGACGCGCGCATCTGCCAGTTGTGCGAGTACCGTTTCGTCCCGATGATCTGAAACGCCTTGTAGTTGCGGTACGCGCCCGGCGGGTTGGTCAGCTGGTAGAACTCGTTGCCCGCGTTGGTGCGGTCGTACACCGTCAGCATCGCCCCGTCGTCGGCCGTGCCCAGCACACCGTCAGGCCCGGGGTCCTGCTTCTGTACCGGTTGGTAGACCGAGCCCGTGTCGATGAAGCCCAGGAAGTCGCGGAAGTTGCGTTTGATGTACTGGGCCGTCATCGCGAAGTCTGGGAACAGCTCGCGCTCGACGCCTATCAAGTACTGATCGACGTACGATTGTTTGATGTTCGAGGCGATGCCGTAGACGTTGGCGGTGTAGTCGATCGTGAAGAGCGGGTCGGAGAACACCCCCGGGGCGAGCACCTCGACCAGCGAGTACGGATGCTGCTGGCTGAGGTCCATGAACTCGAAGTTGCCCGCCAGCACGGCGTCGTGGTAGCGGCCGTAGTGGCCACGGACGACCGTCTTGTGGTTGGCCGCGACGTCCCACGCGAACCCGATGCGCGGCGAGATCGGGTTGGTCTTGAACACCGTCCCCTTGACCGGCACCGATCCCCGGTTGACGTTGAACCGGACGCCCGGGTTGATCGTGAGGTGGTCGTTCACGCTCCAGCTGTCCTGCGCGTACAGCGACGCCCGCTTGGTGGTCGCGGTGGTGACGTAGCCCTCCCACAGGTACGCCAGGTAGGGCTCGCCGCCGTAGTCGTAGTACCACAAGTTGCCCGGATAGCCCCACTCGTTGATGGTCTTCGCTCGCTCGAACTCGAACCCGAACTTGAACTCGTGGTTCTTGCCCGCGAACTGGTCGACGTACTTCGTGAGGGTGACCGAGGTCACATTCGGCTCGCGCGTGAACTTGCCGTAGTAGGTGGTGTCCACCGAGTACATCCCGGTCAGGCCGTCGTAGTGGCCGGGCGGCCCCGAGCGCGAGGCGGGTGGCGTCGGCTCGACGGGGTAGTAGCCCCAGTAGCCGCCGTTCTTGATCTCGAGCAGCGTGCTGGGGTTGATCGTCCAGTTGACCCGGACGTTCCAGTTGACCTCGGGCGAGGGCTCGATGGTCGTCGTGACAAACGGTCGAGTAGCGCTCGCGCCGCGGCCCTTGACGTCGTACTTGTCCTTTTCGAAGAACCCTTCCAGGCGGGTGCTCGAGGAAGGCGCCCAGTTGAGCTTCGTGAGGAACCGCGGGTCGCGCTCCGAGGTGACGCCCCCGACGAAGCCCGCCGGCTTGTCCACCCGCTTGTAGTACTGGAAACCCGTGAAGAACCAGAGCTTGTCGCGCAGGATCGGCCCGCCCACCTGCGCCGTGCTGTCCCAGTTGGTGACGATCTGACGCGGCTTGAACTTGTCCTGCAGATCCGCCGACAGCGATCCGGTATTCGACCCGACCCAGTTGGGCCGCGTCGTCCAGTACTCGCCAAGGCCCGAGAACCTGTTCGTGCCCGAACGGATGATGCTGTTGGCCGCCACGCCAGTGAACTCGCCGTACTCCGCGTTGGCGCCGAGCGAGACCACCTGCACCTCCGAGATCCAGTTGTAGTTGAAGAACGACCAGGGGGACCCGCCCTCCGGGTCGCTCACGTCCACGCCGTCCATCAGCAGCGCGTTCGAGTCGGCCGTGCCGCCGAAGGCCACGTTGTTCGAGACGCCCGGCGCCAGGTTGATGATGTCCGGCTGGAACCGGGCCGTCGGGAGGTTCTGCAGCTGCTTGTCGTCCATGTTCGTCGGCGACGCCGAGCTCTTGACGTCGACGACCGGCGACTCGCCCGTGACCGTCACCGTCTCGGCGAGGCTCGCCACCGACATCGGGAGGTCGATGGTGACCGTCTGCCCCACGGGCAGCCGCACGCCCTCGCGCTTCAAGGTGTTGAAGCCCTGCAACTCCGCGGTCACCACGTACAGGCCGGGGGGCGCACGGCTTCTTCATCTATCAGAGCACGATCCGCGTGCCCTTCGTGATCCGCGCACCGTTCGCACTGACCCACGGGCGGCGCGTCGCCGACGTGGTCCGCAGCGTGGACGTGATGCCCACCATCCTCGATCTGCTCGGCCTCCCGCTCCACGGCAAGGTCGAAGGGCGGAGCCTCGTGCCGCTCATGACCGGCGCGACGCGCGACCTGGGACTCGAGGCCTACTCCGAGGCGGTCTACCCGCGCTACCACTTCGGCTGGAGCGACCTGCGCGCGCTGCACGTCGGCCGCTACAAGTACGTCGAGGCCCCACGGCCGGAGCTCTACGATCTCGACCAGGACCCGAACGAGCAGCACAACATCTACCAGGACCGCCGGGAGCTCGGCGAGCGCATGGCCGCCGGTCTCGCCGCCCTCGAGCGCCACATGCCCGCCGACGCGGCCGACGCGCGGCCCACTCCCGAGGTGGACCCTGACGCGCGCGAGCGGCTGGCCGCGCTCGGCTACATCGGCAGCTTCGTGCCCCTGGCGGTGCACGATCGGTCCGGGCTGGCCGACCCGAAGGACAAGATCGGCGTGTTCAACCTGATGAACAGCGCCCGAGACAGCTCGAAAGGGGAGGGAGACCCGGACGAGGGCCTGAAAGCGCTGCTCGAGGTCGTCAAGACCGACCCCGAGGTGATCGACGCCTGGTTCATGCTGGGCAACGAGTACTACCGCCGCCAGGACTTCGGCCAGGCGATCGCGTACTACCGGAAGGCCCTCGCCCTGAAGCCGGACTACGACCTGGCCGTGATCAACATGGCGAACGCCTATCGCGGCCTCGGGCGGGACGACGAGGCGCTGGCGGGCTACCGCCGGTACCTGCAGCTCGACCCGAACAACGCGCACGTCGAGTACGAGGCGGCGCAGATCCTCATCGACGCCGGCCGCCTCGACGAGGCCACGACGCTGCTCAGCTCCGCGCTCGAGCACGAGCCCAAGATGGCCGCCGCCCGCAACGCCCTCGGCATCGTCGCCATCCGGCAGGGAGACGTCGCGCGCGGCCAGCGCGAGATCGAGGCCGCGCTGACGGCGAAGCCCGACGTGCGGCTGGCGCACTACAATCTCGCGCTGCTCGCCGAGCAGCGTCACGACCTCGTGACCGCCATCAAGGAGTACCGCGCGGAGATCGACCTCCACGCCGACAGCTACAAGGCGTGGTTCAACCTGGGCAAGGTCTACGAGAGCGTCGGCGACCGCGTCCGGCAGGAGGAGGCCTTCCGGAGCGCCATCGACGCCAACCCGGACTTCGCCGAGGGCTACCTCTACCTGGCGAAGCTGTATCTGGAGTCCGACCGCAAGCTCGACGAGGCCGTGGAGCTGGCCAAGAAGGGGAACGCCCTGCACCCGCGCCCCGACATCGCGCCGCTCGGCCACTACCTGCTGGCCGACCTGTACAACCGCCTGGGCCGCCCGGCCGAGGCGCAGCGCGAGGCACGACTCGGGCAAGCGCTGGAGCGGACGCCGCGCTGAACCCCCCGGCGGGCAGGACGGGCCGGCCGGATGGTAAAATGGCGGGTTGCGGCACGAGGACCGGTCTCTGACTGAACCCCCGATTGACGATGAGCCAGCCCCCCCGATCGCCCCGGCGTCCTCGCGCGGCGTCCGCCGCGCCTCCGGCCCGCTCCGCGTCCCGCCGACGGACGCTGTCGGTGCTGATGGTGTCGTCCGAGGCCGCGCCGTACTCGAAGACGGGCGGGCTCGGCGACGTCACGGGCGCGCTCGTGCCGGCGATCGCGCGCCTCGGGCACGACGTCACCCTGGTGACGCCCCGCTACCGCGGCATCGACGTCGGGGGTCACGCCGCCGATCGGTTCACGCTGGATCTCGGCGGCATCGTGCACGAGGTCGAGCTGCTGGAGACCGCCGTCGCGCCGCGCGCGCGGGTTCTCTTCGTCGATCACCCGCCGTCGTTCGACCGCGAGGCCCTCTACGGGCTCGGCTCGGCCGACTACCCCGACAACGCGATGCGCTTCGCGCTGCTCAGCCAGGTCGCGCTGCGGTTCGCGGCGCGGCACGGCCGCCCGTCGGTGGTGCACGCGCACGAATGGCAGACCGGGCTGACGCCGGTCTACCTGGCGCGCGACCTCCACTGGCTGGCGCCGCTCTCCGGCGTGCCCACGGTCTTCACGATCCACAACCTGGCGTTCCAGGGGCTCTTTCCGCCCGAGACGCTGGTCGCCGTCGGCCTCGATCGGGGTCTCTTCACGCTGGACGGCGTCGAGTACTGGGGGCAGATGAGCTTCCTGAAGGCGGGCATCAACTTCAGCGACGCGATCACCACCGTCAGCCCGCGCTACGCGGAGGAGATCCTGACGCCGGAGCTCGGGTTCGGGTTCGACGGCGTGCTGTCGGCGCGGCGCGACCGCCTCGTGGGCATCCTCAACGGCATCGACCACGACGTGTGGGACCCGGCGCGCGACCCGCTGATTCCCGCCCATTTCAGCGCGCGCGATCTCGAGGGGAAACGCGCCTGCAAGGCGGCCCTGCTCGAGGCCTTCGGCCTGCCGGCGGGTGCGGACGCGCTGGCGCGCCCGCTCGTCGGGATGGTCGGGCGGCTGACCGATCAGAAGGGGCTGGATCTCGTCGCGCGCGTCGCCGAGGAGCTGGTGGGGCTCGAGGCGAGCTTCGTCGTCGTGGGCACGGGGGAGTGGCGCTACGAGGAGATGTGGACGCGGCTGGCCGCGCGCCGGCCCGAGCGCGTCGGCGTGACGATCGGCTTCGACGAGCGCCTGGCGCACCTGGTCGAGGCCGGCGCGGACATGTTCCTCATGCCGTCACGGTTCGAGCCGTGCGGGCTGAACCAGATGTACAGCCTGCGCTACGGCACGGCGCCGATCGTCCGCGCGACGGGCGGCCTCGCGGACACCGTGACCGAGTTCGATCCGGCGACGGGCCGGGGCACCGGCTTCCGGTTCGAGGCCTACGAGCCGCGGGCGTTGATGGTCGCGGTGGAGCGCGCGCTCGCCGCGTACGCCAGGCCGGCGGCGTGGCGCACGCTGATGAAGACGGGGATGCGGCAGAACCATTCCTGGGACGTTTCGGCCCGGGAATATGTCAAAGTGTACAGTCAGGCGGTTCGTGGCCGGAGCCGGCGTGCGGCCCGGCGCGCGTAACTCTCAACGGAGTGAGTCTATGGCATCCGACAAAGTGAAGAAGTTCGGCGACGCCGATTTCGAGCAGGCCGTGCTCAAGTCGCCGACCCCGGTGCTGGTGGATTTCTGGGCGGAGTGGTGCGGTCCGTGCATCCGCATGGCGCCCACGGTCGACGCCCTGGCCACCGACTACGACGGTCGCCTCGTCGTCGGCAAGCTGAACGTGGACGAGAACCCCTCGACGCCGACCAACTACGGCATTCGCGGCATTCCGACGCTGCTGCTCTTCAAGGGCGGCCAGATCGTGGAGCAGATCGTGGGCCTGGTGGACAAGGCGACCGTCCAGCGCGCGATCGACAAGCACGTCTAGCCACGGGACGGGAATCCTTCGCGTCATGACCGACACAGTCCGCAACGTCATCATCATCGGGTCCGGGCCGGCGGGGCTGACCGCCGCCCTCTACACCGCGCGCGCGAACCTGCAACCGCTCGTCATCGAGGGCCTCGAGGCGGGCGGCCAGCTCATGCTCACCACCATGGTGGAGAACTTCCCGGGCTTCCGGGACGGCGTCATGGGGCCGGAGCTCATGACCGAGATACGGGCACAGGCCGAGCGGTTCGGCGCCGAGACCATTCAAGGCAACGTCACGGCGATCGACCTGGGCCAGCGGCCGTTCACCGTCCGCACGACCGAGCAGGCGTTCCGCTGTCAGGCGCTCATCATCGCGACGGGCGCGTCGGCCAGGCTCCTCGGCCTGCCCTCGGAGCGGTCGCTCATGGGCCACGGTGTTTCCACCTGCGCGACCTGCGACGGCTACTTCTTCCGCGACCGGCCGATTGCCGTGGTCGGCGGCGGCGACTCCGCGCTGGAAGAGGCGATCTTCCTGACGAAGTTCGCCTCGCACGTCACCGTCGTGCACCGGCGCGACGCGCTCCGCGCGTCGAAGATCATGCAGGACAAGGCGTTCGCCAACGCCAAGATCTCGTTCGCATGGAACAGCGTGGTCGCCGACGTGAAGGACACGGGGAAGGGCGAGGTCACGGGCATCGTGCTCGAGGACACGAAAACCGGCGAGACCCGGGAGCTTCAGGTCGACGGCGTCTTCGTGGCGATCGGCCACACGCCGAACACGACGCTGTTCGCCGGGCAGCTCGAGATGGACGCCAACGGCTATCTCGTGACCCGGCAGGGCAGCCGGACCAGCCTCCCCGGCGTCTTCGCGTGCGGCGACGTCCAGGACCACGTCTACCGCCAGGCGATTACGGCGGCCGGATCGGGCTGCATGGCGGCCATCGACGCGGAGCGGTACCTGGAGAGCCTCTCTTAGAGCGCTGCCGGCTGCCGGTTGAATACAATCTCCCTCTCGCGCGCCTTTCAGCGCGACAGCCAGAAGCTCAGCTTGACGGCGAGCGACCTATTCTAGAGCCGGACGTTGCGGGAGTCGGGCAGGCCCGTCTCCCATCCCTCCTTAATAGACCACGTAAAGATCGTTCCCCGGGCGATAGACCGACCAAAAAAGGAAGTTGACATGGATGCAACAACGCCAGCGCCGATCGGGCACTTCAACTGTGCGCGTGCGGTTTTCGGCACACACTGCTGTCGCGACAATGAAGCGCGGGGCCCTACTCGTCGGTTCGAAGCGAAGCTTCGCTAGGGCATCCGGCTCAGTGGTCGTCCGAAGTACACGCTCGTCGGCGTCTGATCGTCCCATCCCACGTTGACGTGAGGCACCGCCCACTTCTCGACCTTCCGCGGCTCCAGCACGGGCTTGCCGAGCAACGGCGTCGACAGGCAATAGAGATTGGAGCTGTCGCTCGCCCAGATCAGGTTTCGATCCCACTCGATGAAGGCGAAAACCTCCGGATTGCGTTGCCACGTAAACCACTTCTCGATGTCTCCGGTCTTCGCTGGCACGAAGTACGCCACGTCCTTCGGGTCGGTCGGATCAGAAATGTCATAGAACCGCAGGCCGGCGTTGAACGCGGTCAAGAGGGTCACATTGGGATTCGGGTCGCCTGGCGGCGCCCACGTCCCGCTGTTGTGGAAGCCAAAGCGGCCGCGGTTGCAGGCGAAGTCGGGCCACGGCGCTTCCTTGGGTGCCACCGGGCGCGGGAGCAAGCCGACAATCTTCGGCTTCTGCGGGTTCTGGATGTCGATCATGTAGGACGTGTGCCAGTTGTTCCGACTATCCGGGCTGTTCTCTTCAACGACCCCAATCAAGTAGCGCGGATATCCCTTCCCCGTTTCGACGGGGAAGCAGGTGTGGTAGGGGATGGCGGACTGGGTGTCCTCGAGCGGGTGCGCCACATGGCCGACAGGCTTGGGGTGCTTGATGTCGGTCAGATCCAGGACGTACATCCCGAAGTGTCCCATGCCGCAATAGCCGTACTTTCCCCCGTCCTCGACACGCCGCGGGACGGCGGCGCCGCCGTGATTGCCGGCCCAGGCACGCTGCTGGCCCGCAAACGGGAATTTCCTGTACTCCTCTTCCTCGTCCCACCGCTGGCCGGGGACCCACCACTTCGCCACGTCTTTGATGTTCGCCGGGTCCCATACGTCAACGATCTGGAGCCCAAAGCCGTACTTGTACGAGACCCCCTCGTGTCGGAGCGACTCGTCCCATGAGCCCATCAAGTACATGTACCGCCCGCCGTCCCAGAAGTGCGCGTGCCCGTTGTTGCCGGTCTTGCCGGTGCTGAATTTGCTCAGCAGGACAGGCTTGCTCGGATCGGTGACGTCGTATGCTATGATGCCTCTGAACTCCCCCGCATGGGCCGTGTATACGTCGTCGAAGAACTTGTTCTCTCCCCTGACCTCTCCTTCGGGGGTGTAGTTGCGGTACCCCCGGGGATACTCCGGGCAGCCAGGTGCCATGCCAAAGGCCACGTTGCCGAAACCGATCCACTTCTTGAGGTGGGTCACGTAGTTCAGCGGTCCGCGGATTGGCATAGCATCCACCGCGACGAATGGTTTCTTCGGGTCCGTGATGTCGATGCCGCAGGTGAGGATCCGTTGCGCCCCACGGACCCACAGCGGACAGGAAGAGCCATCGCCCGTATTAATGTTACGGTCCGTGGCCAACTTGGCATGGATTTCGAAGTTGTGCCAGTACTGGTTACGGTCGAGATCGGGTTGTGAGCAGAGTGGCAAGTAGAAGGGAACACCGCCACCCTGACCCGGGGGAAGAATCCCTGTCACCTGGGCGTCCGCTCCCCGACCGGCCAGCGCACTGCCGGCCGCGGCAACCACAGCGCCGGCGGTCGTCTTGAATAGGGTTCGTCGACTCAGCGGCGCCCCGGAGGTGTGGGATTCGACAGCGTGCGGTTTGTCGTCATCGTGATCACTCATAAGTCACCTCACTACGATGGTTTCTGTTTGGTTCGTCGACCCCGGGAGCGGGGCGGCGGCCCCCTCGATCTAGAGCTTGGCTCGTGCCTCCGCGCGCCGTTGCTCTGGACTTCCGCGTTCGTCATGGCCTAATCCCGAAGAACACCTGAGTAACCCAATTTCGGCAATGCCGGGGACGAATCGCGTGCCACGCGTGTTGGGCGACTCGCTGCCAGCCCGGGCCTGATCGCTCCGCGGCCGCTCGGATCTGCTTCTTGATCAGGCTCCAGCCTGGCTCGATCGGATTCATGTCGTGCGCGTACTGCGGCAGCGGATGCAGAGTCGCGCCCCGCGCCGCAATCATCTCACCGACCCGAGAGTCCTTGTGGGCACCGAGGTTGTCGAGCACCACGACGTCGCCTCGACAGAGTTTCGGCGCGAGGCGACGCACCCACTCCACGAACCGGTGGCGATTGGCCGCGCGCCACGGTGTGCCTATCGCCACCCACCTACTGAGACGGATCGCGCCGGTCATCGTGAGGTCATCTCCCGAGCGGCGCGGCCGCGGCTCGACCCATGGGCGGCCACGGCTCGTGTGCGAAGTTCGATCGGATAGGAATCGGGTACGGGCGCCCTTAGTTAGATCGTGAGCCGACATTTCCGATTTGGCCGCTCAAGATCGACGGCATTCTACGCCTGTACAGAAAGTTTGAGGCACCCTTGCTTGCCGCTGCGGTGGCCCATTCATGAAACCCGCAGTCCCACCGCGAAATCGACACAAGGTGCCCGACTTCCTCAACGTTTCTCGGACAGCTCTCCTGTGCTTGTGCCTTTCCTTCGCTGGGCTGCCTCGGTCAGCGATCGCCCGTCAGCCCGCTAGGACTGGGAGCGCGGAGATCCGCCGAAGCATCGACCGAAACAGCCTTGGGGTCAGGTGACCATGGGCCAGCAGCAGCCAGCGGTACGGAGCATGCCTGACCAAGCGCCCGCTGGTCTTGACGAGACGCTGCTGCACGCTGGCGAGCGATCCGGTGTCGATGCGCTTCTGGAGCCCGGGCTACCGCCACAGATTCCCCAAGTTGTAGGAGAGCACGCTCAGCTGCCAGCGCAACTCGTTCGCCCGGAACCGGTGACATGAAAGTCGCGTCCAATGCGCCGCCTGCTTGCCTTCTTTGATCCACCACTGGGCGGTGCTGCGCTTGTTGCAGAAGCCCACCACCGCTCAGTTGGGCAGGCGCAGATTCGTCACGATGAACCGAACGCGCAGGAACAGCTCGCCCGAGTGGTGCTCAACCTTGGGCACAACCCGTCGCGGTTGCTTCCAGGTACGCCTGATAGTGAAAGCTCTTGTACCAGACCAGCGGCTTGTGGCTGGGCCGTCCGGCAGTCGGCACAGGGACGCCGTGATTTCCTACTCTGAGTCCTCGCTGGAATCCATGTCGAGTACGATGGGTCAGCGCAGTCCCGCGACTCGACTTGCGCGAGCACGTCCCGATTTGCGGCCATCAACCCAGTAGGTTCTCCTCACGGCTCCGCAGCTCGGTTTCGAGCCAATGCAATGTCGAGGTCAGTGCCGCCCCTCGGTCCGGGGCCTTCGGCGACGCGATCAGCCGAAACGTGAGGTCAGCCGCAAGACACGCCGCGTCGTTGAGGTCTTCGTAGGCCGCCAATCGACTGTAGACCGACTGCCGCAACAGGTCTGCGAGTCGAAACTGGGTGTTCAGGCCGTGTCGGCAATCACTCAGGTGCTCGGCAATGAAGGTCGCCGATCCGAGGCGTTCATGCGACTCGGGGACGAGCAGCAGCCCAGCATCAGGCGTCACGCGCGATCCCTGGAAGTCAGCCTTCAAGAATCCGTTGAACGTGAACTGAAACGGCTCGTGTTCTTTTCACCCACTGGGTGTCACCCTCCACATGGCTGGCTCCTCGCGTCGGAACCCACGAAAATCACGGCGCGATGAGTGATCCAGTGGGTACAGTACCACAGCGAAATCGGAATTCCCGGTTGAAAACCATCCGGTCACGCAGTGCACAGCGTTGCAGCCGCAGCGTGACTCGATGCTCTTCAATCGGCAATCGGCGATGACTCGATCCATCCCCCTCCCACTACCACGTCCCCGTCGTAGAACACGACCGCCTGGCCGGGCGCGATGGCGGGCTGCGGCGCGTCGAAGACGATCTCGGCCCGCGCGCCGTCGAGGGCGGCGACGCGCGCGGGGGCCGCGCGATGGCGGTAGCGCACCTGGGCCGTCACCGGCAGCGGGGCGGAGGGCGGGGCGCCGAGCATCCAGTTGACGTTCGTGGCCGAGAAGCGCGTGCGGTCGAGCGCGGCGCGCGGGCCGACGGTCACCGTCCGGCTCGCCGCGTCGATCTTCAGCACGTAGAGCGGCGCCTTCGCCGACAGCCCCAGGCCCTTGCGCTGGCCCACCGTGAAGCGGTGGATCCCGTCGTGGCGGCCGAGCACGCGGCCGGCGCGGTCCGCGATCGTTCCGGGCGCGCGCACCTCGGGCGCCCGCCGCTCGACGAACGCCGCGTGCTCGCCGGAGGGCACGAAGCAGATCTCCTGGCTGTCGGGCTTGTCGGCGACGGGCAGGCCGAGCCGCCGCGCGTGCGCCCGGACGGTCGGCTTGTCGAGACCGCCGACCGGGAAGTGCGCCCGCGCCAGCTGCGCCTGGTCGAGCGTGAACAGGAAATACGACTGGTCCTTGGCGGCGTCGAGACCGCGCCGCAGCACGTGGCAGCCGCGTCGCTCGTCGTACTCGACGCGCGCGTAGTGGCCGGTGGCCACCGCGTCGGCGTCGAGGCCGCGCGCTCGCTCCACGAGCGAGGCGAACTTCAGCTGCCCGTTGCAGTGGACGCACGGAATCGGCGTCCGGCCCGCCGCGTACTCGTGCACGAAGTTGGCGATCACCTCGGCCTCGAACTGCCGCTCGAAGTTGACGATGTAATGCGGGATGCCGAGGGCGGCGGCCGCCCGCCGGGCGTCGTGGAGATCGTCGATCGTGCAGCAGGCGCCGAAGCGCACGTCGCCCTCGCGCTGGTCGTAGAGTTGCATCGACAGCCCGACCACCTCGTGGCCCGCCTCCACCAGGAGGCCGGCGGCCACCGACGAGTCCACGCCGCCCGACATCGCAACCACGATCCGCATGGGTTTTCAGATCGAAACGGCGCACACCCGAGGGTGTGCGCTGCGAGCTACGAGCGCGCGCGCCCGCCCGCGCGGGTGCCCGTGAGGGCGCGCAGCTTCTCGACAATCGAGGGCAGGCGGCCGAGCACGTAGTCGACCTCGGCCTCGGTGTTGCCGTCGCCGAGGCTGAACCGGATGGAGCTCTGCGCCCGGTGCGCGGGGAGCCCCATCGCCCGCAGCACGTGCGACGGCTCGAGCGTGCCCGACGAGCACGCCGACCCGGTGGACACCGCCACGCCCTCGAGGTCGAGCGCGATCAGCAGCGACTCGGCCTCGACGCCCTCGAAGCTGATGTTCGTCGTGTTCGGCACGCGCGGCTCGCGCGCGCCGTTCACCGTCGTGCCGGGGACCGCCGCCAGGATGCCCTGCTCGAGCCGGTCGCGCAGCGTGGTCAGCCGGGCGGTCTCGGCGCCGAGCTTGGCGCGCGCGAGCCCCGCGGCCACGCCCATGCCGGCGACGCCCGGCACGTTCTCGGTGCCGGCGCGGCGGTTGCGCTCGTGGCGGCCGCCGGTGACGAAGGCCGCGAGGCGCGTGCCCCGCCGGATCCACAGGGCGCCCGTGCCCTTCGGGCCGTTGAACTTGTGCGCCGACAGCGTGAGCAGGTCCACGCCGAGCGCCGTCACGTCCACCGGCATCTTGCCGACGGCCTGCACCGCGTCGGTGTGCATCAGCGCGCCGCGCCCGTGCGCCAGCGCCGCCAACTCGGCGACGGGCTGGACGGTGCCGATCTCGTTGTTGGCGGTCATCACCGACACGATGGCGGTGTCGTCGGTGAGGGCCTCGGCGAGCGCGTCGGCCGAGACGATGCCGCTCGCGCCGACCGGGAGCAGGGTGGTGCGCCAGCCCCGGCGCGCCAGCGCCTTGAGCGTGTTGACGACGGCCTCGTGCTCGATCGCGGTCGCGATCAGGTGCCGCCGGCCGGCGGGCTCGAGCGTCTCGGCCACACCGCGCAGCGCGAAGTTGTCCGACTCGGTGCCCCCCGACGTGAACACCACCTCGGACGGGTCGCCGCCGACCAGCGCGGCCACCTCGCTGCGGGCCTCGTCGAGCCGCGCCTTGGCCCGCTGGCCGAAATGGTGCACGCTCGACGGGTTGCCGAAGTCCTCGCGCAGGACGCGGGCCACCGTGTCGGCCACGACCGGCGCGACCGGCGTCGTGGCGTTGTGATCGAAGTAGATGCGCATGGATCGGCCGGGCGCTCCGGACGGCCCGCCGGGCGTCGAACGGGCCGGACTGTCGGCTCCCCGGATCCTTGGATGATAGCACCTGCCGCTAACTCTCAGCAATGAAAGGACTAGACATCGACTGGACCGTCACTTATACTGGCGGAACTTGCTCCCCTGGGTGAGGCGGAACCCGGGCTCTCGGGTCCGCGACTATCTAAGACGGAGACGGTGCCATGTGGAAACGGGATGACGCTGTGAAACCGCCGACCGGCCCTGGCCAGGGAGCGCCCGTCGGTGAACCGCCAGCCGCGGCGCGCGCGGCCGACCCGAAACGGCAGCTGGAGCGAGACACCGTGAACATCGGCAAGTCGGTCGTCATCAAAGGCGAGTTGAACGGGAGCGAGGACCTCACGATCGAGGGCCAGGTCGAAGGCAAGATCGAGCTCCGCCAGAACGTCCTGACGATCGGCCCCAACGGCAAGATCAAGGCGCAGATCTTCGCCAAGGCGGTCATCGTGCAGGGCGAGGTGACCGGCAACGTCAGCGCCAGCGAGAAGGTGGACATCCGCGACAACGGCTCGGTGGACGGCGACATCGTCGCGCCGCGCGTGGCCATCGCCGACGGGGCGCACTTCCGCGGCAGCATCGACATGCAGCGGACGCCGACGCCGGCCACGGCCGCCGTCAAGCCGGCGGAGACGAAGCCCGACACGAAGCCCGAGGCCAAACCCGCCGCGCCGCCCTCGTCCGGACCCGTCGCGTCCCAGGCGACGCCGCGCTGAACGGAGTAGCCGCGCGCGCGCGGGCGCC
>JAHECP010000209.1 GCA_024641665.1 Acidobacteriota bacterium
CGACGATGTGCAGCGCCTCCCGCCACAGGAGCGCGCCCGCCTCCGGCGCGGAGAGTCCCGCGGCCGCGAGCGCGCCGAGCTCCCGCGCGCGCGCGTCCACCCCGGCGCGGAACGCCGCCACCGCCACGAGCAGTCCCGCCGCGACGATCGGGAGGCCCCACAGCACGAACAGCAGGCCGAAGTCGGTGACGCCCCGGGCGGCCTCCAGGTCGTCGGCCCGCGTCGCGCGCGCGGCGAGACCGAGCACCTGGGGACCGAGGTGCGCCTGCAGCTTTTCCCGGTACCGGGCGGCCACTTGGGCGAAGTCACGCGTGCCGGCGAGCACGCGCACCGACGTCAGGCTGCCGTGCCGCGACCCCCACAGCCGCCGGCCCACGTCGAGCGGGATGAAGGCCTTGGGCGTCGGGCCGTACCGCATCCAGTAGGTGTCGTCCTCCAGCCGTACCTCGGCGCGATCGATCGGGAACGGGGGATCCCAGTCGGACAGCCGATCGGTGTTGGTGATGCCCGAATGGTACGGCACGAACCTGGGATCGGCCGCCGCGCCGCGAATCGGAACGACGGCCGCGAGCCGGAAGCGCGCCATCTCGGTGCGCAGGGATCCCTCCGGCTCCCAGACGTAGTACGAGAGCCAGATCATGTCGCCCAGGCCCACGTCCAGGTCGCGGGCCGCCCAGTCGTTGAGCACGATCGGCGGATCGTCGAGCGGCGACTGGTCGGCCGGCGCGGGCCCGGCCGCGCCGGAGGCCGTCGTCCCGCGCCTGGGAGCCACCCGGCCGGGCGCGACGGCGTCCAGGTCGACGGCGGCCACCATGGAGTACGGGATCTCCCGGTCGCCCGCGCGAATCGCCGACGCGAGGTAGGCGTCGACCGGCCGGACCGGCAGGTGGAGGTCTGCCGCCGCCTGCTCGGCCGCGCGCGCGAGGCCGTCGTCCACGATGCCGCTGGCGCGCCCGACCACGATCGTGCCCGAGTCGGGCTGCCGCGTCACGGTGATGCCGACATCGTCGGCCGTGGCGGCGCGCGCGGCGAGCTCGGACACGGTCGTCGCGCCGGCGGCGGCAGCCCCGGAGGCCGCGTTCGCCGCGACGAGCACGGTGTTGACCTGGCGCTGGCGATCGAGGGCGCGCTGGAGCCGGGTGAGCGACGTGAACACGGCCCGCACCGCGCCCTGCCGCGGCCGCAGCGAGAACTCGCCGAGATCGGCCGCGCCGAGCACGCCCTTCACCGTGAGGCGCACGGCGCGGTCCACGTCGTCCTTGCGCCCGAAGAGCGACTCGGCGGGCACGACGGCCCGGTGCTCGAGGCGGACGACGATGGCGTCGCCGGGCCGCGCGCCGAGGTCGCGCGCGAGCGCCTCGCTCAGGTACGCCTCGCTCAGCTCAAGGCGCGCGACGTCGCGGCGGTTGAACGCCCAGAAGCCGTCGCCGACCCCGTAGACCTCGGCCGCGTCGTGGCGCGCGGCGTTCCCCTCGGGCGACACGGCGCCGGTCAGCGCGATGATCGGACAGGCCTCGTAGGCGGCGGCGAAGGCGGGCAGCCGCGACAACCGGTCGACGAAGGCCTGCTGCACGAACGCCGGCGCGCGGACGACGAACGACGTCCGGCCGATCCGCGCGCGCACGAGATCCGCCAGGCTCGCGCTGACGGCATGCCCCATCAGCAGCGCGCCGCCCACCGCCGACACCGCGACCGCGACGCCCAGCGCGGCGGCGACGCTCGCGCGCCAGTTGTGGAGGAACGAGCGGCGGGCCACGCGGGACGCGTTCACGGCACCAGGTCCTGTTGGGGCGACGCGTCGCGTCGCCCCAACACGCGCGTCACAGTGGCACCACCGTTCCGCCGGTCAGCTCGTAGCGCACCGGGCACCGCGCGGCCAGCGCGGGGTCGTGGGTCGCGACGATCAGGATGGCCGGGTGCTCGGCGTGGAGATCGAAGAGCAGCGTGGCGAGCGACTCGGCCGCCTGCTGATCCAGATCGCCGGACGGCTCGTCACACAGGATGAGCGGCGGGTGGTTGACGAACGCGCGGGCGAGCGCGACGCGCTGCCGCTCGCCGGGCGACAGGTCGCGCGGCCGGTGCTCGAGCCGGTCCCCGAGGCCCACGCGCGCGGCCAGCCCGCGCGCCCGGTCGATCACGGCGTCGCCCGGCCCGCGGTCGAGTCGGCCCGCGAGCGTCGGCAGGAGCACGTTCTCGAGCACCGAGCACTGCGGCAGCAGGCCGTGGTACTGAAACAGGAAGCCCACGCAGCGGTTGCGGAAGGCGGCGCGGTGGCCCGGGCGGAGCCGGTAGGGATTGACGCCGTCGAGCACCACCGTGCCGGAGGTCGGCGGCTCGAGCGCGCCCAGGACGCGGATCAGGGTGCTCTTGCCGCGCCCCGACGGCCCCTCAATGGCGACGGCGGCGCCGGCCGCCGCCGCGAGCGACAGATCGGCGAGCACCGGCCGCGGCCCTTGCGGCGCGGGACACGACGTGAAGACCCTGGTCACCTCGAGCACGGAACGATCCTGACTCGACCGGGGCTCTGCCCCGGACCCCGGCTCGGTCGCTTGCGGGGCCCCATCGCCCCGCGCCGCTCCCTCGCGGGCCGCGCCGTGCGCGGCCGGCCCGTCCTGCGGCTCGCCGCGAGCGAGGACCACACGCTCGTTGCGAGCCGCAGAACGGGCTGAAGCTCCAGTCTACCCCACTGTCCCGCCGGGTCCGGCCAGCAGCCGCCGGGCCTCGCGCAGCAGCGCCCGCACCTTGTTGCGCTCGCGCACGAGCGCCGTCCGCACGAAGGGCTTCAGGGCGGGCGGCGCCGAGGCCAGGAGCGCGGCCGCCTCGAGGCGCGGCACGGCCGGCAGCTTCACCGCGGGGTCGTGGTCGAACCTCTCGCCGCGGGTGTAGTTGAGCGGCACGAGGATGCGCGCGAGCCGGCGCAGCGTGGCGTTGAGCCGGCGCCCGAGGAGGGCGTCGCCCGGCGCGCCCGTCACGAGGCGCTCCGCGTCGTTGCGCCAGCGGCCGATGTCGGCCCGGAGCGCGCGCAGGTCCTCCACGATCGGCGAGAGGTCCACCTCGCCGGCCGCGGCCTCCTGGTAGCGGCCGACGACGCCCGCCATCTCCGCCACGGTGGCACCGTAGTCGAAGGGGTGCAGCGGCGCGTTGGCCACGCGCAGGATCGTCGTCAGGTAGATCTGCAGGTCGCGCCGCAGCACGTCCAGGTCGGCGACCGCCGGGCCGTCGCCGGGCGTGTGCCACGCCGGGTTCCCGCCGCAGCCGCCCACCGCGTAGTAGCCGCGCGCCCGGCGCGTCTCCTGCGGGATGTTGGAGAGCAGCATGTAGAACGCCGTGGGGCCGATCTGGTTGAACGAGTAATCGCCCGCGCGCAGCGGACGCATGCCCCTCGCGAAGACGCCCGCCGCGTCGGCGATCGAGTCGATGCAGACCTCGGCCGCCTCGGCCATCCACATCACCTCCTCGTAGGCGGTGGCGCCCGCGCAGCCGGGCGAGTCGATGTTCAGGTGCGCCACGCACCACTCGTCGAGATCGTCGGCGAAGTGGTCCGCGTACCACACCGAGCCGGCGTAGCGTCCGGTCGAGTGGCCGGGCCACCAGGCGATCCGCACCGTGCGCCGGAGGCGGCCGGCCAGCCCGTGGAGGATCCGCGCCAGCTCCAGCAGCGCGGCGTCGCCCGTCGCGTTGTCGCCAATCCCCACGTACCATGAGTCGTAGTGGCCGTGCACCAGCACGAACTCGTCGGGGTCCCCGGCGCCGCGGATCTCGGCCACCGGCAGCAGGCACGTCGCCCACCCCTCCTTCAGCCACGTCCTGATCCCCACCCGCGTCGTCCCGCGCGAGGCGAGCGCGATCAGCCGGTCGCCGTCGCCGTGCGAGATGCACACGACCGGCGTGCGCGGCTTCCGCTGGATGGACTCGTGGGTGGGCGCGCCCCAGATCGGCGTGCAGATGCCCTCGTGGATCGCGTCGCCGGGGTGGATGAAGATCTGTCCCGCCGCGCCGCGACGCTCGAACGCGTGCACGCTGCCGGGCATCGAGTAGCCCTCGGTGAGCACGATGCGGCCCGCGACCGGGTCGGCCGCGCCGCCCGCGGCGGCGGCGGCCATCGGCGTGTCGAAGAGGTCCGCCGTGCCGCCCGCGTAGCGCGACGGCACGTACACCAGCTCGCCCGCCAGCTCGGCGTCCCCCGTCGGCCGCGCGAACGCCGGCGGCCGGCACCGGATCTCGCCGCCGGCGTCGCCGGCCGGAGCCTCGAGGATCCGCAGCGCCGCGCGCTCGGGCACGCTCAGGAAGAGCTCGGGCTCGTGCACGACGACCGGGACGCCGAACGCGCGGAGACGGCCGGCGATGTACTCGCCCGCCGCGCGCTCGTCGGCGCTGCCCGATTCGCGCGTGAGCCCGGCGAAGCGGTCGAGGAGCGCGCGGGGCTCGGTGAGATCGATGGCCGCGTGCGCGGCGGCTTCCAGGTCGGGGAACTTGGGAATCATCGGCCTCTCCCTACGAGGTGCACCAGGGTGCACCGGGTGCAACGTGCACAAAGGTGCGCGGTGGTGCGGTGGCTTCGCTGACGCACATCATTCTCTCTCCACCGAGAGAACACTGAGAGAATGACGCGCCCCATCGTCAGATCCGGCGCCACCTCGCACCTCTGCGCACCTGGTGCACCGTCGTGCACCTCTGTGCACCTCGTGCTCGTCACGGTGTCGTCGCCGCGATCGGCCGCCGGCCGAGCAGGCTGACGCCGACGAACGCCGCGAGGCTCACCCCGACGCCGGCGAAGATCGGGTCGAGGCCGAGCGGGCGGCCCGGCGCGAGCGTCCACGCCACGCACACGACGGCGCCGGCCACCATCGACGCGAGCGCGGCCGGCCCCGTCGCGCGCCGCCAGTTCAATCCAATCACGACCGGCGCGAAGAACACGCTCGCGGTCAGGTTGGCCTGCACGAGCACGATGAACTGCACGAGCGTCAGCTCGCGCGCCGCGAATGCGATCGGCACGAGCGCCAGCCCGACGACCGCCGCCCGGTTGGCGAGCAGCCGCTCGGCGTCGCTCGCGAGCGGGCGGAGGAACCGCCCGTACAGATCGTGCGCCACGCTCGCGCCCGCGACGAGCAGCACCGCGTTCACCGTGCTCATGATCGCCGAGAACGCCGCGACGATGAGCAGGGAGCCCGCCACCGGGGTCAGCACGTGCGCCATCATCACGGCGCTCGCGAGGTCCGGCGACGGCAGGTCCGGGAAGAGCGCGCGCATCGAGAGGCCGACCATCAGCACCGCCGAGCCGATGATCGCCTGGAAGACGAACGCCACGCCGACGGCGTTGCGCGCGGCCGCCGCGTCGCGCATCGCCATGAACCGCGTGATCTCGAGCGGCGTCGCCGCCAGCGACAGGCCGAACGCCGCGCCGAACGACACGATCTCGCGCCAGCCGTAGAACCAGCCCGTCAGCCGCGGGTCGAGCGCGGTGAGCTGGCGGCCGAGCTCGGCGACGCCGCCCAGGTGCGACAGCAGGTACGGTACGGCGGCCACCAGGCCGCCCGCCATCACCACGCTCTGGAAGAGGTCGATCCGCGCGCCGCCGTGCAGGCCGCCAAGCAGCGAGTACACGATGGTGCTCGCGACGACCAGCGCCATCCCCGTCCACGCCGGCCAGCCCAGCACGGCCGAGGCCAGGATCCCGCTGGCCTTGTACTGCGCCACCAGGTACACCGTGTAGGCGACGACGATGAGCGCCGCCGCCAGCGCGCGGACGCCGCGGCTGCCGAAGCGCGTCTCGCAGTACTCGGGAATCGTGAGCGCGCCCGTCGCGCGCAGCTTCGGCGCCACGAACACGGCCGCGACGAGCCAGCCGAGCCACGCCCCCGGCCACGCCCAGACGAACGACACGCCCGCCAGGTAGTGCAGCCCCACCGTGCCGACGAACGTGCCCGCGCTCACCTGCGTCGCCGCCAGCGTCGCGCCGCCCATCAGCGCGCCGAGCGAGCGTCCGGCCACGATGAAGTCGGCCTCCGTGCGCGTCCGCCGGTAGCCGAGCCACGCCAGCGCGACGACCGCCGCGAAGTAGCCGACGAGGACGAGAGGGAGAATCGAGGTCACAAGTGGCTCACGACCCAAGGCTCAGGGCTGACGACGGCTCAGGGCTGACGGCTTCCGGCGTCCGGCTGTCCGAAGCGATTTCCGTGGCCTCCTTCCGTGGTCATTCCGTGGTCCTTCCCACCCCCGGCCTCCGGTCTCCGGCCTCCAGCCCCCGGCCTCCGGTTCATCCACGCCGCCCAGGCGAAGTAGGCGGCAATCCACACGACGGCGAACACGAAGAAACCGTAGAAGCTCCAGCCGAAGCCGCCTGTCATGACGCCCGGCCCCGGGCGACCGCCCACACGGCGCCCACGGCCGCGCCGGCGAGGACGAGGAGATCGAGCAGGCGCGCGAGGCGCCCGCCGGTGGCGGGATCGGGAATGCGAACGAACGCGGGAGGCGCGGGCAGGCTGGCGGTGCCCACCCAGCGGCCGCCGGCGTCGGTCCAGTCGAGCCGCGGGAACTCGCCCGACGGGCGCGCGGCGCCCGGCGGCAGCACGACCTCGAGCGCGACCGCGCCGGGCTTGACCGTCGTGGGCACGACGCACTTCATCTCGGCCGTCCGGCGCGGGTAGCGCACGTTCGCGTGGCCGGCCGGCCCGGTGGTCGTCACGGCGCACTCGCCGGCGGCGGTGAACTCGACCCGGACGTGCGTCTGGGCGTCGGCCGCGGCGGCACCCGCGCCGACGAGGACGGCGACGACGAACACGCCGATCAGGCGGGCACGCATCAGGATTCGAGCGGGTGAAGACGCGCCATTTTATATTGAATCGGCGGGGCGCTCGTCCTTTCCGTGGTTCATTCCGTGGCGATTTCCGTGGTCATTCCGTGGTCATTTCTCAGATCGGCGGGGACTCCCTCCCGCTCGCGGCTCACGGCTCACGGCTCACGGCGCGCGCGTGGCGTGCGCACATGGCGGCCAGCGCCGCGGCGCGCTCGCGCGCCTCGGGCTCGGCGGCCAGCCGGTCGGCCGGCCAGGGCAGGCGCCACGTCCAGTTCTCGAGGCCCGTCGTGGCCGGCACGTTGACGCGATCGCGCCAGCCGAACACGTCCTGCACGGGCAGCAGCAGGAAATCGGACCCCGACGCGACCAGCGCCTCGAGGATCGCGTCGCCGAGCGCACGCGTGAACGGCGCCCCGGCCCAGTCGATGCCGCGCGCGGCGAGCGCGGGTACCGCGCCCGCCAGCCGGCGCTCCTCGGCGGGCGCCTCGTCCCACCACACGGCCAGCGGCTCGGTGTCGTGCGTGCCGGTCGTCGCGACCGAGGCCGGCGGGTACGACGCGGGATCGCGGAACGGCTGGCCGGGCTCGTGCCACTCGCGCTCCCACCGGAACACCTTGTAGCCCGGCACGTCGAGGCGCGCGAGCGAGGCGCGCACGAAGTCGGGCACCGTGCCGAGGTCCTCGGCGACGATGCGCGCGCCCTCGGCGGCGAAGAGGCCGAGGAGCCGCTCGCCGAGCGCCGTCTGCGCGTCCTCGCCCTCGGGCGTGAAGTAGGGCTGGGCGCCGCGCGGCCGCGCGTACGTGCGGTAGAAGCCGACGAGGTGATCGACCCGGTAGCCGTCGTAGAGCGCCGCCATGCGGCGCGCGCGCGCCCGCAGCCACGCGAAGCCGTTCGCGCGCATCGCGTCCCACCGGTAGACCGGCAGCCCCCAGTCCTGACCGTCCTCGGCGAACGCGTCGGGCGGCGTGCCCACCGACGCCTCGAGGTCGAACTCCGCCTGCCGCGCCCACACGTCGGCGCTGTCGCCGCTCACCATGAACGGCAGATCGCCGAAGAGGCCGACGCCGGCGTCCGCGCGCGCCGCGCGCCACTGCCGGTCGGCCACCCACTGCAGGTACTGGCGGAAGAGGATCTCGCGCGCCGAGACCGCCCGAGCCTCGGCCAGCGCGGCCTCGTCGCGCCGCCGCAGGCCCTCGTCCCAGTCCGTCCAGCCGCGGCCGTCGTGCCGCGCGTGCAGCGCGCGGAAGAGCGCGTAGTCGTCCAGCCACCAGGCCTCGGCCTCGATGAAGGCCGCGAGCGCCCGCGCGCGCGGAGTGCCCGCGCGCCACTCGTGGTCCACGAAGCGCGCGAACGCGGCGCGGAGCGCGTCGTCCTTCAGGGCGCGGACGAGGTCGTAGTCGATCGCGGCCGCCGAGCGTGCGCGCGCCAGGCTGCGGCGCGCCGCGGCGCCGAGCGCCGCTTCGCCCCCGAGCGCGACGAAGTCTTCCAGGGGGTGCAGGCTGATGTAGATGGGATCGACGGCCATCGCGCTCATGGCCGAGTACGGCGAGTGCTGCCCCTCGGCCATCTCGTTGACCGGCAGCAGCTGCACGACGTCTTGCCCCGCCGCGCGGAGCCACGCGGCGAACGCGGGGATGTCGCCAATCTCACCGATGCCCCAGCTGCGCGCGGTCGGAATCGAGAAGAGCGGCACGAGCACGCCCGCGTGCCGGCCGGACGAGAACCTGTTGGCCATTCAAACGGATTGTGTCACGTCCGATCGGCCTTCGTGAATACCCTGGTCGCGCCCTCCTCGAGTTCGTGCGGCGGGGGCAGCAGGCTGAGGACGACGAACGCCTCGTGGGGGAAGTCGAAGAAATAGCCGGGGTGGACGAGCACGCGATCCTCTTCGAGGAGCCGCAGCACGAGCGCCTCCTCGCCGTCGGTCCGGGGCACCTGCACGACGGCGCTCCAGCCGCCCTCGACGGGGAGCACGCGGCACGCCGGGTGCCGGGCGGCCAGGCGGCGCAGCGTCGCGAGGTTGGCGGCGATCCGCGCCTGGATCGCGGCGCGGCGCGCGGCG
>JAHECP010000210.1 GCA_024641665.1 Acidobacteriota bacterium
CCACGGCGCCCGACTGGCCCGCGTGGGCCTCGGCGTTCGAGGCCGCGGGGGGCCGGGCGGACGAGTGGCGCGTCAACCTCGAGGTGCCCGACCTCGTGACGAGACTCGGCCGCGCGGCGGGGCTGCGGCCACAGGAGGCCACGGCGAAGACACTCTGGATCGCGCCGTGAGCCTTTTTCTTTCTGTCACGCTGCCAGCGCCCAGCGCCTAGCGCCCAGCGCCCAACGCCCGGTGCCTTGGCTCGCCGAAGCTCGAAGAGCGAAGGCGGCCGAGCCCCCCGAGCACATCGGCCACCAGGTCCTTCGTCGATTCGCAGCCCGGCGACAGGCGCACGAGCGTGTCCGACAGGCCGAGCGCGGCGCGCACGTCGGCCGGGATCGACGCGTGCGTCATGCGCGCCGGGAGGCAGACGAGCGAGCGCACGCCGCCGAGGCTCTCGCCGAGCGCGAAGTACTCGAGCGACGACACGAACGCCACCGCCTCGTCCACGCTGCCCTCCAGCTCGAACGACACCATCCCGCCGAACCCCGTCATCTGCCGCGCCGCGATCGCGTGGCCCGGGTGCGACGGCAGGCCCGGGAAGTACACGCGCCGCGCGAGCGGGTGGCCGTCGAGCGCCGCGGCGACCGCGGCGGCGTTGCGCGCGTGCCGCTCCATGCGCAACTCGAGCGTCTTCACCCCGCGGAGCGTCAGCCAGCAGTCGAAGGGCGACGGCACGCCGCCCGCGGCGTTCTGCAGGAACCGGACGGGCTGGAGCGTGGCCGCGTCCTTCGCGAGCACGGCGCCCTGGATCAGATCCGAGTGGCCGGCCAGGTACTTCGTCACGCTGTGCACCACCAGGTCGGCGCCGAGCGCGAACGGCTGCTGGAAGCACGGCGTGGCGAAGGTGTTGTCGACCACCAGTCGCGCGCCCGCCGCGTGCGCCAGCCGGGCGATGGCCTCAATGTCGCACACGAGCAGCCGCGGGTTGGTCGGCGACTCGATCCACACGAGCCGGGTGCGTGGCGAGAGGGCCCGTTCCACCGCGGTGAGATCCGACACGTCCACCCGGACGACCGTGCAGCCGAGCGGCTCGAACACCGTGGTCAGCAGCCGGTACGTGCCGCCGTAGACGTCGATGGGCGTCACGATCTCGTCGCCCGGCTTCAGATACGCCAAGAGCAGTGCGTGCTCGGCGGCGAGCCCCGACGCGAACACCGCCGCGTGCTCCACGCCCTCGAGCGCCGCCAGCACCGACTCGAGCCGCTGGCGCGTCGGGTTGTTCGTGCGCGTGTAGTCGAACCCCTTGTGGACGCCGGGCGCCTGCTGTTCGAAGGTGGACGTCTGGTGAATCGGCGCCATCAGTGCGCCGGTGGCGGCGTCGGACGGCTGTCCCGCGTGAATGGTCTTGGTGGCGAACTCCATGGGTACCCCCTGCTCTCCCTCTGTTCCGACGGCTGTGGCGCCGGCTTCCTCCGACCCGTTCCCTGACCACTTGTGGAGGCCGGCCTTGGCCGGTCCACTCCCTGACCCCTTGCGGGTTCCTCGTTCACCCTGTGGGGACCGGCTTGACCACCGTAGCCTTGGCGGAGGCGGTCAGCCGGCCCGGACAACGCTGAACCCCGCCGCCAGGTCGAGCGTACGGACGACGAGCGGCAGCGCCGCGCGCGCGGCCGCCACGAGCGCGTCGCGCTGCACGAGCGCGCACCCGGCGTCGGCCATCTCCAGCGCGCGCGCGAAGGTCAGCGACGGCACCGGCACCGCCGACGCGTCGCGACGAGGGTCGGCGCTGAAGTAGCCGGACACGTCCTTCACCAGCTCGCAGCGCGCGGCGCCGAGGCCCGCGGCGACGAGCACGGCCGTCAGATCCGATCCGCCGCGGCCGAGCGACACCACGCGGCCGGCCGTCGCCGTGGCCAGGAAGCCCGGCATCACCGCCACGGCGTGTCGCGCCAGCGCCGCGCGCAGGCGCAGCGGGTTCACCCGCACGCGTGCCACGCCTGGCGCCGCCTCGTCATCGGCCACGAGACCGGTCTCGTGGACGCCCAGCCCGACCGCCGAGACACCGCGCGCCTGCAGCGCGAGCGCGACGAGCGCCACTGACCGTAGCTCGCCCGTCGACCACAGCAGGTCCAGCGTGGCCGGATCGGGCTGGGGCGCGAGCGCCCGCGCCGTCGCGAGCAGGCCGTCGGTCGTGCCCTGCTCGGCCGACACCACCACCAGCAGGCGTGCCGGCTCGTCGGCCAGCCGCCGCGCCAGCGCGTCGGCCACGCGGGCGTAGGAATCGAGACCCGCGAGCACCGACCCGCCGATCTTCACGACGGCGACGGGCGCGGAGCCTGGGACGGGTCGGCGCATCTCAGGCCTCCAGCACACGGATGGCGCGCGTCTCGGCGCCCGACGCGGCACCGATCGCGGCGAGCGCCCCTTCCAGCCGGGCCCGCGACGCACGCGACGTCAGGAAGCGCCGCACCCGGCCGCGCGCCTCGCCGTCGGCGCGCCGGATCCAGACGCCGTAGGCGCCGAGGAACTCGGCGAGCGACGTCTCGTCCGGCACGTCGCCGGGAAAGTCGAGGCGCGCCAGCCAGGCCGTATCGGGCGGCCGGCACGGCGGCCCGGACGCGGGCGTGGCGGCGCCCGCCCAACCGCCGGTCGCCGTCATCGTCTCCACCACGTCGTCGAGGATGGTGGCGGCGGTGACGTCGGGACCCGCGCCCGGGCCGCTGTAGAACAGGTCGCCCACGTACCGCCCCTCGAGGCGCAGGCCGTTCGCGCAGCCTTCGAGCCCGGCGAGCGGATGGCGCGCGTCCACGAACGCGGGGCCGACGAAGGCGGTGATGCCCGCCGGCTCGAGCGCGGCGAACACGATCGGCTTGACGGCGCCGCCGAGGCGCCGCGCGGCGGCCAGGTCGCCGGGCTCGAGCGTGTCGATGCCCGTCGTCTCGATCGCCGACGGCGAGAGCCCCGGCGCGCCGACGTGTGCGCCGATGAGCGCGAGCTTCTCGGCGGCGTCGCGTCCGCCGACGTCGGCCGACGGATCCGGCTCGGCATACCCCAGCCGCCGGGCGCGCTCGAGCGCCTCGGCGAACGGCAGCCGCTCGGCCTCCATGGCCGTCACCACGTAGTGGCTCGTGCCGTTGACGATGCCGCTCAGGCGCGAGACGTCGGCCACCAGCGGCCGCCGGGCGAGCGTGTCGATGAACGGCACACCGGCCAGCGCCGACGCCTCGTAGCGGAGGCTCGTGCCGCGCCGCGCCGCCAGCGCGCGCAGCTCCGCGCCGTGCGCCGCGACGAGCGACTTGTTCGCCGTGACGACGGGGACGCCGCGGTCGAGCGCGCGGGTGACGAGCGCCCGCGCCGGCTCGGTGCCGCCGAGCACCTCCACGACCACGTCGTACGCGCGCGAGAGGAACGTGTCCACCGCGTCGGTGAGCGGCGGCGCGTCGGCGTCCAGATCCCGGGGCCGGCGCGCGTCGCGGACGAGCGCGCAGATCACGACCAGGTCGAGGCCGCGCGCGCGGACGCGTTCCTGCGCCGCGCCGGCCGCGCGCGCCACCGCCGCACCCACCTGCCCGAACCCCAGCAGCCCGATGCGAACGCTCCTCATGACGGCCCTCCGCCCGCGCCCCGGCGCGCGGATACACCCTTCCCGCGCTGGCACGAGTCGCCAGCCACGGTGGCACAGGTCTCCGACCTGTGCCGACCGGTTTGGGAGCGAGAAGCCTCAGTCGTCCGCGGACGGCGGACGACCCGGTTTTATCTCTCCCGCGATGGGGCAGGAATGAGCACCTTGGCGCTCGCGGCCAGGTTGCTGTGGCGTCGTCGGGCCTGTTCCCTCGGCCACTCTGGATAAGGCGCTGCGGCGTGGCGCAACGCAGGACGAGGGTAAAACGAGTCCGTTCGGGTTGTCAAGAACAAATATCTACACGTGTAGATATGACGATGTGAGACTTGTCCGTTCGAGGGGATCCTTGTCCGTTCACGGTGAGCCTTGTCCGTTCACGAGGATCCTTGTCCGTTCGGGACGTGATCCTTGTCCGTTCGGAAGCGTCACGCTGAACGGACAAGCGAAGTCCCCGTGAACGGACAAGCGTCAGCTCCGTGAACGAACCAGCGTCAGTTCCCGTGAACGGACGCGCATCACTCGAGGTAGTAGTGCCCGATCGGTCTGAGCGACGCGTCGAGCTCGTAGACGAGCGGCACGCCGGTCGGGATCTCCAGCTTCGGGATCTCGTCGTCGGGGATCGAGTCGAGGTGCTTCACGAGCGCGCGCAGGCTGTTGCCGTGCGCGGAGACGAGCAGGCGCTGGCCGCGGCGGATGTCGGGCGCGATCGTCTCGTTCCAGTGCGGCAGCACGCGCGCGATGGTGTCCTTCAAGCTCTCGGCGCGCGGGAGCAGCGCGGGGTCGAGCCCGCGGTAGCGCGGATCGTTCTTCGGGTGGCGCGGGTCGTCGAGGTCGAGCGGCGGCGGCAGCACGTCGAAGCTGCGGCGCCACAGGAACACCTGCTCCTTGCTGTGTCGCTCGGCGGTCTCGGCCTTGTTCAGCCCCTGCAGCGCGCCGTAGTGCCGCTCGTTCAGCCGCCAGTGATGGCGCACCGGCAGGTACATCAGGTCGAGCTCCTCGAGCGCCAGCCACAGCGTCTTGATGGCGCGCTTGAGCACGGACGTATCACAGCGGTCGAAGCCGAAGCCCGCCTCGCGCAGCCGGCGCCCGGCTTCCAGCGCCTCGGCGACGCCTTTCTCGCTCAGGCCGACGTCGGTCCAGCCCGTGAAGCGGTTCTCCTTGTTCCAGACACTTTCACCATGACGAAGTAGGACGAGGATATGAGTCTGAGCCATGACCCTGTCGGTTCGGCGGTTCGGGGGTTTTCCGGTTCTCGGGTTCTCAGGTTCTCGGGTTCAGCGTGACAGCACGCTCTTCACTCGACATTCAACATTCGACATTCGACATTCATCACTTCCTCAGAATCGGGTCTTCCCTCACCTCAAGCGTCCCCGCGTACGTCGTGCCGTCCACCGTCAGCTCCAGCCGGTACGTGCCCGGCTCGACGGCCGGACCCTGGCGCGCACCGCTGAAGCCGGCGCGGCGGGGCGGTGGCGCGGCGCCCGCCGGCCGATCGAAGTGACCGTCCCAGGCGACGCGGTGGATGCCCGGCCCGCCCGGCACCGTCAGCGTCCGCGAGCGCCCGCCCGAGACGTCGCTGATCCGCAGCGTCACCGGGCCCTGCGCGGCCTCCTTCACATAGTACGTCACGACCGGCGTGTTGCGGATCTTCGCCCGGTCCAGGAGCCGGCCGGTCGGCGCCACCGACGGCGGGTTCTCGCCGGCGTAGGTGTTGTCGCCGTACTGCCCGCCGCGGCTCTGGTCCACCCAGAGCGTCGCCGGGCGCTGGTCGAAGACGTGCGCGGGCTCGGCCAGCACCTTAGGCGTGGCCTGCTCGAGCGCCGTGAGGTCGTCGAGGATGAAGATCCCGCGGCCGTGCGTGGCCGCCACCAGGTCGCGGTCGCGCGGGTGCACCGCCAAATCGTGCACGGCCACGGTCGGCAGGCCGTTCATCAGCGGCGCCCAGGCCGTGCCCGCGTCGAGCGACACGTAGGCGCCGAACTCGGTGCCGAGGAACAGCAGGTCGGGGTTCTGCGGGTCCTCGGTCAGCACGTGCACCGGCTGCCGCTTCAGCAGCGTGCCCGCGATGTCGGTCCACGTGCGGCCGCCGTCGGAGGTCTTGAACACCCACGTCTCGAAGTTGTCGCTCAGGTGGCCGTCGAAGGCCACGTAGGCCGTGTCGAGGTCGCGCCCCGACGCCTCGACGTCGCTCACCCACAGCCCCTTCGGCACGCCGGGGATCGCGTCGCTCACCTTCGTCCAGGTCCGGCCGCCGTCCCGCGTCACGTCCACGTTCCCGTCGTCGGTGCCCGCCCAGATGAGGCCGGGCAGGATCGGCGACTCGGAGAGCGACACGATCGTCTCGAACGCCTCGGCGCCGCTCGTGTCGGGCGTGAGGCCCCCGCTCTCGCGGCCGGTCTTCGCCGGGTCGTTGTTCGAGAGATCGGGGCTGATGATGAGCCACGTCTTCCCCCCGTCCGCCGACGTGAACAGGTAGTTGCCGCCCAGGTAGAGCGTGGACGGGTTGTGCGGTGACAGCATCAGCGGGCTCTGCCAGTTGAATCGGAACACGTCCCTGAGCGCGTCGGCCCCGGCCGTGCGGCTGACGCCCGTGGCCTGCTCGAAGTTGAGCACGTTCTCCGGCGTGGGCCGCCGGCTCTCCTCGGTGTGCGTCAGCGGGTCGTACAGCCGCAGGCTCGCGTTCTCGGCCTCCGTGTACACCTTCCGCCAGTCGGCCGGATCGACGACGGCGTGCATGCCGTCGCCCCAGTGCATCTTCCAGTTGACGTCGTTGCGGATGCCGAAGGCGTCGCGCGCGAAGCTGGGCCCGCCCCACGAACCGTTGTCCTGCGTGCCGCCGTAGATGTAGTACGGCTCGCGCATGTCCACGCCGATGGCGTAGTACTGCGCGACCGGCAGGTTGTCGAAGAAGACGAACGACGCGCCGTGGTCCTCGGTGAGCGTCAGGCCCTTGTCCTTGCCCAGGTAGAACCGATCGTGCTGCCGCGGGTCGAGCCACATCGCGTGGTAGTCGTAGTTGCCGCCGAACGCCGGCCCGCCCGGCAGGAACGTCTTCCCGCCGTCGTGCGACGTCCGGAAGCTCGTGGACAGCACGTACACGTCCTGGTCGTTCGTGGGGTTGATGCGGATCTGGCTGTAGTAGAAGGGCCGGTTGTCGTAGCGGTTCACGTAGGTCCACGTCGCGCCGGCGTCCTCCGACCGGTAGACGCCGCTCCCGAGCCTGGTCATGTCGCGATACGCCGGGTCGTCGGGCTGGGGCTGATAGCCGTGCTCGACGATCGCCATGACGACGCGCGGGTTGCTGCGCGCGACGGCGAGCCCGATGCGCCCGGTCGGCCCCTCGGGCAGCCCCCTGGTGAGCCTGCGCCAGGTGCGCCCGCCGTCGGCCGTCTTGAAGATGCCGCCGTTCGGTCCGCCGCTGAGGAACACCCACGGGTGGCGGATGCGCTCGTAGAACGCCGCGTAGAGCACGTTCGGGTTGCGCGGGTCCATCACCAGATCCGTCGCGCCCGTCCGCCCGTCGGCCGGGAGCCCCGTGGTGAGCTTGCGCCACGTCTTCCCGCCGTCGGCCGTCTTGAACACGCCGCGCTCGCCGCTCGGACCCCACAGGTCGCCAATCGCGGCGACGTAGGCGACGTCGGGGCTCACCGGGTCCAGCACGATGCGCGCGATCTGGTACGTGTCGGCGAGACCCACGTGGGTGAACGTCTGGCCGCCGTCGGTGGACTTGTAGACGCCGTCGCCCCACGCCACCGAGTTGCGGTTGTTCGCCTCGCCGGTGCCCACCCAGATGATGTCGCGGTTCTTCTGGAAGACCGCGACGTCGCCGATCGAGGCCGAGCCGTAGCGGTCGAAGATGGGCGTCCAGGTGGTGCCGGCGTTCACCGACTTCCACACGCCGCCCGAGGCCGAGGCCACCAGCACGAACCGGAAGTCGTCGTCGAGCGCCTCGACATCCGCGATGCGGCCCGAGAAGTTGCCGGGGCCGATGCTCCGCCAGTGGTAGTCGGCGAGCAGCGTGGCGGCGGGCATCTGGGCGGTGGTGGACACCGCGCCCAGGGCCAGGGCGGCGGCGAGCAGGATCAGGGCGAATCGGCGGTCGTTCACGGTCATCGCGCGCTCCTCACAGGGGAATCCTCGGTGGCCGACCCGGGAAGTCTACCCCACCTGCCGCGCGCGGCGCGCCGCCGCGCGGCCGCCTTGAGCCCGGGGACTTTCTCCGGTAATCTGTTGCCACGTAGCGGGATCCGGCTCCCGATCACCTTCAGCGTCAGCGGCAACGTGACCGACGACTACTACGGCTTCGCCGAGCAGCCCTTCAGCCTCACGCCCGACCCGCGCTTCTTCTTCCGCAGCGAGTCGCACGAGAAGGCCCTCAACGAGCTGCTGCGCGCGATCGAGCGTCGCGAGGGCTTCATGCTCCTCGTGGGCGACATCGGCACCGGCAAGACGACGCTCTGCCGGACGCTGCTCGATCAGCTCGGCCGCAACACGTTCACCGCGCTCGTCCTGAACCCGTTCGTCAGCGAGGAGGAGCTGCTCAAGGCCGTCCTGCAGGACTTCGGCGTCGTGTCGCGCGACGACGTGCGGCGCGGCGCGCTGGTGGGCACCAGCAAGCAGGAGCTGGTGGACGTGCTGAACCAGTTCCTGCTGTCGCTCTCGGGAATCAAGGCGAGCGCCGTGCTCGTCGTCGACGAGGCCCAGAACCTGCCGCCGGCGACGCTTGAGCAGGTGCGGGTGCTGACCAACCTCGAGACCGATCGCCAGAAGCTGCTGCAGATCGTGCTCGTCGGCCAGCTGAACCTGCGGGCCATGCTGGCCGCGCCGGACATGCGCCAGCTCAACCAGCGCATCTCGCGCCGCTGCCTGCTGCAGCCCCTCACGCGCCAGGAGACCGAGGCGTACATCGCGCACCGCCTCTGGGTGGCGCGCGGGACGCTGACCGTCGAGTTTCCCAACCGGACGCTCGATCTGATCCACCGGCTGACCGGGGGCGTGCCGCGGGTGATCAATCTGCTCTGCGACCGCACGCTCGAGGCGGGTCAGGCCGCCGCCGTCACGCGCATCGCGCCGGCGCTCGTGCACCACGCGGCGGAGCAGCTCGCGCTCGAGCCGCCGCGCCGGCGGCAGAGCGACCGGCGCAACCACCGCCTGAAGAAGCTGGCCGGGCGGCTGGCGGCGGCC
>JAHECP010000001.1 GCA_024641665.1 Acidobacteriota bacterium
TCCATCCTGAGCATCCTTCCAGCGAACTCCGGATCGTCCGATCCGGCAAGCCCGCAGTCAGGCCCTCAGGTGGTCTACTTTCCGAGCGGCGTTTGGTCTACTTTCCGAGCGGCGCGCCCACACCTGCAGGCGATCTCCCCGGCCGTGTTCCGGGAGACGGCGTCGGAGCGCCTGGATCCGGAACAGATCGAGGCGTACCGGAAGTACCGGTTGGAGGCCGTCCCGCGCGGCGGCGGCTTCTCCTCGCTGCGCACGAGGTACGAGGCACCGCTGTGGCTGCTCCTTGGACTGTCCGCGCTGGTCCTGCTCGTGGCGTGCGCCAATCTCGCGAACCTGCTGCTGGCGAGGGCGGGCGCTCGCACGCGTGAGATGGCTGTGCGCCTCTCCATTGGCGCGTCGCGCGGCCGGGTGGTGCGCCAGTTGCTGTCCGAGAGCCTGTTGCTGGCCGCCATCGGCACACTGCTGGGGGGCATCCTGGCACGAGAGATCAGCGCCTTGCTGGTCAGGTTCCTGAGCACCGGCCGCGATCCGCTGTCCGTGCCCATCGCCCTCGACTGGCGAGTCCTCGCCTTCACTGTGACGACGGCGCTCGCGACGACGATGCTCTTCGGGCTCGCTCCTGCGGTGCGCGCGACCTCGGCGCCACTCGAGTCGGTGATGCGCATGAGCAGCCGGGGGCTGACCGCGAGCCGCGGGCGGTGCGGGTGGCAGCGCGCGCTCGTCGTGGCGCAGGTCGCCCTGTCGCTCGTGATGGTTCTGGTCGCCCTGCTCTTCACGCTCAGCCTGCGCAACCTGACCGGAGTGGACACCGGTTTCAGCGCCGACAACCTGGCGGTGGCCGACATCGACTTCGGCGGCGTCGCGATTCCCGTCGAGCGCCGCCTGACACTGCAGCGTGAGCTGGTCGACGGTGTGCGGTCGGTTCCCGGCGTGACATCCGCTGCTCAGGTGTCCATCGTGCCGCTTGGCGGGTGGAGCTCGCAGGACGAGGTGCGGCTGGAGGGACGCCCGCAGAATCATCTCCCCACCAGCTTCAATGACGTGAGCGCGCGGTACTTCGAGACGATGCGAATACCGCTCGCCGCGGGGCGTGATTTCGACGATCGCGACACCAGCGGATCGCCAACCGTCGCGATCGTCAATCAGACGTTCGCCAGGCGCTATCTCAAAGGCCTGCCGGTCATCGGGCAGCGGATTCAGATGCGGACCGGGCCACAGCAGTGGTCAACCGCGGAGATCGTCGGCCTGGTGAACGACACGACCTACGCCGACCTGAGGCAGCCATTCCCACCGATTGTCTACAGGGCCGCCGCTCAGGAGCGCGACCCCGGCACGGATCTTCGCGTCGTGCTGCGCTCGGGGTTGTCGCTGGCCGGGGTGCGGTCCGCGGTCGCGGCGGTGGCCGCGAGTCACGATCCCCGGATCACGTTGAGCTTCCGCGCCTTCCCGACCATGGTGCGCGAGACACTCCTCCGGGATTGGCTGATGGCCAGCCTGTCGGGGTTCTTCGGCGTGCTGGCCATCGTGTTGGCCAGCATCGGTCTCTACGGCGTGATGGCCTACATGGTGGCCCGCCGCCGAAGCGAGATCGGCATCCGTCTTGCGCTCGGAGCCAGCCGGCGATCCATCATCCGGATGGTGATGCGAGAGGCCATCCTGCTGGTGGGCGTCGGCCTGGCGCTCGGCGCCCTGCCGGCAATGGTCGCGTCCAGGGCGGCGACGGCGATGCTGTTCGGCGTGAGGCCGACCGATCCGATCGCCATCACCGCCGCCGTCGGTCTGCTGGCGACGGTCGGATTCATCGCCAGCTACCTGCCCGCCCGTCGGGCCGCGCGGCTCCAGCCTACACACGTCCTCCCGGAGGACTAGCGAATCTCGCGGGTTCCCGCATCCTTCTTGCGCGGCTCGGCGAAATCCACCTGCAGGTTGATGTTTGAGTCATTCCATCTTTTGTGTTATTCTATTCACCGTGTCTAACGGCCTGGCTGACCTCCTTCGTCAACACGGCATTCAGGTCACGGCCCAGCGCCTGGCGGTCTTGCGGGCCGTCGCGGGCCGGCCCCACATCACGGCCGATGGCGTGGCCGAGGCCGCGAGGGCCGAGATCGGGGCCATCTCGCTCCAGTCGGTGTACGACGCCCTCGGCGTCCTGGTCGCCGAAGGTCTCGTCCGGCGCATCCAGCCGGCCGGCTCACCGGCCCGCTTCGAGGCCCGGGTCGGCGACAATCACCACCACGTGATCTGTCGCATCTGCGGCCGGACGGCCGACGTCGACTGCGCCGTCGGTTCCGCGCCCTGCCTCACGGCGGCCGACGACATGGGCTACGAGATCGACGAGGCCGAGGTCATCTACTGGGGCCGCTGTCCGGAGTGCGCATCCCGTGCGAAGCCGAGGCCTGAAGCGCGAACGAGCGGAAGCGAGTGAGCCGGCGGAGCGGAGCGGGGCGACGGGGGCCCCGCGAGCGACGCCGTAGGGGGGTGCGCGGGGGCGAAGCCCCCCGCCTAGAGGATCGACGAGGCCGAAGTCGTCTACTGGGGGCGGTGCCCGGAGTGCGCCTCGCGTGCGCAGCAGAGGCCTGAAGCGCGAACGAGCGGAAGCGAGTGAGCCGGCGGAGCGGAGCGGGGCGACGGGGGCCCCGCGAGCGACGCCGTAGGGGGGACCGCGGGGGCGAAGCCCCCCGGAGCTAAAGGAGAGAGGACCACATGGACGAGAGCAAGTGCCCGTTTTCGGGCGACACGCAGAAGGGCACGTCGAGCCAGGACTGGTGGCCGAACCAGTTGAACCTGAAGGTTCTCCAGCAGGTCTCACCCTCGGCCGATCCGATGGGCAAGGAGTTCGACTACGCCGAGGAGTTCAAGACCCTCGACCTCGAGGCCCTGAAGAAGGACATCGAGAAGGTGATGACGACGTCGCAGGACTGGTGGCCGGCCGACTACGGCCACTACGGGCCGCTCTTCATCCGGATGGCCTGGCACAGCGCGGGCACCTACCGCATCAGCGACGGCCGCGGCGGTGCGGGCGCCGGCATGCAGCGCTTTGCGCCCCTCAACAGCTGGCCCGACAACGCGAACCTCGACAAGGCGCGCCGGCTGCTCTGGCCGATCAAGCAGAAGTACGGCCGGAAGATCTCGTGGGCGGACCTGATGGTCTTCGCCGGCAACTGCGCCCTGGAGTCGATGGGCTTCAAGACCTTCGGCTTTGCCGGCGGACGCGAGGACGTCTGGGAGCCCGACGACACCTACTGGGGGGCCGAGCGCGCGTGGCTCGGCGACGAGCGCTACAGCGGCGATCGGAACCTCGAGAATCCTCTCGCGGCCGTTCAGATGGGCCTCATCTACGTCAATCCGGAGGGGCCGAACGGCAACCCGGATCCGCTGGCCGCGGCCAGGGACATTCGAGAGACGTTCCGCCGCATGGCGATGAACGACGAGGAGACGGTGGCGCTCATCGCCGGCGGACACTCGTTCGGCAAGACCCATGGCGCGGGTCCTGCGAACCACGTCGGCCCCGAACCCGAGGCGGCGCCCCTCGAGGAGCAGGGTCTCGGCTGGAAGAGCAGCTACGGCACCGGCAAGGGCGCCGACGCCATCACCAGCGGGATCGAGGTCACGTGGACGACCACACCGACGAGGTGGAGCCACGACTTCTTCGAGAACCTGTTCGAATACGAGTGGGAGCTGACCAAGAGCCCGGCCGGCGCGCACCAGTGGCAGCCGAAGAACGGCGCCGGCAAGGGCACGGTCCCGCACGCGTTCGACCCGTCGAAGAAGATCGCGCCGAAGATGCTGACGACGGACCTGTCGCTGCGGTTCGACCCGATCTACGAGAAGATCTCGCGGCGCTTCTACGAGCACCCGGAGGAGTTCGCCGTCGCCTTCGCCAAGGCGTGGTTCAAGCTGACGCACCGCGACATGGGGCCCGCCTCCCGGTACCTGGGCAAGCTGGTACCTAAGGAGCCGCAGCTGTGGCAGGACCCGGTCCCGAAGGTGGCGCACAAGCTGATCTCCGCGAGGGACATCGCTGTCCTCAAGGACAAGATCCTGGCCTCGAGACTGTCCATCTCCCAGCTGGTCTCGACCGCCTGGGCGTCGGCGGCCACGTTCCGCGGCACCGACAAGCGCGGCGGCGCCAACGGGGCGCGCATTCGCCTCGCGCCGCAGAAGGACTGGGCCGTCAACAATCCCGCCGAGCTGGCAAAGGTGCTGAAGACCCTGGAGAAGATCCAGAAGGACTTCAACCGCGCGCAGGCCGGCGGGAAAAAGGCGGTCTCGCTCGCCGACCTGATCGTCCTGGGCGGCTGCGCGGCCGTCGAGCAGGCCGCGAAGAAGGCCGGGCACAACGTGAAGATCCCCTTTACGCCCGGACGCACGGACGCGTCGCAGGAGCAGACCGACGTGGAGGCCTTCGCCGTGCTCGAGCCGACGGCGGACGGGTTCCGCAACTACCTCGGAAAGGGACACCAGTGCCCGGCGGAGCATCTGCTGGTCGATCGGGCGACCCTGCTGACGCTGAGCGCTCCCGAGATGACCGTGCTCGTGGGCGGCCTGCGCGTCCTGAACGCGAACCACCGGCAGTCCCCGCTGGGCGTCTTCACCAGGCGGCCTGGGACGCTGACCAACGACTTCTTCGTGAACCTGCTCGACATGGGCACGGAGTGGAAGGTGACGTCCGAGGCGGGTGAGACCTTCGAGGGCCGCGATCGCAAGACGGGCGCGCTCAAGTGGACCGGCAGCCGCGTCGACCTCGTCTTCGGCTCGAACTCGCGACTCCGCGCCCTCGCGGAAGTCTACGCGTCAGACGACTCGCAGAAGAAGTTCGTCCACGACTTCGTCGCCGCGTGGGACAAGGTCATGAATCTCGATCGATTCGACCTCGCCTGATCCGGCGTTCTCTTCGTCCGGGTGGATCGAGCCCAGCGTGGGCTCGATCCGCCTTGGGGGCGACCACCACACCCGCGGAACTCTCTCGCTTGCCGCAACGTCAGGTTCGGGCAGGTATTGGATGATGCTGCTCGAAACGGTGCTCCAGGATCTGCGCTACGGCGCGCGGACCCTTTTCCGCTATTCCCAGTTCACCGCCGTCGCGGTCGCGGCGCTGGCGCTCGGCATCGGCGTCAACACGGCCGTCTTCACGGCTTACAAGGCCTTCGTCCTGCGGCCTCTCGACGCGCGGAACCCCGGCACGATGGCGAACTTCGCCCTGCGTCTCCAGTCCGGCGTCACGACCGTCAGGTTCAGCTATCCGGACTACGAGGCCTACAGGAACCACCTCCGTTCATTCAGCGGCATCCTCGCCGTGTCCCTCGAGCAGCTGAGGCTGACGGATGCCGGGGGCCTCGGCGGCGAGCCCCGCTCGGACACCGGATCGCTGATGGGAAGGCTGGGGCTGATCCCGCCACGCGCGAACCGCGCGGAGTTCGTCAGCACCTTCGTCGTGTCGGAGAACTACTTCTCGGTCCTCGGGGTCCCGCCGGTGGCCGGCCGCACCTTCGAATCGCTCGGCCTTCCCGATCTCGCGGCCTCGCCTTCGGTGCTCATCAGCGAAAACTACTGGCGGCGACGGTTCGGCGGCGACCCGGGCGTGCTCGGCAAGACCATCCGCCTCAACGGCGCCGCCTTCACGATCATCGGCGTCACGCCGCACGATTTCGTCGGGACCAGCGTGGCCGTGCCCGACTTCTGGCTGCCGCTCAGCCTCGACCCGCTTGTGCATCCCGGGAGCAACCGGCTGCGCGATCGCGACAACCTGTGTTGCCGCGTGTTCGGTCGCCTGGCGCCCGGCGTCACCCTGGCCCAGGCGCAGGCGGAGACCACGGTGCTGGCGTCCCGGCTCCGGACGCTGCACGATCCGCAGTCCGACCTCGGCAGGAACGTGAGCGCCGTGGTCTCGCCGGGCTCCCCGTTTCCCGGCGACCTGGACGCCGGCGTGAGGCTGGCCATCCTGCTCATCATGGTCGGCGCCGGGATGGTGCTGGTGATTGCCTGCGCCAACGCCGCCAGCCTGCAGCTCGCCCGCGCGACGACCCGTCAGCAGGAGCTGGGCGTGCGCCTCTCGCTCGGGGCCAGCCGGGGCCGGCTGGTTCGCCAGCTGCTGACCGAAAGCGCGCTCGTCGGTCTGCTGGCCGGTTGCATCGCCCTGCCCGCGACGTGGGCGCTGCTGCGCGTCGCGGTCACCTGGGCCGCCGAAGCGCTGCCCGTCACCGTCGGCACACTGGTGCTCGAGGTGAGCCCCGACCTCGGCGTCTTCACGTACGTCCTGGTCATCTCGGTGCTCGCCGGGATCCTGTTCGGGCTGGCGCCGGCGCTCGAGAGCTCCCGCAGCGCGCTCTTCTCCACGGTTCGCGGCCCGGGCACCTCGCCCGGCCGCAGCCGGATGCGCCACGTCCTCGTCGCCGCGCAGGTGGCGGTGTCGCTGGCCCTCATGATCGCCGGAGGCCTGCTGATTCGCAGCGCCAGTCACGCGCTCAGGATGGAGACGGGCTACGACGGCGAGCGCGTCGTCGATCTGCAGCTGCTGTTTCCGGAGGAATCGAGGTGCACGGCCGACCAGAAGGCCGCGCTCGTGCGCGATCTGCGGGTCCGTCTCGAAGCGCTGCCCGGCGTGGCGGCCGTCACCAGCGCCAGCCGGAGCACGCGGTCGTCCTCAGCGAGTCGGCCGCCCGTCGCCTCTGGCCCGGAGAAAGCCCGATTGGCCGCAGCGTGCGCCTCGGGACCGACGGGCACTTCCACCGCGACGGCGAGCTGCTGCCAGACGGGCCGACGTGGCAGGTCACCGGCGTCGCCCGGGACACGCGCGGCGTGACGCTGGACGGCAGCGACGCCGAGCAGGTCTACCTGCCGCTGCCCGAGGACCGGCTCCAGGACTACCCGATGCTCGTCCGGACCCTCACGGATCCGCGGCTCGTGATGCGCGCGATGGAGCCCGTGATCTCGGCCGTCGATCCCGCCCTGATGGCCTTGACGTCCACGCTCCAGGAGATGCTGCGTCAGACGAACGCGTTTCTCATCGCCAGCATCTCGGCCGCGATCGCGTCCACCATCGGCCTCTTCGGGCTCCTGCTGGCCTCGATGGGCATCTACGCCACCGTCAGCTATCTCGTCGTCCTTCGCACGCACGAAGTCGGGATTCGCATGGCGATCGGCGCGAGCCGTCGCGACATCCTCGCGCTGATGATGCGGCAAGGCACCCGTCCCGTCCTGGCCGGGCTGGCGGCCGGGACGGTCCTGGCCGCCGGCGCCTCGCAGTTCCTGCGCGGCGTGCTCTACGGCGTCGGCACGGTCGATGTCATCTCTTTCGCCGGCGCTTCTCTCCTGTTCCTGGCCATCGCGCTGGCCGCGAGCTGGCTGCCGTCGCGTCGGGCGATGCGACTCGATCCGCTGGTGGCGCTGAGATACGAATAGAGCCAGCGCGGTCAGTTCGCCTTGCCGGGCCGCGCCGCGAACTGCTTGAAGAACTCCTGGACCCGGCGGTCCATCTCCTCGCGCGAGAGGTCTTCCTTGCGCGTCGGGATCGTCCACTGGTAGCCGAACGGATCGATGACGGTGCCCGTTCGATCGCCCCAGAACTGATCGCCCAACGGCCCCATCGGGCCGGGTCCGACGTGGGCGCCGGCCGCGACGGCGCGGTTGAACAGCTCGTCGCAGTTCGGCACGTACACCCAGAGCGAAATCGGCGACCCGCCGAACGTCCTCGCGCTCCGGCCGCCGGCCATCGCGTCGTTCAGCATGATCCGCGAGTTCCAGCTCGGCGTGCATGACCTTTCCGTCCGGGCCGAGCGCCCGGGACTTCTCCTCGGCGCCGAGGCTCTTCTTGTACCAGTCGATCGCCTGCGCGGAGTTGTCGAAGATGAGATGCGGGGTCACGATGTGGAATCCCTCCGGGACCGGGCTCTTTGCTTTCGCCATGGCGCTCTCCTTCCGCCACGCGATCAATCGCGCGTTGTGCGGGCGAGGGTGTCCGGGGAACCTTGTGTCCTCAGAGATACAAGATCCGACCGGCGCGGTCAACCGGCACCGCTCCGGCTGACGGCCAGAGTTCCGAATCGGGCGCGGGCCCGGCGGCGCGCGGAGTGGACACCGGCGCGGCGCAGTCTGGTCCTACTTCACCGTCAGCGTGGCCGCTTGGCTGGTCGTAATGCCAGAGGGATTCGTCGCCCTCACGGCATAGGCGCCGGCATCGCCGGGACGAACCGCAGGGAGCTTCAGCGTCGGGCCGGTCGCGCCCGGAATCGCCGAGCCGTCTCTGAACCACTGATACGCGGCGGCCGGGATCGCTACCGCCGCCACGGTGAGATCGACCACCTGTCCAGCCGCGGCCGTCAAGGACGCTGGCTGGCGCAGGATGATCGGGGCCATCGCCGGGCTCCAGCCGCCGAGCACCCAGGCGGGATTGCTGTAGCTCGCGATGGTCTGCGCGTCGTTGTCCATCGTGAGCACCTTCGCCACGGGATGCCGTGTGCTCACATCCGCCGGCGAGCCGTCCAGGAGATTCGTGCTGTGGTACTCCCAGTAGTGGACGTCCGACGTGTCGCCGCCCACGTCGCCCCAGCCGACGGGGCTGATGCCCTCGAGCGCGCAGTTGAGGAGCACCACTTCCGCGTGGGGATAGCTGCGGCCGCCGTTCGCCGGCGCGCGGGCGATCACGGTCGGCGCGTCGCCGGTCGCCTTGAACCGGCAGTTCAGGAAGACGTTGCCGTGGTTGGCCGCCGTATTGCGCGTCCACATGAACACACTGCGCGACTGAAGCTCGCAGTTGTTGAAGAAGGCCGGGCCGCGACCGAGGATCGTGTCGCCGTCGCCCACGATGAGGCTGTCGTCGACGTAGACCGATCCGTTCACCTGCAGGGCGTCGCCCGATCCGACGATGGTGGCGTGGCTCACGATGTTGTGCTCGCCGGCCATGAGCAGTCCTTCGGCCTGGCCGCGCGCCGTGTTCCTGATCGTGAGGTTGACGAGGTGGACGCCGCTCGAATGATCGGCCATGAACGCCGCGCGCCTCGACGGGAACGTGCCGGGCCACTCGTTGGTGGCGACGTTGGGCGGATGGGGGTTGAAGATCTCGTTGTTCGCGTAGAAGACTTGGACCCCGTCTCGGTCCTCGCCGAGGAACGTGATGTTGGTCTTGTTGCGGAAGTAGACGATCTCCTCGTACCGGCCGTTCCTGATGAAGATGGTCACGCGCCACGGATTCATGTCCGGGACGAAGTCGACGGCCCCCTGCACCGTGCTGAAGTCGCCCGTGCCGTCGGCGGCGACGACGAGCCGCGTCGAGTCCGCCGCCGGCGCCCTCGCCCTGGTCGAGAACGTCCAGCCGCACTTTCCGCTCACCCTGGTGAAGGCGTCGTCAGCGAGGGTGAGGACGCCGGGATCGATCTGCACGTAGTAAGTCCTGCCGTACGCCAGGAGGTCGTTGTGCGGATAGATGGTCGCCGCGTTCCCATGGATGATGACGGGGTAGAAGTGGAACGCGTCGGTGAAGCCCCCGATGATGGTCAGCTGGTACGCCGGCGGCGTGGGGACCGCGACCCCCGACGGCGTGCCCGGCACGGTGTCGGCGTTGGTCGGGCGGCGGCCCGGCGTGTATTCGTAGGGCACCGGCGTATACGGCACCCTGCCGGCCTGCGCGCCGGGTCCGCTGGTCGGGCCTGGCGGAATGCTCAGGTCCAGCGTGTCGACGAGCCGGTCGTCCGCGGCGTCGTAGATGCGGATCTTCCCGGCGCTTCCCAGCGCCGGCGCGCTCGGGAACGTGATCACCAGGTGCGTGTCGGGGTTCACGCCCGTGGCCCCGTTCGCCGGGAAGTAGACGGGGCTCTGGGGCGATGCGGCCACCTGTGACCCCAGAGCCAGCCAGGCGAGCAGGGGAAGCACTCCGCACCCAAACACTTCGCGGTGTGTCATCTCGACACCACTCCTTGCCGCACATCCGGCGAGGCTCATCTTACCCGTACGCGCGCCGCCAGGCGGCTGCCGCGGACGGCTTGACAAGGCCCCACCCGGGGCCATAATCGCGGCGGACGGCCATGAGCAACTATCCTCTCGCCTTCGCTGCCATCTCACTCGCAGCTCTTCCGCTCGCGCGCGCACAGACTCCCGCGGCGCCCGCCTCTCCGGCCGCCGTCGCCGCGACGCTGCGCGCCGACACGCCCGGTCCCGTCGTCAATCGCCACATCTACGGGCAGTTCGCCGAGCACCTCGGCCGCGGGATCTACGAGGGCGTCTGGGTCGGGCCAGACTCGCCGATTCCGAACACGCGAGGCATCCGAAACGACGTGGTGGCGGCGCTCAAGGCTCTGGACATCCCGGTGCTGCGCTGGCCCGGCGGCTGCTTCGCCGACGAGTACCACTGGAAGGACGGCATCGGCCCGCGAGAGAAGCGCCCCGCGACCATCAACAGGCACTGGGGCGGGGTCGTCGAGAACAACCACTTCGGCACGCACGAGTTCATGGACCTCGTCGAGCAGCTCGGCGCGGACGCCTACATCAGCGGCAACGTGGGGAGCGGCACCGTGCAGGAGATGATGGAGTGGGTCGAGTACCTGACCTCTGGCGCCGATTCCTCCATCGCGAACCTGCGACGGCAGAACGGACGCGACGAGCCCTGGCGCGTGCCCTACTTCGGCGTCGGCAACGAGAGCTGGGGCTGCGGCGGCACCATGCGGCCCGAGTACTACGCCGACCTGTACCGGCGCTACTACACCTTCATCGACAAGAGCTACGACCCCGCCCACCCCCTCTACCGTATCGCCTGTGGCGCGAACGGAGGGAACCTCGCCTGGACCGAGGTGCTGATGAGCACGGCCGGCCGCCTGATGAACGGCCTCTCGCTGCACTACTACACGCTGCCCACCGGCAACTGGGGCGCCAAGGGATCAGCGACCGAGTTCGGCGAGGATCAGTGGTTCGCGGTCCTCCGCCGCACGCTGGAGATGGACGCGATCATCACCCAGCACGCCGCGATCATGGACAAGACGGATCCGGCGAAGCGCGTCGGCCTCGTCGTGGACGAGTGGGGCACGTGGTACGACGTCGAGCCCGGCACCGAGCCCGGATTCCTCTACCAGCAGAACACGCTGCGCGATGCGATCGCGGCCGCGCTCAACCTGCACATCTTCCAGCGCCACGCGGATCGCATCGTGATGGCGAACATCGCCCAGATGGTCAACGTGCTGCAGGCCATGATCCTGACCGACAAGGAGAAGATGCTGCGCACGCCGACCTACTGGGTGTTCGAGATGCTCAAGGTCCACCAGGGCGGCACGTCGCTCCCGGTCGAGCTGCAGTCGCCGGACTACGTCTTTGGCGATCGGAAGATCCCGGCCATCAGCGCGTCGGCCACGCGCGCCGCCGGCGGCACCGTGTACCTGTCACTGGTCAACACCAGCCCGCGAGAGCCGTTCACGATCGCGGTGACGATGGCGGGCGTCACGCGGGCGAGTGTCGCCGGCCGCGTGCTCACCGCCGGCGCGATGAATGCGCACAACACCTTTGATTTGACGCGCCGGACGCGGTCATGCCGGCGCGGTTCGACGGCGCTTCACTGAAGGGCAATACGCTGGAGATCCACCTGCCGGCCAAGGCGGTCGTCGTTCTGGAGCTGCGCTGATGTCATGCGATCGTGCGTGCCTGTCCTGAGCGGCCTTCTCGTCCTGCTCGCGCCGCAGTCTGTGCCGGGCGGAGCCGCCGGCGCGGCGCGCTTCATCCCGATCTCCCAAGCCGCCTGGGCGGGTAGCTCCATCAACGTCGTGGCGAACGTCCGGCACGCGGTCGTGACGCACGGGCGCACGCAGTACGCGGCGTACTACGACGCCGACAGCGTCATGGTCCTCGCAAAGCGCCAGCTCGGCGACGACCGGTGGGACACGCGGCGCACTGCGTACGCGGGGAACGTCGCCGACGCGCACAACGCCATCAGCCTGATGGTCGACGGCACGGGCGTCCTGCACGTCGCGTGGAATCACCACGGGAGCCCGCTCAACTACGCTCGCGGTGTGTCGCCGGGCTCGCTCGAGCTCGGGCCCCGGCAGGCCATGACGGGCGCGCACGAGGCGCGCGTCACGTATCCGCAGTTCTTCCGGCTGCCCGGCGGGGACCTGCTGTTTCTGTATCGCGACGGCGAGTCGGGAAAGGGCAGCCTGGTGCTCGATCGTTACTCGATCGCGTCGCGCGTCTGGTCGACCGTGCAGGCGAACCTGATCGATGGGGAAGGCGTCCGGAGTCCCTACTGGGACATGACCGTTGACCGCGCCGGGACGCTGCACCTCGCCTGGGTCTGGCGAGACTCGCCGGACGTGGCGACCAATCACGATCTCTGCTACGCGCGCTCGACGGACGAGGGACGGACGTGGACGCGGAGCGATGGCGCGACGGTCGCGCTGCCCATCACGGCCGCCACGGCCGAGTACGCCGTGCGGATTCCCCCGCACAGCAACCTGATGAACTCGCCCGCGATCGCCGCCGATGACCGCGGTCGACCCTACATCACGACGTACTGGTCGCCCGCGCCGGGGGCCGCGCCGCGATTCCACGTCATCTATCACGATGGTGCCGCGTGGCAGACGGTCGCCGGCCCTGCCCGCCGGAATGTGTTCACGCTGTCCGGGCCCGGCACCAGGCGACCGCCGATCTCGCGCGCCGTGGTGTTGGTCGAGCCTGTTGGATCGACCAGGCAGGTCCACCTCATCTACCGAGACGATGTCCGCTTACCGTCGCCGCGAGTCGTCGCCGCGACACTCGAGCTGCCGGGCTCCGGCGCGTGGACCGAACGCGACCTGACCACCGAATCCGTCGGCGCCTGGGAGCCGGCCATCGACCCGGCGGCCTGGGCGCGGTTCCGGCAGGTACACATGCTCGTCCAGCGGGTCACGCAGCGCGATGGTGACGATCGCGTGGGAGCGAACGTGCCGCCGACGCCGATTGCCACGCTGGTGTGGAGCCCGGGCGCGGAACGGCTGTCGGCCATGCCGCAGACGCCCGCGCCGCCCGCCGCGGCTGCAGCGCTCGATCGCCCGATTGAGGCGGGTGAAGTGCTCGCGATCATGCAGCGGGTGGCCGACTGGCAGCTCGCCAATCCGCCGGATCCGTCGCGGCGGTCGCCGACCGGCTGGGAGGTGTCGCCGTTCTACATCGGCCTGCTCGCGCTCGATCGCCTTGCGCCCGATCGTCGCTACCGTGACGCGGTGCTCGCGCGCGGATCCGCCAACGGCTGGCAGCCCGGGCCGCGTCGGTACCACGCGGACGACTACTGCGTGACCCAGTCCTACCTCGAGCTCCACCGCCAGCTCGGCGACCCGGCGATGCTCGCGCCCACGAAGGCGCGACTCGACGACGTCCTCGCGCACCCACCGGCGACCTCGATGGATTGGGGCGAACCCGACGCCCAGGACCGCTGGACGTGGTGCGACGCGCTCTTCATGGCGCCGGTGGCGTGGCTGCAGATGTGGAAGGCGACCGGCGACGCACGGTATCTCGACTACATGAACGAGGAGTGGTGGGCGACCACCGCGAGCCTGTTCTCTCCCGCGACGGGGCTGTACTTTCGCGACGAGTCGTTCCTGGATCTGCGGGAGCCGAACGGCAGGACGATTCATTGGAGCCGCGGCAACGGATGGGTCTTCGCCGGGCTCAGCCGCGTGCTCGATCTGTTTCCGGCCGATCACCCGGACTATCCACGATACCGGCGCCTCTATCTCGACATGGCGGCAGCGGTGCTCGCCGCGCAGCAGCCCGACGGACTGTGGCGTTCGGGCCTGCTCGATCCGGTCGCGCACACGGCGCGCGAGACGAGCGGCAGCGCCTTCTTCACGTTCGGCCTTGCGTGGGCCGTCAATCGCGGCCTGCTGGATCGCGCCCGCGTCGAGCCTGCCGTGCGCCACGCCTGGAACGCGTTGACGGACTGCGTGACGGCTGAAGGCCGGCTCGAGCACGTGCAGCCGATCGGTGCCGCGCCGCACGGCTTCGATCCGCACAGCACCGAGCCGTTCGCCGCCGGCGCCTTCCTGCTCGCCGGCAGCGAAGTTCATCGTCTCGCTCACCGGCAGGTCATCATGCTGGGGCGATGCGGGCGTCATCGTCCCGTGGATGCTATACCGGCAGTACGGCGACGTGCGCGTGCTCGAGCGGAGCTACGACGCGATGACCCGATGGATCGCGTGGATCGACGGCGGGAATCCCGATCATCTCTGGACGCAGCGGCTCAGCAGCAACTACGGCGACTGGCTCAGCCCCGAGGGCGCCGGCGTGAAAGAGCTGTACGCGACCGCCTACTACGCCTACAGCACGCACCTGGTGGCGGAGACGGCGCGCGCGCTTGGCAGGACCGAAGACGCACGGCGGCATGCCGAGCTGCGGGATCGGATCCGTGAGGCCTTTACGCGAACGTACGTCGGTTCCGATGGCCGCCTGCAGGGAGATACCCAGACCGCGTACCTGCTGGCGCTGAAGTTCGATCTAGTGCCGGAGGAGATGCGGCCCAGGCTCGCGGCCCGGCTCTTCGAACGCCTGGCCGCGCGCGACGGACATCTCGGCACCGGTTTCCCCGGCGTGAACGTGCTGCTGCCGACGCTCACGGACCTGGGCCGCACCGACGCGGCCTACGAGCTGCTCACGCAGACCACCTATCCATCGTGGGGCTATTCGATCGTCAATGGCGGCACGACCATCTGGGAGCGCTGGGACAGCTACACGAAGGATAAGGGCTTCCAGAGCGTGGGGATGAACTCGTTCAACCACCACGCGTACGGATCGGTGATGGAGTGCCTCTACGCCGTGGTGCTCGGCATCGACGCCGCCGAGCCTGGCTTCTCGAGGATCGTCATCAAGCCGCGGCCCGGCGCGCCGCTCACGTGGGCGCGGGGCCGCTACGACTCGGTCCACGGCCGGATTGCCAGCGAGTGGCGGCTCGACGCCGGCGGCCTCGTGCTGAAGGTCGCGATTCCGCCCAACACGGCAGCCGAGATACACGTGCCAGCGAAGGACCGAGCGTTCGTCACGGAAGGTGGCCGGCCCGCGCCGGAATCGGCGGGGCTCAGGTGGCTTCGCACCTCGCGCCTGGCACGCATCGGGCACCGGGCACCTTGAACCGTGAACCTGACTCTTATCGCTGCACCCGTCCCGACACGTCACCCTCTGCGAGCCGATCGACCTCGTCGGCCGTCACGCGATTGAGATCGCCGGGGATGGTCTGCTTGAGGGCGCTGGCGGCCACCGCAAAACGCAGCGCCGCCTCGGGCGCGCGGCCGGTCACGAGGCCGTAGATGAGCCCGGCGGCGAACGCGTCGCCGCCGCCGATGCGATCGACGAGCCGCACGTCGTATCGCGGGCCGTGGTGGAACGCTCCGGCCGCAGCGTCCCACAGCGCCCCGCTCCAGCCGTTGTCGCTGGCCGAATAGCTCTCGCGCAGCGTCACGGCGACGATGGAGGGTCCGAGATCGCGCGACACCTGCTCGGCGACCTGCCGGTAGCCCGCCAGGTTCAGCCGGCCGCCCGTCACGTCGGTGTCGGGCACGTGGAGTCCGAGCACCGCTTGCAGGTCCTCCTCGTTGGCGATCACGACGTCCACGTACGACATCAGAGGGCGCATCGTCTCCTGTGCCTGCTTCTCGGACCACAGCTTCTTGCGATAGTTCAGATCGACGCTGACCCTCGCGCCGGCGTGCTTGGCAGCTTCGACGGCCTCACGCGTGCAAGCCGTCGCCTTTGCGCCCAGCGCGGGCGTGATGCCGGTGACGTGGAACCAGGCCGCGCCCGCGAAGACGTCGCTCCACCTGATCGTTCCCGGCTCCAGGTCGCTGATCGCCGAGTGCGCGCGGTCGTAGATGACCGTCGACGCGCGCTGGCTCGCGCCGGTCTCGGCGAAGTAGATGCCGACGCGGTCGCCGCCGCGCACGATGAAGTCGGTCCTGACGCCCTCGGCGCGCAGGGCCTTCACCGCGGCCTCGCCGACCGTATGCGCCGGCAGGCGCGTGACGTAGTGGCTCTCGAGGCCGAAGTGCGCGAGGCTCGCGGCCACGTTCGCCTCGCCGCCGCCGAAGGTCGCCGAGAGGACGGGTGACTGCAGGAGGCGCTCGAAGCCCGGCGGGCTCAGGCGCAGCATGATCTCGCCGAAGGTCACCACCTTCGCGCTCATCGTCCCGATCCCTCCCGCGCCGCCCGAACGCCGGCCACGATGCGGCGCGCGTTCGCCGTGATCATCCCGTAGTCGCCGGCAGCAATCGCCTTCGCGTCGAGGAGCGCGGTCCCGACCCCGACGGCCACGGCGCCCGCCCTGATCCAGTCACCCGCATTGTCGAGCGTGACGCCGCCGGTCGGCATCAGCTTCACGTGCGGCAGCGGCCCGCGCAGGTCCTTGAAGAAGGCCGGCCCCAGTACCGTGGCGGGAAACACCTTCACGATGTCGGCGCCGGCGTCCCAGGCCTCGAGAATCTCGGTCGGGGAGAAGCACCCGGGCATCACCGCGACGTCGCGCTCGTGGCAGGCGGCAAGGACCTCGGGCCGAAACACCGGACCGACCACGAACTGCGCGCCCGCCGCGATCGCGCGACGGGCCGTGTCGCCGTCCACGACGGTGCCGGCGCCGAGCAGGAACTCGGGTGGGAGCGACGGCGCCAGGGCGGCAATCAGGTCGATCGCGCCGGGCACGGTCATGGTGACCTCGAGCGCCCGCACGCCGCCCTCGGCGACGGCGTCGACGATCGCGCGCAGCCTGTCGGGCTGCTTGAGCCGGATCACCGCGACGACGCCGCCCGCCTCGATGGCGCGGACCACATCCGGACGCGTTCGGGGGGTCATGAGAGACTCCGGCTAGCGGGCCAGCCAGCCGCCGTCGACGACCAGCACGTGCCCGTTGACGTAGTCAGACGCGGGCGAGGCGAGGAAGACCACGGCGCCCGCGAGGTCCTCCGGCTGCCCCCACCGGCCGGCCGGGATGCGCTCGGTGATCTGCCGCGTGCGCTCCGGGTCCTGGCGCAGGGGCCGCGTGTTCTCGGTCACCATGTAGCCGGGCGCAATGGCGTTGACGTTGACGCCGCGCGAGGCCCACTCGTTGGCGAGCGCCTTGGTGAGCTGCGCGACGCCGCCCTTGGCCGCGGCGTAGCCCGGCACCGTGATGCCGCCCTGGAAGGCGAGCAGCGACGCGACATTGACGATCTTGCCGCGCCCGCGGGCGAGCATGTGCCGCCCGGCCTCGCGGCACATCCGGAAGACGCTCGACAGGTTCATGGCGATGACGTCTTCCCAGTCCGCGTCGCCGTGCTCGGCGGCCGGGGCGCGGCGGATGATGCCGGCGTTGTTCACGAGAATGTCGAGATGGCCGTGACGCGCGATGACGTCGGCCACCAGTTTCGCGGGTGCGTCCTTCGGCGACAGGTCGCCGGTCGTAGCCGAGACCTCTCTTCCGAGCGCGCGAATCGCCGCCGCCGTGTCCTCGCACGACTCGTACGCGTGCAGCGCCAGGTCGGCCCCGGCCCTCGCCAGCGCGATCGCCATGGCCGCGCCGAGCCCGCGCGACGCGCCGGTCACGAGCGCGACCTGACCGTCGAAACGGAAGGGATCTGAGATCATCTCCGACCCTCCCTCTTGTCAACGCGGCCGGGATCGAGCCCCGATCCGCCCGCGGCGAACCCCGGCTGCACGTTGACGACGCCGAACTGGCGGTCGTCGCCCTCGCGGCTGGCGGCCATCATCCACACGAAGTTCACCGTGTGATCGGGCGCGGCGACGTTCGGGTGGTAGCCCTGCGGCATCAGGACGACATCGCCCTCGTGGACGATCGTCGCCAGCTCCGGCTCGCCCGGGTTCGTGTAGACGAGCTGCACGGCGAAGGCGGGTGCCGGCATGTCGATGAAGAGGTACGCCTCCTCGAGCATGTCGGCGTGCTCGTGCGGCGGCCACGACGTCCAGTGCCCGGGCTCGCTGAACGTCACGCCGGCGACGATGCGCCCGGCCTGGATGTTCTTGCCGAGCAGGATGTTGAGATGGCGCCTCGACGTGGGACCGCCGGCCGTGAAGTGCAGGCCCGGGTCCTTCTGCACGTCGGCGAACGCCACGAACTGCAGGGGGTAGGTTCGATCGACCGGCGCGGAGATCTCGGCGAGATCGACACCGGCAGGACCGGGCGCGACCTCGAAGCGGCTCGCCCGGGGCACGTACAGGGCATCGTAGCGGCCGAGCGCGACGCTCGTCGCGCCGACGCGGACCGTGCCGCCGCCCTTCAGGCAGATGAGGCCGGTCTCGTGGGTGCCCGGGTCGACCGCGAGCGGCGCGGCGCCGGGATTCAGGATGATGCGGCCGTAGTGCAGGTGGCGCGCCGCGGACGACCCGGGCGCCACGGCGCGGGTCCGCCCTTGCACGGCCGCCGTGTTCCGAACGACGCAGGTGCCACGCGCGATGGGGGGGAGAGGCATGGCGCGCTCCACGGGACTGATGGCATGTGGTAATTCCACATGCGGAGAAGAGGTTACCACCGGCCCTGGCGCCGTGCAACAGGGCACCGGACGTCGAGGCAGGCGTCTGTGGACGGAAGTCTCAACTGGTTAGTAGTTAAGCTGATTCTTGCCTTGACTCCGCCGGGCCGCGGTGGTATCCAAGTGGCGCGCGTGTGGTCTGTCCACTTCCGGGCGCAAGGAGCGCCGTGGAGGCGCCATGTCCCCCCATGAGCTGTCCCGCCGCGACTTCCTCAGATGGACCGGCGTTGCCGGATTCGGCCTCGTCGCCTCGCCTCCCGCGCTCGGGTGGCGCGCGCTCGTCTTCCCGCCGCCGCAGGCGCGCCCGGGCGTCGACGATCCCTGGACGCAGGTCGACGACATCCTCGGGCGGATCGTGCCGCCGGTGTTTCCGGACCGCGACGTCGACCTGACGCGCTACGGCGCCGTGGGGGACGGCGAGCGGGACTGCAGCGCGGCGTTCCAGGCCGCGATCGCGGCGTGCGCGGCGGCCGGCGGCGGGCGCGTCGTGGTGCCGGCCGGACGGTTCCTGAGCGGCGCCATCCACCTGAAGAGCCGCGTCAACCTGCACCTCGCGCCGGGCGCGACGATCGCCTTCTCGCGCGATCCGCGCCAGTACCTGCCGGTGGTGTTCACGCGCTGGGAGGGCGTCGAGGTGATGAACTACTCGCCGTTCGTCTACGCGTTCGAGCAGCGTGACGTTGCCATCACTGGGTCCGGGACGCTCGACGGCCAGGCGGACGCCGATCACTGGTGGCCGTGGAGGAGCACCGCCGGGCCGGCCGGCGCGCCGGCCCGCACGCCGGATCGCGCGGCCCTCTTCGACATGGCGGCGCGCGGCGCGCCCGTGCCCGATCGCGTCTTCGGTGACGGGCACTACCTGCGCCCGAACTTCATCCAGCCGTACCGCTGCCAGAACGTGCTCGTCGAGGGCGTGACCATCGTGAACTCCCCGATGTGGGAGGTCCACCCCGTGCTCTGCACGAACGTCACGGTCCGCAACGTCACCATCGACACCCACGGACCGAACAACGACGGCTGCGACCCCGAGTCGTGCCGCGACGTCCTGATCGAGGGCTGCACCTTCGACACGGGCGACGACTGCATCGCCCTGAAGTCGGGCCGCAACGCCGACGGGCGGCGCGTGAACGTGCCGGTGGAGAACGTGATCGTGCGCGACTGCCGGATGAAGGACGGGCACGGCGGCGTCGTGATCGGCAGCGAGGTGTCGGGCGGCGCGCGGAACGTCTTCGCCGAACGGTGCCGGATGGACAGCCCGCGGCTCGACCGCGCGCTCCGGATCAAGACCAACTCGGTGCGCGGCGGCTTCGTCGAGCACGTCTACATGCGGGACGTGACGGTCGGCCAGGTCGCCGAGGCGGTCGTGACGGTCAACCTGTTCTACGAGGAGGGGGACACGGGCCGGTTCCCGCCCACGGTGCGCGACATCGAGGTGCGCCGCGTGACGAGCCGGAAGAGCGACCACGCGCTGCTGCTGCGCGGGTACTCGCACACGCCGGTCCGGGACGTCAGGATCATCGACTGCACGTTCGACGACGTGGCGAAGCCGGACGTGCTCGAAGGGGTCGCGGACGTGACGCTGCGCAACGTGAGAATCAACGGGCAGCTGAGAAACGAGACCATCACCAGGAAGTAGGTGCGCCGCCGCCCGCCGCCCGGCGTTCAGCCTTCCACCTCGGGTAGTCCTAGCAGGTCGTGCCGGGCTCGAGCGGGCCCGCGATCGCGAGGCAGGCCGCCGCGAGACCGAACCGTCCACGCACAAGCCGAAAGTATAGCCTGGTTTTACCACTTGTGGGACCAGGAGGCAGCTGAAGCATTCCACACAGGACAAATTGGCCACAAACACCAATCAGCCAATCATCGCTTGACCTCGCAAGGCAAAGGTGGTTATACCAATAAGCCGGCGCAGGTGCGAGGTGCGAGCCCGGTTCCGGGAGGGGATGATGCGGTCCATTCTGCTGCTCGCCACGCTGGCAGCCGCCTCGCTCCACGCGCAGGGGCCACCGTCAGGCTCGTCCGGTCAGGCACCCCGGCCCGGGCGCAGCGACCCGACCTTCACCCAGCCCTCGGTCGCGCCGGGAGTGGACTACACGGTTCCCAGCGAAGCCGAGATCACGGCGGTGCTCGACCGGATTCGCGAGCACTTCGTCCGGGCGACGCCGTACCGCATCATCGACACCGCGACCGGCCAGCCGATCCCCGACCTGTCGCGCCCGATCAGGACCGCCGGCATCGACACGCGCCCGGGCGAGTTCAACGACTGGACGTACTCGATGGGCGTGGTCCTGGCGGGCATGCTGCTCGCGACCGACGTGACCGGCGACACGCGGTTCCAGGACTACGCGATCAGGAACTTCGACTTCATCTTCGATCACCTCGACTACTTCCGGCAGCAGGCGAAGGCGTTCGGCCCGCAGCCGCACGGCTATCGGCGCCTGCTCGAGATGCGCGAGCTCGACGACGGCGGCGCGATCGGCGCGGCGCTCGTCGAGGCGTACGCCAGAAAGCCTGACCCGCGCTACCGGGCGGGCATCGACCTCGTCGACGAGCACATCTCGCACCGGCAGCTGCGCCTCGAGGACGGCACCCTGGCCCGGCCGCGGCCGCAGCCCGTCTCGCTTTGGGTGGACGACTTCTACATGAGCATCCCCTTCCTCGCGCAGATGGGGAAGCTGACCGGGGAGCGCAGGTACTTCGACGATGCCGCGAGGCAGGTGATCGGGATGTCGGCGCGGCTGTTCGACCCGTCCAGGGGGCTGTACGACCATTCCTGGTTCGCGAACACGGATCCGGACCCGCACTTCTACTGGGGCCGGGGGGCCGGCTGGGCGCTCATGGCGATGGCCCAGCTCCTGAGCGTGATGCCCGAGGACCATCCGGACCGCGCGGCCGTGCTCGACCAGTTCAGGCGCGCGGTGCAGGGCGTCGCCGCCGTCCAGGGCAGCCAGGGCTTCTGGCATCAGCTGCTCGACAAGGTGGACAGCTACCTCGAGACCTCCGCGACGGCCATGTTCACCTTCGCCATCGCGCGCGGCGTCAACCGGGGCTGGCTGGCGCCGACCTACGCGCCCCTCGCGCAGACCGGCTGGCGGGCCGTCGAGTCGCGCGTCCGTGCGGACGGCCAGATCGAGGGCATCTGTGTCGGGACGACCGCGGCCTACGACGCGGTCTACTACTACAATCGCCCGACCGATCCCGGCGCCATGCAGGGGTACGGCCCCACCCTGATGGCCGGCGCCGAGGTGATCGTGATGCTGCGCACCTTCGACATCCAGCGGATCAACAACACGTACCACTACCGGGCGAAGAAATGAGCACGCAACGCACGCGGACCGCATGCAGAACGGGCACGGCAGACGGCTGGCGACCGGCGGCGCTCGGGCTGCTCCTGCTGGCGGCGGCGCCGGCGGCGGCGCCGCAGGGCGCGACGGTCACGGCCCGGAACCCCATCGCCCTCGCGCGCCCGGGCGAGACGATCGTCCTCACCGCGTCGCAGATCCGCCAGGCGCTCGCCGTGGACGACCTGCGCACGGTGCACGTCCGCGACGGCGCCGGGCAGGAGATCCTCGCCCAGGCGATCGACACCGACGACGACGGCACGTTCGAGGAGCTGGTGTTCCAGGCGGACTTCGCGCCGTCCGAGACGCGCGCCTTCGCGCTCGCCGCGGGCGAGCCGCGCGTCTACACGCGCGAGCAGTTCCGCGCCTACGGCCGGTTCGTGCGCGAGCGCCGCGACGACTTCGTGTGGGAGAACGATCGCGTGGCGCACCGCATGTACGGCGCGGCGCTCGAGACCTGGGCGCAGGAGCCGCTCATCAGCAGCGCCGTCGATATCTGGTTCAAGCGCACGCGGCGCCTGGTGGCGAACGACTGGTACATGGTGGACGACTACCACCGCGATCACGGCGAGGGCGCCGACATGTACTCCGCCGGGCGGAGCCGCGGCTGCGGCGGGAGCGGAATCTGGGCCGGCGGCCGGCTGTACCCGTCGGCGAACTTCCTCAACTCGCGCGTGCTGGCCAACGGGCCGATCCGCGTGGTGTTCGAGCTGACCTACGGGACGTGGGACGCGGGCGGCACGCCGGTCTCGGAGACCAAGCGCATCACGCTCGATGCCGGCTCGAACATGAGCCGGTTCGAGAGCGCCTACCGCACGCCGAGGCCGGCCGCGCTCGTGCAGGCCGTCGGCATCAAGAAGAACCCCGGCGCGGTTCCGACCACGAGCAGGGACCGCGGGGTGCTCGGCACGTGGGAGCCGAACAAGACCGACGGCAGTGAATTCGGGTGCGCGGTCGTGATGGACCCCGCACTCGTGGTCGACTTCCCGCAGGACGACCTGAACTACCTGGTGGCGGCGAAGGTGCCGGCGGGATCGCCGGCGGCCTATTACGCCGGGTTCGGGTGGACCCGGAGCGGCGATTTTGCGGGCAGCGTCGACTGGGAGCACTACGTTCAGGAGTTCACCCGTCGGCTGGGTGCGCCGATCGAGATCTCGGTGGTGCCGCGCTAGCTGGATCGCGCGGGGGGGGACGACAGACGAGGCAGGAGGGCGAGGCGGAAGATGGCGAATCCCGGTTCGGAACAGCAGGTGGGCAGGGCGGCGGAGGGCAGCACGGAACAGGTCGTGAGCTTCGTGCGGGCACTGATCGAGCGGGGGCAGCTCAGGCAAGGCGATCGGCTGCCCGCCGAACGGGACCTCGCGGTCAAGATCGGCGTCAGCCGGCCGACGGTCCGCGCCGGCCTGCGGGCGCTCGCGGCGATGGGCGTCGTGCAGTCGCGGCACGGGTCGGGCACGTACATCCCCAAGGGCCCGCCGATGCTGGGAAGCGAGCCCCTGAGCTTCCTCGCGGCCCTGCACGGCTTCACGCGCGAGGAGATGTACGAGGCGCGGCGCATCCTCGAGGTCGGCGCGGCGGCGCTGGCGGCCGAGCGGGCGACGCACGAGCAGCTGGCGGCGATCTCGGAGGAGGTGGCCAGCCTGTTCGCCTCGATGGACGACCCGGTCCTGTTCCTGGTGCACGACATCAACTTCCACCGGGCCGTGGCGGCGGCGTCCGGCAATCCGATCATCGCCTCGCTCGTGGAGATGGTGGCGGCGCTCTACTACGAGCGGCGGCGCGAGACCGCGATGCGCGCCTCGGATCGCAACCTGCGCGACGCCGCGCAGATGCACCGCCGCGTGTATCAGGCCATCCGCGCGCGCGAGCCGGAGGCGGCGCGTGCCGCCATGAACGAGCACCTGCTGCACTCGAGCGCGTTCCAGGCCGAGGAGGCCGGCGAGACGGTCGCCGCCAACCCGGGTCCGCCGCCGGCGCGGACGCCGCCGGCGGCCCGCGCGCGGCGCCGCCGCGGAAAGGAATGACGCAGGCCATGAGCCCGGACAGCCCCGTGTCGGCGCGCGTCGGCTACTACCGGTGGACGATCTGCGCGCTGCTGTTCTTCGCGGCGACGGTCAACTACGTGGATCGCCAGGTGATCGGCATCCTCAAGCCGACGCTGCAGCACCAGTTCGGCTGGAGCGAGATCGACTACGCCGACATCATCTTCGCCTTCCAGCTCGCCTACGCGGTGGGCTTCGTGCTGGCCGGGCGGATGGTGGATCGGCTCGGCACGAGGCTCGGCTTCGCCCTGGCGATCGTGCTCTGGAGCCTCGCCGCCTGCGCTCACGCCTACGCGCTCTGGTTCGGGTCTGCGGTGGCCGCGCTCCTGCGGGTCTTCGGGCTCGTCTACTCGGTGTCGGTCGCCGGCTTCATCGCGGCCCGCTTCGCGCTGGGGCTCGGTGAGTCGGCCAGCTTCCCGGCGTCGATCAAGAGTGTCGCCGAGTGGTTCCCGAAGCGCGAGCGCGCGCTCGCCACCGGCGTCTTCAACTCCGGCACCAACATCGGCGCGCTGGTGTCCCCGGTCGCCGTGCCGTGGATCACCTACACGCTCGGCTGGTACTGGGCCTTCCTGGCGACCGGCCTGCTCGGCTTCCTGTGGCTCCTCTTCTGGTGGCCGATGTACGGCCATCCCGACCGCCACGCGCGCGTGAGCGCCGCCGAGCTGGCCTACATCCGCAGCGATCCGCCGGACCCGCCGGCGCGCGTCCCGCTCCGGACGTTGATGCCGCACCGGCAGACCTGGGCGTTCGCGATCGCGAAGTTCCTGACCGACCCGATCTGGTGGCTGTACCTCTTCTGGATCCCGGACTTCTTCAGCCGCAACTACGGGCTCGACCTGAAGACCATCGGCCTGCCGATCTTCGTCATCTACTGGGTCGCCAGCGCCGGGAGCATCGGCGGCGGCTGGCTGTCGTCGGCGCTGATCAAGCGCGGATGGAGCGTGAACGCCGGGCGGAAGACCGCGATGCTGGCGTGCGCGCTCGCGGTCGTGCCGATCGTCGCGGCGTCGCACGCCCAGAACCTGTGGCTGGCGGTGGCGCTGGTCAGCCTGGCGGCGGCCGCCCACCAGGGCTGGTCGGCCAACCTGTTCACGCTCGTATCCGACACGTTTCCGCGCAAGGCGGTCGCGTCGGTCGTGGGGGTCGGCGGCATGGCCGGCGCCATCGGGGGGATGCTCATCGCGAAGCTCACCGGCTACATCCTCCAGGCCACTGGCAGCTACATGCCGGTGTTCCTGATCGCCGGCACGGCGTATCTCGTGTCGCTGGCGATCGTGCACGCGCTGGCGCCGAGGCTGGAGCCCGCGAGGCTCGACTGACATGGACCTGACATCGCTCAGCCGGCAGTACGACCTCTCGGGGCGCACGATCGTGATCACCGGCGCGACGGGCGTGCTCGGCGGCGAGATCTCGTGCGCGCTGGCCGGCTGCCGCGCCAACGTCGCGATGCTCGACCGCAATCTCGACCCGGGCAAGGGCCTGCTCGAGCTGATGGGACCCGAGGCGGCGAGTCACGCGGTGCTCGTCGCCGGCGACGTGCTCGACGCCGACAGCCTGCGTCGGGCCGCGGACGCCGTGATCGACCGGTTCGGCCGGATCGACGGCCTCGTCAACGCCGCCGGCGGAAACAGGCCGGAGGCGACGACGGGCCCGGACCGGACGTTCTTCGATCTGCCGGCCGACGCCCTGCGCTGGGTGTTCGACCTCAACCTGCTCGGCACGATCCTGCCGTGCCAGATCGTCGGGAGGCGGATGGCCGAGCAGGGCGAGGGCGTGGTGCTGAACATCTCGTCGATGAACGCGTTCCGGCCGCTCACGCGGATTCCGGCGTACTCGGCGGCGAAGGCCGCCGTCAGCAACTTCACCGGCTGGCTGGCCGTGCACATGGCGCAGGAGTACTCGCCGCGCATCCGCGTGAACGCGATCGCCCCGGGCTTCTTCCTGACCCGACAGAACCGGTTCCTGCTCACCGACGAGACCGGCGGCCTCACGCCGCGTGGGCAGACGATCATGGCGCACACGCCGATGGGACGGTTCGGCGAGCCCGAGGACCTCTTCGGGGCGGTCCTGTGGCTGCTCTCGCCGGCCTCGGCGTTCGTGACCGGCATCGTCGTGCCGGTCGATGGAGGGTTCTCCGCGTACAGCGGAGTGTAGGCGCACCGCGCGACCTGCGCCTGCGGAGGACCGCGATCATGCACGCGTTCAGCGATCTTCAGCTCAGTCTTCTGCCGCGATCCCTCGCGACGTCGGGGTCGGCCGAGTGGGGCCTGGCCCGCGACGAGCGCGGGACCCGGCTCGTCGTGCTGGCGCCCCGCGGCTCGACCCTGCTCGCCGACCTCGAGGGCGAGCGCAGCGAACACGCCGGCCGCACGCTCGTCGTCGGGCCCGCCAGCGCGGCGAACGCGCGGGTCCTGCGCCGGGAGCTCGCGTGGCTGGTGCCACGGCCCATCGGGCTTCGAACGTCGATCGGCCTGGGCGATCGCCTGGGCCTGGCGACGCCGGGTCAGGTCCGGGCCGTGCGGGCCGCGGGTCCGGACCTGGCGCCCATCTTCGCGCAACAGTCGATCCGCGAGATGGCGCGCACGGGCCGCACGCCGCAGCAGATCATGGACGCCGCAACGTGGGGTGTCTTCGAGGAGGGCTGGCAGGCGGGGGTGGGCGCCGACGGCGACCACCTCAAGGAGCCGGCCGACATCGATCGATGCCTGGCGGCGGGCTTCACCCTCTTCACGTTCGACCCGGGGGCGTTCGTCGCGGCCGGGGTGGGGACCGCCTCGCGGGCCGACGTCGAGGCGAGGCTCGCGGCGCTGCCGTGGCGCGCCCTCGACGACACGTTCGACGCGCTGAAGATGCGCTACCTCGGGCGGCGGATCGACCTCGAGGGGCTCGCCGTGACGTTCGACGAGGAGTCGCTGGCGCGCGCGGCCGCGAAGTACGGCGGCGCCGTGGCGCACGTCAGCTCGATGTACCGGCATCTGGCGCGGGGGGCCGCGGGCCGGCCGTTCGAGGTCGAGGTGTCGGTCGACGAGACCGACGATCCCACCAGCCACGCGGAGCACGTGTACGTGGCGCGCGAGCTACGGCGCCTGGGGGTCTCCTGGGTGAGCCTCGCGCCCCGTTTCGTCGGCCGGTTCGAGAAGGGCGTCGACTACATCGGCGATCCGCGGGCGTTCGAGGCCGACGTCGCCGGGCACGCCGCCATCGCGCGGGCGCTCGGGCCCTACAAGCTGAGCCTGCACTCCGGGTCGGACAAGTTCAGCGTCTACGAGATCGTGGCGGCCGAGGCGCGCGGGCTCGTGCACGTCAAGACCGCGGGAACGAGCTACCTCGAGGCCCTGCGCGCCGTCGCGACCGTCGACCCCGACCTGTTCTGCGAGATCTACGTCCTCGCGCGCGAGCGGTACGAGGTCGACCGCGCCAGCTACCACGTGTCCGCGCGGCTCGATCGGGCGCCCGAGCCCGGCGCCCTCCGGGGCGCGCGGCTCCGCGCGCTGCTCGACGAGTTCGACGCGCGGCAGATCCTGCACGTCACGTTCGGCTCGGTCCTGGGGGCCGAGGCCGACGGCGGGCGGCCGGACCTGGCGCGGCGGCTGTTCGGCGCGCTGCGGGCGCATCCCGAGGCGTACGCCGCCACGCTCGAGTCGCACCTGGCCCGCCACATCGCCCCGTTTCACCACAGCGATGTTCGCACCGCTGCGTCGTGAGCGTGCACGGTACCTTTCACGATGGCCGCCGAGACCTCCGCCACCCGCCTCCTGACCCCCGCCGATGCGCGTCGCATCGTCCGGGCGGCGCTGGATCCGCTCGCGCTCGACGGCCGGCGCATCCTCGTGATCATCCCGGACGGCACGCGGACGATGCCGATGCCGATGATGTTCGAGGCGCTGGAGGACGCGCTGGGGCCGCGTGCGGCCGCGCTGGACTATCTGGTTGCGCTCGGGACGCACCAGCCGGTGAGCGACCCGCAGCTCTCCCGTCTGGTCGGCCGGCCCGTCGCGGCCGGGCGGACCGGGCGCTCGCGCATCTTCAACCACCGGTGGCACGATCCCGCGACCTTCGTGGCGCTGGGGACGATCGGCGCCGCCGAGATCGGGGCCCTGACGGGCGGCCGCTTCGCGCGCGACGTCGAGGTGTCGCTGAACCGCCTGGTGCTCGACTACGACCACCTGGTCATCTGCGGGCCCGTGTTCCCGCACGAGGTCGCGGGGTTCTCGGGCGGCCACAAGTACTTCTTCCCCGGCATCGCGGGGCCGGGCATCATCGACTTCACGCACTGGCTGGGCGCCGTGATCACGAGCGCCGAGATCATCGGCACGCGGGACACGCCCGTCCGCGCCGTGATCGAGCGCGCGGCCGCGATGGTCGACCGCCCGACGACCGGCCTCTGTCTCGTCGTCACGCACGACGGGCTCGCGGGGCTGTACGCGGGACCCGTGCGCGAGGCGTGGGAGCAGGCGGCCGCGCTCTCGGCGCGGACGCACGTCGTCTACCTGGAGCGGCCGGTCCGGCGGGTGCTGTCGATCATGCCGGAGATGTACGACGATCTCTGGACGGCGGCCAAGGGCATGTACAAGCTCGAGCCGGTCGTGGCCGACGGCGGGGAGGTGGTGATCTTCGCGCCGCACCTCACCGAGGTCAGCTACACGCACGGCGCGGTCATCGACGAGATCGGCTACCACTGCCGCGACTACTTCCTCGCGCAGTGGGAGCGCTTCCGGCACCATCCGGGCGGCGTGCTCGCGCACTCGACGCACGTCAAGGGCGCGGGGCGTTACGACGCCGCCACCGGCGTCGAGACGCCGCGGATCGCGGTCACGCTCGCGACGGGCATCCCGGAGGCGCGCTGCCGTCGGATCAACCTCGGCTATCTCGACCCCGCCTCCGTCCGGCCGGCCGAGTGGGAAGCACGCGAGGGGGACGGGGTGCTCGTGGTCAGGCGGGCGGGCGAGATGCTGTACAGGCTGAAGCAGGGGTGACCCATGAGCGCCTTTCTCGGTGACGACTTCCTGCTCGAGAGCGACGTGGCGTCCGATCTGTATCACCGCGTCGCCAGCGATCTCCCGATCATCGATTTCCACTGCCACCTCTCGCCCGAGCTGATGGCGTCGGATCGCCGGTTCCGGTCCATCACCGAGGTGTGGCTGGACGGCGATCACTACAAGTGGCGGGCGATGCGGGCCAACGGCGTGCCCGAGCGGTACTGTACGGGCGACGCGTCCGACTGGGAGAAGTTCGAGGCGTGGGCGCGGACGGTCCCCGACACCCTGCGCAACCCGCTCTACCACTGGACGCACATGGAGCTGAAGCGCCCGTTCGGCATCCGCGCGCTCCTGTCGGCCGACACGGCGCGCGAGGTGTTCGACCGGTGCAACGCGAAGCTCGTCGAGCCCGGCTTCAGCACGCTCGGCCTGCTGCGCACCTTCGGCGTGGCGGTGGTGTGCACGACCGACGATCCGGCCGACACGCTCGAGTTCCACGAGCAGCTCGCCGCCAGGACCGATCTCGCGACCCGCGTGTACCCGACGTGGCGGCCCGATCGGGCCCTCGACACGGGGGACCCGGAGCGGTTCAACGCCTGGGTCGTGCGGCTGGAGGCCGCTTCGGAGCGGAGCGTCACGACCTGGACGTCGTTCCTCGGCGCGCTCGAGGCGCGCCACGAGGCGTTCCACGAGCACGGGTGCCGGGCCTCCGATCACGGCCTGGAGACCTTGCCGGTCGAGCCGTGGACCGACGCGGCCGTCGCGCGGGCGTTCGACCGTCTCCGGCGCGGGCGGGCGCTGGACGCACGCGACGCCGCCGGGCTCCGATCCGCGCTGCTGTACCACCTGGCGATCCTCGATCACCAGCGCGGCTGGGTGCAGCAGTTCCACCTGGGCGCGCTGCGCAACACCAACACGCGGCTGCTCCGGACGCTCGGGCCCGACACCGGCTTCGACTCGATCGGCGATTTCGAGATGGCGCGGCCGCTCGCGCGGTTCCTGGACCGGCTCGACGAGACGAACCAGCTCGCGAAGACGATCCTCTACAACCTCAACCCGCGCGACAACGAGCTCTTCGCCACCATGATCGGCAACTTCCAGGACGGGTCGGTGCCCGGCAAGCTGCAGTACGGCTCGGCCTGGTGGTTCCTCGACCAGCTCGACGGGATGGAGCGGCAGATGAACGCGCTCTCGAACATGGGACTGCTGTCCCGGTTCGTCGGCATGGTGACCGACTCGCGCAGCTTCCTCTCGTACTCGCGGCACGAGTACTTCCGCCGGCTCCTGTGCAACCTGCTCGGCGAGGACGTGCGGAAGGGGCGGCTGCCGGACGATCGCGAGGCGCTGGCGCGGCTCGTGCGGAACGTCTGTTTCGCGAACGCGCAGGAGTACTTCTATGGAGGACGGGAGCTCCCCTCGTAGGGGATGGAGCTCCCGCCCCCGTATCGGAGCTACCGATGCAGTACTCGATGGGTATCGTCGGTCTTGGCGTGATGGGCGGCAACCTGGCGCTCAACATGGAGCGCCACGGCTTCCCGGTGGCGGGCTACGACCTCGACGCGAAGAAGCGCCAGGCGTTTCTCGACGGCCCGGCGGCCGGCAAGCGCATCGCCGGCGTCGACTCGCCGGCGGCGCTCATGGCGGCGCTCGAGACGCCCCGGCGCGTCCTCATGATGGTGCCCGCGGGGCCGGCCGTGGACGACGCGATCGCGCACCTGAAGCCGCACCTGGAGCGCGGTGACATCCTGATCGACGGCGGCAACTCCTGGTTCCTCGACACCGCGCGCCGGAGCCAGGCGCTCGCGGCCGACGGTTTCCAGTACATCGGGACCGGTGTGTCGGGCGGCGAGGAAGGGGCGCTGTGGGGTCCGAGCATCATGCCGGGCGGGCCGCGCGAGGCGTACGACACGCTCGCCCCGATCCTGCGCGCCATCGCGGCGAAGGCGGAGGACGGCGAGCCGTGCGTCGACTACATGGGCCCGCTCGGCGCCGGGCACTACGTGAAGATGGTGCACAACGGCATCGAGTACGGCGACATGCAGCTCATCGCCGAGACCTACGACCTGCTGCACCGCGGCCTGGGCCTGACGGCGGACGAGCTGCACGAGGTCTTCGCGGGGTGGAACGAGGGCGAGCTGAGGTCGTACCTGATCGAGATCACCGCGCGGATCTTCACGAAGACGGACGGCGAGACGGGCCGGCCGCTCGTCGACGTGATCCTGGACGAAGCGGCGCAGAAGGGCACGGGCAAGTGGACGAGCCAGAACGCGCTCGACGTGGGCGCGCCCATCCCCACGATCAACGCCGCCGTCGAGAGCCGCATCGTCTCGGCCCTGAAGGCGGAGCGCGTGGCGGCGAGCGGCGTGCTGCACGGGCCGTCGCCGACGTATCACGGCAGGAAGGAGCGCTTGATCGACGCCGCACGTGCCGCGCTCTACGCGAGCAAGATCACGTCCTACGCGCAGGGCCTCGGCCTGCTGCGCCTGGCGTCCCGGGAATACCAGTACGACCTGAAGCCGGGCGCGATCGCGAAGATCTGGCGGGCGGGCTGCATCATCCGCGCGACCCTGCTCGGCGACATCACGGCCGCGTTCGATCGCGACCCGCAGCTCGTCAACCTGCTGCTGGACGACGCGTTCCGCGAGGCGGTGGAGAGCCGGCAGGCGGCCTGGCGGCTCGCGGTGCAGACCGCGGTGGAGCTGGGGATCCCCGTGCTCGCCATGAGCGCCTCGCTCGCCTACTTCGACGCCTACCGCAGCGCGAGGCTGCCGGCGAACCTGACGCAGGCGCAGCGCGACTACTTCGGCGCGCACACGTATCGTCGCGTGGACAAGGACGGCGTCTTCCACACGGAGTGGACGTGACCCGGGGGAGGCTCGCATGCTGACCATCCGCAAGGATGCCGCGCTCGACTTCGTGTCGCTGGGCGCGCTCGTGCTCCGCCTCGACCCGGGCGTGGTGCCCTTCCGCAAGGCCACGGAATGCCGCATCCACGTGAGCGGCGGCGAATTCAACTGCGCGGCGAATCTCGCCGACTGCTTCCGGCTGAAGACGGGCATCGCGACGGCGATGGTGGACTATCCGATCGGCGACCTGATTGCCGAGCGCGTGAAGGCCATGGGCGTGACGCCGTTCTACAAGCGCTTCGCGCACGACGGCGTCGCCGGGCCGAACATGGCGGCCGTGTACAGTGACTGCGGCTTCGGCGTGCGGGCGCCCGTCGTGTTCTACAACCGATCGAACGAGGCGGCGGCGCGCCTGAAGCCGGGCGACTTCGACTGGAACGCGATCTTCGCCGGCGGCGTGCGGTGGTTCCACAGCGGCGGCATCTTCGCGTCGCTGTCGCCGACGACCCCGGAGCTGATCGCCGAGGGCATGCAGGCGGCGAAGGCCGCGGGCGCCGTGATCTCGTTCGACCTCAACTTCCGCCAGAAGCTCTGGGACGTGTCCGGCGGCGCCGCGCGCGCCGTGGAGGTGCTCCGGCGCATCGCGTCGCACGTGGACGTGCTCGTCGGCAACGAGGAGGACCTGCAGAAGGGCCTGGGCATCGAGGGGCCGCGCGTCGCCGCGACGTCGAAGCTCGACCCGAGCGCGTTCTTCGGCATGATGGACCGCGTGGCAGCCGGGCACCCCCAGATCAAGGTCGTGGCCACCACGCTCCGCGAGGTGCACTCCACGAGCCGCCACAGTTGGAGCGCGGTGGCGTGGGTCGAGGGAAAGGAGATCACGGCGCCGACCGTGGAGCTCGACGTCTACGATCGCGTCGGCGGCGGCGATGGGTTCGCCTCGGGTTTGTTCTATGGCCTCATGGCGGGCGAGCCGCCAGAAGAGGCCGTGAAGCTGGGGTGGGCGCACGGAGCGCTGCTGACCACGTACCCCGGCGACACGACCATGGCCACCCTGGAACAGGTGCGCGCGTTCGCGAAAGGCGGATCGGCGCGCATCCAGCGGTGAGGTCGATGCTCGCGCGCGCGACGCAGGCGTTCGCGATCCTGGTCATCGCGGGCGCCGTGGCTGCGCCGCAGCCCGCGTCCGGCCCGGAGACCATCGTCCTCTGGCCGGAGGGCGTGTCGCACCTGGCCGCGAACGCCGGCCCCGAGCTCCTCGAGGACGGCCGCGTCCGCAACGTCCACCACCCCACCCTGACGGCATATCCGGCGCCCGCCGGTCGGCGTTCGGGCGCCGCCGTAATCGTCTGCCCGGGCGGGGCGTATCGCCGTCTCGCCGTGGATCACGAGGGCACGGCCGTGGCCGCGTGGCTGAACGGGATCGGGGTCTCGGCCTTCGTGCTGAAGTACCGGCTCGTGGAGTACGGGCATCGCGCGCCGCTGCAGGACGTGCTCAGGGCCGTGCGCCAGCTCCGCGCGAACGCGCCGCGCTGGCACATCGACCCGGACCGGATCGGCGTGATGGGATTCTCGGCGGGCGGCCATCTGGCGTCGGCGGCCGGCACGCTCTTCGACGCGCCGGAGGGACGGACGGGCGCCGACCTCGACCGCGTGAGCGCGCGGCCGGATTTCCTCGTCCTCGTCTATCCCGTGATCGTGATGGACGGCCCGTACGCGCACAAGGCGTCCGTCGCGAACCTGCTGGGCGCCGCGCGGCCGGCGGACCTCGTCGTGCGGCTGTCCACCAACCTGCAGGTCACCCGGGACACGCCGCCGGCGTTCCTGGTGCACGGCGGCACCGACGACTCGGTGCCGGCGGAGAACAGCCTCCTTTTCTTCCAGGCGCTCCGCCATGCCGGCGTGTCCGCCGAGATCCATCTGTACGAGAAAGGACCCCACGGATTCGGCCTGGGACCGAACCTCGGTCCCATCTCCGAGTGGCCGGTGATCTGCGCGGAATGGATGGCGGCGCACGGACTGCTCGGCCGGCGATAAGAGGCACGTCATGTCTGTGTGGTCGAGTTGCTCTGCGCCACGATTGCCGTCCGCCGTGCGTCACACGGGACAGGCAGGCGGGGCTGGGAAGGTGTTCTTGTGGATCACGAGCCTCCGAAGACATCGGGCCACTGCGCTATCTGTTCATTCAAACCGCGGTCGTAGCGGATGGAGACGACGCGGTAGCCTCGGTGTCTGAGCGCCTCCCGTATCCGCCTGTCCTGCTCGGCCTGGGCCGGCGCATCATGCACCGAGCCGTCGCAGAACACGCAGATGTTGGGCGAGTAGAAGAAGTCCGGGATACACCTCGGATCCGCAATCGCCGTCTGCGCCTCGTCCGGAAGCCGGTGGCGTCCCGCAGCCAATGTATCCAGGAAGCGCCTCTCCAGTTCCGAGCGCGAATCCGTGAGCGAGCGCAACCAGGCGAGGTGCGCGTCCCAGTCACGGCCGCCGATCCGCGGGAGTGTGCGGCTCGCCGCGAGATCGAGCAGCGTCTGGAGGACCCGCCGGCGGTCCAGCTGGAGCGCCTCGTGTTGGTTCCCGAAGCTCATCAGGCACTCGTAGCACGCCGCCTGGCACTCCGGGTGCCGGTCGCTGCCATCCGCGTTGAAGTGGCATCGGTCCAACGCCTCGCGCGCGATGCGAGCGATTGCATCCGCCTCCTCCACCAGGCGGCGCAGCACACCCGCTCCGCCCTCGGTGGCCTCGTACAGCAGGATCGACCGGAACTCGTCCCGACCGATACGCTCGGCGCCGAGCTCTGATTCTTCGAGCTGGAAGGCCTGTTCGCAGCCGCGCTGCAGCGCGTATTGGAGCGTCGTCTCGAGTGCCGCATCCTGTCGCAGCTCCGGCCGCGCGAACCGCACCAGGAGGATGTTCTGCGTCACTTGCACTGACAACCGGACATTCTCGACGCGCCGGGCGCGCGGCCGCGCGCCGCGGATCGGCTGGCCCGCGATCGTCACCTCCCCGCTCTCGAAATCGACCAGGAACCCTGGCGTGTCGGCGGCGCGCCACCCGTGATTCACTCGCATGAGCGCTGCCGCGGGCGCGTAGACGAGTTGCAGGATCGGCGTACCCTCGAACACCACGTCGGCGTGCTGAACCCGTGCGCCGCCCTCCTGCGGGGCGAACTGGTAGCTGGTCTCGATGTTGTATCCGCGGCGCCGCCGCTCCTCCTCTTCCGAAGTGATTCGCTCGCGTCGCCGGGTCCGGACGTTCGGCATGTCGAGGACGCTGGCGAGCAGGCTGTTCTCACCATCGAAGCGCGTGTCGCAGGCCGGGCAGAGGTCGAGCTCTGCCTCGCAGAAGGCGCCGCAGGTCCGACACAGCCGCTTCTGGCTTCGCCGCTCGTCCAGCCCGCCGGGCGGCGACTGGAACGCGACCGACTCCCACTTCCCGCCTTCGTGATAGAGGATGTTGCCGGGTGCGAACTCCCGCAGGGCAAGGAGTCGCGGCCTGGGGATGAACTCACCCTGGTCGCGCGGAACCCACGCGCGCACCGGCAGCGCGGGGAAGTTGTACCCCGGCAGGAACCCCTCGCTGGCCAGGTATCGGTACGGATAGAAGTCGCTCTCCTCGCGGCTCGTGTCGATCTGCAGGAGCAGGTTTCGCTGTCGCAACGCTTCCTGCTGGCGCCGCACGGCGTCCTGCTGTTCATCCGGGCGACGCGCACGGACGAGCGCATTCTGCGCCTCGACGAGCTGCCGCGTCGCCGCGCGATAAAGCTCCCGCCACCGATCGAACGCCGCATCGAACCGCCGAGGCGCCTCGGCGAGCGCGTCGTTCAACCAGGCCTCGCTGAACCACCCTGCGGCGCTCAACACACCTCCGTCGCCTGCGAGGATCTGCCGCATGCGGGCAACCACCTCGTGGCGAGCCGCCTCGGTCAACTGAATCTGCCCCGCGGCGTTCTCTCGAAGGGGCAAGGCATCCTGGTCCGTATCGATGACCTGCTCGATCGACTGGCCCAGCGGCAGGCGCACCTGCCCGAGCCAGACGGCGTGCAGGTGCGCGCGCACGAGCGCCTCGTTCGCGATGTCCAGCCGGGGCGGCCGCACGCTGCCCGCCACCATGTCCTCCCGGCGCCGGAAGAAATACTGGTCGTGGCTGTTCAGCGCGCCGCAGTACGTGAGGATCAGGCCGGGCTGTCCCTGTCGTCCGGCACGCCCGCTCCGCTGCGCGTAGTTCGAGGGCGTCGGCGGAACGTTGCGCAGGTGCACGAGGTCCAGGTCCGCAATGTCCACCCCCAGCTCCATGGTGGGCGAGCACACCATGTAGGGGAGCCGGCGGCCCAGTTCAGCCTCTTTCCGCGTGTCGCCAGGCTCCCAACGGAAGCGCCGCTCGCGGCGCTCCCGCTCCCCGGGTTTGACCACCTGCGCGGTATGCTCACGCGCCTCGAACGACGCAACGGTGGCCGCGGCTTCACGATAGAACCGCTGGAAGAATGCATTCACGGGTGGAGCACTCTCAACGTATCCGCCTCCCAAAGCACGCCGGGAGTAGATCGGGTCTGGCGGCGTTGGCGAGCCATCGCCGGCCCGCCAGACCACACAGGCCGCGTCGAGCTGGAACAGCTGATGGTCCTCGACGGGGTCCAGCCGCGCCAGGAGCCCCTGGGCGACGAGGAGATCGAGAAGCCGGTCCAGAAACGCCGGGTAATCGGTGGTCGTCAGGCCAAGCCGCGCCCGGAGAAACCGCCCCACCGCGCTTCGCGCGGAAAGACTGAAAGCGTCGGCCGCGCGCGGCGATCGACCCAGCCGAACGAAGCGGGTCGCCGTCCGTAGCTCGTTCACCTCGAGGTCGAGGCCCCAGAACTCGTTCAAATGCTGCTCGCACCGGCGTCGGACCTGCTGCTGATCCGTCTCCCGCAGCACGCGCGCGTTGATCGCGAGCTTGCGGCGGAACTGGTCGAGCACGGCCCGCACGATGAGCTGACGCTCCGCCGGATCCGCTCCGCCGATCGATGGGTGGAACTGCCAGCGTGCCTCATCGCGGCAGAGTGCTTCGAGGCCGCGGTACCCCACGCGCAGGAGGCCCACGTGCTCCAGGTTCGGTTGCACCACGCGCCAGCCGCGGCGCAGGTCCTCGTACAGCCGGTACTCGGTCAGCTCGGTGAACACCCGCCAGGCTTCACGCGCCGGCTGTGAGTCGGGGTCGAGTTCCGGGTTGCGCGCAATGTCCCCGATCGTGAGGCCGCACTGCGCCGCCACCGCAGCCGCTACCCGATCGGCCGTGAGTTCGGGCTCCCGCTGCAACGCAGCGAAGAGCGCCGAGCGCAGCAGGGCGATGTGGACGAAATCGTTGAAATGCCCGGATTGGAGCGAGGCGTCCTGCCGGTTGTCGGTAAAGGAGAGCAGCTTGTCGCGCGCCGCGCCCGTCCGGCTGGCGTGTCGCAGCAGCGCCGTGGCGAGGACCGTGGTCGCACTCGAGCGGGCCTCGCTCGACAGCGAGGCGAGCTTGGCGAACTCCCGCTCCCGCGCCGTGTAGAACTCGCCGCAGCGCAGACACAGCGCAAACGGAGACCGCTGATGCCACATCTTGATGGCGCCCTCGCGCGGGGTCGTACCGCAGGCGCCGTTCGGCGACACCCACACCGCCTGAGGGACGCGGCTGCGCCACGTTTGCGTGAGCCTTCCGCCGGCGTCGCGCCACTCCTCGGGGATCTGCTCCTCGCTCCAATCGTCTTCGGCCGGGGCCAGCATCAAGTAGCCCGGCCTGGCCTCGTCTTCGTCGGCTTCCGTTCCGACGGGATGCGGCGTGAACCGCACCTCGCTTCGCAGCACGTGGTAGTAGTCCTGCCCGCACTGCCGGCAAAACTTCACCGGGGCGAACAGCCGGCCGCCGCTCGTCTGGGCCTGCCCTTCCAGCGAGAATTCGCGCGTCTCGGCGGATTCGAGGGTGGCGAACAGCGCCCGGCCCTGGCCGATGAACTGGTGCAGCTTGAACGCAAACGCGCGGCCGCCGTCGTCGCGCGCAAGCTCCCCGCCGCGCGCGAGCAGCTCCCGCAGCCGCTGCGCGCACAAGGCCGGCTCTACGCCGCTCGCCTCGGCCAGCCGCGGGGCTGCGCTCGCCAGCGTACGCGGGACGCGGCGCCTGAGCTGCCCATCCTGCTCCGGCTCCACACCGAACTCGGCCTCGGCCCAGCGGGCCAGCGCGTGGCGACGGAACGCCGCGGTGTCTCGAGGCAGCGGGCCCCCCAGGGCCGCAGCGAGCTCGCCGCGGGAGGGCGGATCGCCGTCCGTGAACGTGACGAGCGTCTCCTCGATCACGTGCTCGGCGGTGAGGCTCTGACCGAAGAGCCGCGAGGCGAACTCCGCCACCGCTGCTCGCCGCGCCTCCGGTGTCGCACCACGGTCGGCGACCATGGTCGCGGACGTCCCGACATGGACGAGGTTCGGCGCGCCGCAGCGCTCTTTGAGCCTGCGGATCAGCATCGCCACGTCTGCGCCCTGGCGGCCGCGGTACGTGTGCAGCTCGTCGAAGACGAGAAACCGCAACCCGCCGCCGGCTCGGTCCAGAAACCGCTGGTCCTCTGGCCGCACGAGCAGCAGCTCGGCCATCACGTAGTTGGTCAGCATGATGCGCGGCGGATGGTTGCGCAGCTCGCCCCGCACCGCGTCGGTAGTCTCGCCGGTGTACCTCGCGAAGCTGATCGGAAAGCGCTTGCCCGCACGGCGCTCGTAGGCAGCCTTGAGTGAGTCGAGCGCCTGGAGCTGCGAGTTCACCAGCGCGTTCATCGGGTACACGACCAGCGCGGAGACTCGCTCGTCCTGTGGCGGCTCCCGCAGCAGGCGGTCGATGATCGGCAGGAAGTACGTCAGGCTCTTGCCGGACCCGGTGCCGGAGGTGACGATGTAGCTCTCGCCGCGCGCGGCACGCTCGATGGCCTCCACCTGGTGGGCATACAGGTGGAATGGTTGACCGTCCGGCGTGCAGAAGATGCGCGCCGTCTCGGCGTGAAGCCTGCCCTCGTCCGACAGCTCCTTGACCGTTGCCCTGCGCAGGTAGGAGGGACTCACCTGCAGCAGGAAATCCGGCCACAGGCGCCCTTCCTCGTCCAGCACGTGGTTGACGTAGGTACGCGCGCGCTCATCCGCGATCGTGAAGTACGAGCGGACGAAGTCGCGGTAGTCGCCAACGACGGCCTCGTGCAGATCGAAGACGTTCACGCGTGTGTCCTCATCGCGGCCAGGTCCCCGGCGAGCATGGCCGGCGGCACGGCCTCGACGCTTTCAGCGAGCGGAAAGCGCTCGGTGCCAGGATAGACGACGAAGCGGTGCGTCGGCTTCAGATCGGCGCAAGCCTCATGAAACCCCCGTGTCGCGGAGGGCGCCGAGCTTCGTTTGATCTCCACCGCCCACAGGCCGGCGCGAGGCAGCTCGAGGAGCAGATCGATCTCCGCCCCGCCGCTCGTGCGGTAGTAGTGCGCCCCCGTGCCGTCCGGCGCAACGGCCAGCAGGTTCTCGATGACGAAGCCTTCCCAACTGCCGCCGGCGACGGGGTGCGCGAGCAGATCGTCGAGAGCCTCGATGCCGAGCAGCGCGTGCACGAGCCCGCTGTCGCGGACGTAAAGGCGCGGCGACTTCACGAGCCGTTTGCCCACGTTCGCATGCCACGGCGACAGCCGACGGGCCAAGAGGAGGTCCACCAGCAGGTCCACGTAGCGCCCTACCGTTCTGCCGTCTACGGCGAGACTGCGGGCGAGCTCCGCCTGATTGAGCGGAGCGCCCTGTCGGTGCGCCAGCATCGTCCAGAACCGCCTCAAGGTCTCTGCCGCGATCCGCGGGCCGAGCTGCGGGATGTCGCGCTCCAGATAGGTGCGGATGAAGTCCCTCCGCCAACGCAGGCTTTGCGCCTCATCTGCGGCCAGCAGGCTCGGCGGGAAACCGCCCCGCAGCCACAGCGTGTCCATCGCCTGTCCCGTCGGCTCGAGCGCGTGAAGGGGCGTCAGCTCGACGAAGTGCAGACGTCCCGCCAGCGTCTCTCCCGACTGCCGCAGCAGGTCGAGCGCGGCCGAGCCGAGCAGGAGATAGCGGCCCGCACCTCGCCCCGTGCGTCGCGCGCGGTCGATCAGGCCTCGAAGCGACTGAAACAGATTCGGAAGACGGTGAACCTCGTCGAGAACCACCAGCCGATCCAGGTGGCGCTCGAGGTAGGATTCCGGATCAGCCAGCTTCGCCCGGTCGCGCTCCAATTCCAGGTCCAGGTACAGTCCGTCCAGCCTCCGGGCGACTTCGAGCGCCAGCGTCGTCTTGCCCGCTTGGCGCGGTCCGAGCAGACAGACGGCGGGAGTCTCGGCAAGGGCCGCAAGGACTCCGGGCAGCAGGGACCGATCGATCATCCTTGTAAATATGGCATCGTGATGCCTGATTTGCAATGGTCAGACACGCGTTCTGCAGAGCCGCTGGGCGGGGAGATGGCCCGAGGGTGTCCCTCCACCCCGGACGTGTCACGTAGGATCTGTCCTCTTCAGAAGGAGATCTTCCCAATAGGCTGTCAGTCAACAAGTTACGACCATTGCTACGGGGGTCCCTCGAAACAGAGGTGGGAGGGTCGCGGTTGCACACCGGGGGGCTCACCGCGGAGCGACTCAGCTGGCCGCTGGCCTGTCCGACCTGCGCGGGCAACCAGTCGCCGCTCTCCGCGCGCGGCCGGGAGGGACGGTCGGCAAGTGCCGCCACATGCAGGCCGGGCATATCATGGCCTGCACAGTTCGACGATCTGGTCCAGCAGAGTCTTGACATCTTCCGGAATTTCGCCGGGCTCCATCGCCTCGGCGATCTTCAGATAATCGATGCCGAAGACCGCGGCAATTGACCGGGTGTGCTTGCTCACTATCTTCTTGCCGTCGGCGTCCGCGATCGGCTGCGCGCAGTCACTCGCAGTAAAGTTCCCGGGAATCGCGACACCATGCGGGTCGGCAAGTAGCGCTCGGATTTCTTCCTCGCCGCGGGCCGCCCCCCGGGCGATCGCTGCAGGATGGAGCAAGTAGTTCTCGATGTTCCGTCGCCGCCACCGCCGCAGTCCGAGTCCGCGATCAAAGGGTGGGAGACTGTCAAATGTGAGATCCGCCTGGGTTTGGGAAAACGGGTAGTCGTCCTTGTCTTGAAGGCTGATCGCTTTCAGATCGGGGATCTCCGCTGCAAGTTCGCCAAACAGAATCTCGCGCGCAATCCGATCCTTTGTGTACTTCCAGCAGACCAGGTCCTCCGGCCAAGGTCTGTTCAGCTTCCCTGCCCAGATCTTGAGCAGTTCGAGATCCGACGGCCCGTCGTGCAGGAAGAGCCGCTTGCAGCGCTTCAGCTGATCCAGCCGGGGGGCGTAGGCGCAGCCCAGTCCCAGGAAGAGCTTGACCCGGCCACCTTCGTCCGCGAGGTAGGTGCGATCTTCCATCCGAAACACGCGGTCGAGGCGCGCTTCCGACAGGATCGTGGTTGAGTGGGTAGCGAGCAGCACCTGCTTCCGGTTCTCACGGGCCAACTGGCGGAGCTTGTGGATCAGATGCCCCTGTAACGCTGGGTGCAAGTGGGCATCCGGCTCGTCGAGGAGCAGCACGTCGAGTTCCTTGTTCAGCGCCAGGGCGTAAACGCTGAGCCATTGCAGGAACCCACTGCCCTCCACCATGAGGTCCTTGGCAGGCGGACCAGAGCTCTTGCAGAATCGCTTGTTGAACAGCTCGCCATCCCAGATGGCGACCTCGATTGCGTCGTGGTAGAGCTGGTTGAACTCGGTGACGCTGAGCCCGATCTTGAAGACCTCCTCCAGCGTTCGAAGCAACTGCTCCCATGGATCCTCGCGGCGAATCCTTGCGAGCTCGGCCTTCGGGATGCGCTTTCTCACGCCCTTGGCCTCCTGCCGGTCCTTGACGTTTTGCTCCCAGGAGTCATAAAGGAGGTTGCGGAGCACCGCCCCGGCGAGCCCACGTCCGACCCAGCGCCTGCGAACCGCTGGCAACATGCGTTCTTCTCGGGCGCCGATACCCGCGAAAGGCGGCAGATAGGCGAGGCGAGGTATCGGATCCCCCACCGCGAGGTTCGACGCGGTCGGCTTGAGGAATAGTCGGTCGTTGGCGAGCGCCAGCCCGAACTCGAGAAACCTCAGTTGTGGCGCCTCCTCGGTTGTCTGCCAGTCGCACCGAATGCGCAGCGAGTAGCCTGCCGTAGCGCCGAGGTGAAGATTCGTCCACAGGTACTTGAGATCGGGCAGCGCGATGGGCGAGAACTCCGCGGCGCTGACGCCAACGCCCTGTCCCTTCCATCCGACAGCAAAGGCGCCAGCGCCACGGGCGATTTCGACAACCGAACGCGCAAATTCCCAGACTGCGAGAGCCTGCAGCAGTGTTGATTTGCCCGAGTTGTTGCCGCCCGCGAGAAACGTGACGCCCTCGGGCTTGAGCACGAACTGCGTCGGAACCTTGAAATGCTTGAAGTTCTGAACGGTCAGCTTCGAGATCATCGGCTTATCGGGTACCCGGCGGCGGATTCAGCGCCGAGCGATACAGCTGCCCGCTCGCCTGCGCAGCCTGCATCGCGTCGTAGACCGCGAGGATGCGGTCCTTCGTCCGGTAGCGTCCCTGGGCGGCTTCGTCCTTCTGTCGGACGATGGGGAACTGGTCGAGGATGTATGCGACCGCGTCGCGCGGGGTCGGGAAGTGGGCCTTCAGGGCAGCGAGTTGCTGCGGGGTCTCGTCCACCACCTGGCCATCGGCCACGCGCGCGGGGCACCAGTCGCCGCCGGCTGTCGCCGGCAGGTACAGGTGGAAGAAGGCGGCGTCCAGCTCGCAGCGGATCTCGAACCGGCGCTCGGGGTTCCAGAGGAACGGCGGGCCGTCGTAGCTGCAGTCGCGTGCCAGGGGTGCGAGGTCGTGGGCGCTAAACACAAGCTCAAGAATCTCGGGAACAAGGGCGCCTGGAAAGGGCATTTCCCCAGCATCCCGACTCGCGGTATTGCCGACCAATGTCGTACCAACCACTGGAAGCTGTTTGACAATGAAGAAGTTAAGGTTCATTCCTCCGATCTTCTGCCGCGCCACATAGTCGAAGCACATCGAGTTCGCAACAGCCAGGAACGCAAGCTGCAGCGGCGACGAAACCCACGCAAAGATGGCGAGAAACTCACTGTCGCCAACGGCGCTGCGCGGAAGGGCTGAGAAGATGCTGCTGCGTTCGTCCGTTGTTCGACAAACACGCCGAAAACCCACAAACCACTTCGGGCTGAAGCGCTCGACGAGCTCGGAGGCGACTCGCTCGGGCGCGTCGCCCTCGGCCTCGATTCTGCGAAGCATCGGCCCATCGAGCGGGAAGTCGCGCGCAAGCGCCAGAGCCTGCTCGCGCTCGCGGTCGTCGCCGAAGGCTTTGGCCACCTCTCGTTCGAGCCGCCACGAAGCAGCGTCGGCGAAGATGCGCCCGGCTTGCGCCTGGTCGCCGCGTGCCAGCGCGTGGCCGGCGGCCCAGAGGGCGAGCACGCGCCGAATGCTCTCCCGGTGGTCGAGTCGCAGGGCGACCGCGAGCGGCTCGGGATACTTCGGGATCGCCGACTCCACCACCTCCCCGCGCACCCAGTAGCGCGGCTGGACGACGAAGCGCGAGTCCCGCTTTTCGTCATCGGTCACGTCTCGCACGCCGTCGACGCTGTCGTGGGTCGCCCAGCGGTGGTCGAACTGGTGGAGCATCTTCGCTTCGTAGAGCGGCAGATACCGGTCCACGCGGCTGACGAACACGTTGTCCTCGCGGCGGTAGCCGTCGGCCTCCAGCTCCGCCGCGGTCCGGAAGTGATGCGAGTCGGAGGCCATGTTGAATAGCCCTTGAGAGAATCTCAGCCGCCACGGATTCTGCTCGGGCTCGCCGCCCCGCGCCTCGCGCCACAGCACCGACACGCGGCGGTAGATGGCCTTGGTCAGCTCGGCATCAGCCTGCGTGCGGAAGATCGGACAGTTGCCGGTGTTGGGGTTGAGAAGCTGGATCTCCTCGGCCGTGAGCGAGAAGCGCTTCTCCGGGCGGCGCAGGTCATCGGTCGCAAGGGCGAAGAAGACAAACCGGGCGGAGGTTGCTTCCGCCTTGGACTGTTTCCACATCGTCAGCAGGCAGAACTTGTAGGACTTGTGGACCGCCGGAAAGATTCCGCGCCGGTTCTCGAAATCGTAGAGGCTGGCCAGGGACCCCGATCGCACGAGGTCCTGGAAGAAGAACTTCGTGGTGTCGTCGGTGGCGATTCCCGACGGCACGATGATACCGGCCCGCCCGTTGGCCTTCAGCGCGCTCCGCGCGAGCTCGGCAAACACCGCGTAGGTGTTGATGCGACCCCGACGGGTCAGGGGATACCGGCCCGAGTGCGCCATGAACGACCGTGCTGCGTCGAAGCTACGCACATGCTCGATGAATTCCGAATACAGCTCTGGCTTCTCACTCCGCAGCTCACCGATGAGCCTCGTGCGAGCGGCCTTGGTCGGCGCAAGGGCGATGCGCGCATCGCGCGCGGAGAAGAATTCTTGCTCCTTCAGTTCGACATGCTCCCACGGCGGGTTCGACAGGATCACATCGAACCCGCCCCCGGCGAACACCTCCGGGAACTCGAGTGGCCAGTGAAAGACCTTCTCGCGCTCGGCAATCACCCAGGAGAGTGCCGGAAGCCGTGGGTCCACCGATCGGCGTGCCAGGTGATCGGCCAGCGCGGCGGTGGTAATCACGAACGCCTTCGGGGTCAGGCGCTGGAAGAACGCCGCCGTCCAGAGGTCGCAGGCCGTCTTCTGCTTCAGCCACTCAGGGTTGGCGTGGGCCGCGTCGAACCGCCGTTTCTTTTCCCGGACGGCCTCGGGCGTGTCGTCGCCAATGCCATCCACCTCGCGACCAGTGCGGCTCAAGGTGATCAGCACGGTCTCCGGGTTCCAGCCAAACATGTCGCGCAATCCGTCGCGCTCGGCGCGGTTGTGCCGCGCGGCCTGACGCGCAACGCTCTTGTCATCGCCCTCGAGCGCGCCGAAGGCCTCGTCCGGGATGCCCGCTTTGAGCGCGGCGAGGTCGAAGACCCCAACGAGCGAATCGCCGGGGCGGATGCGGTGGTTCAGAAAAGTGACGGGTTTCCCGCCCGTATGGCTTTCGAGCCAGAGCGCGACACGGCACAGGTCCACGGCCAGGGGATTCCGGTCCACGCCGTAAATGCAGTGCGCAATCACGTCGCGTGTCGCCTCGCGCACGCGCTCGGGGGCGGGCTCCTCCTCTCCCGAACGTACACGCGCAAGTTCCTTCCCGATCCGCCGCGCGGCGGCGAGCAGGAAATGTCCCGAGCCGCATGCCGGATCGCAGACGCGGATCGAGAGTAGCGCCTTCTCCCCATCGGCCGGGTTGGCCGCGAGCCGCTCGCGCAGCACCGGTTCGAGCGCCGAGACGACGAGCTCGTTCACGAGCGGCGGTGGGGTGTAATAGGAGCCGGTGGTCTTGCGCTCGGAACCGAGAATGAGCCGGAACTCGGGCCGGCGGGCCGCATCGCGCTCGATCGCCGGATGGAACTCGAGCAGGCTCTCGTACACCGAGCCCAGCTCCTCGACATCCAGCGCCGCGTAGTTCACCCGTCGCGGCTGGCTCGACGGGCTCTCCCGGTACCAGGCCAGTGGCCAGAAGGCTTCAAGGAAATTCCGGTTCGTGATCGTGCAGGTGTCGAGAACCAGCGGCGCGAACAGATCCCCGTTGAGCGGCGCGACCTCGAGGAACTGCGCGAGGTGCTCATCGGTGAGGAGCTTCCACAGCACCCGCAGCGACTGCCAGAGGTCGTCGTGCTCGGTGTAGGCGGCGCGGCTGTCGAGCAGCCGCCGCAGGCGCGCCACGCCGTAGTGCTCCCGATACACCACTTTCGAGCTCAGGAGCCCCCGGTCCTCGCTGACGAGCAGGAACAGCAGCCGATAGACGAGCCGGAGCAGCTCGCGGTACAGATCGTCCGCCGAGAGACGAGTCCGCTCACCGGCCGGCGCCGAGACTGCCTCGCGCAGTTCGGGCGACGCGCGCAGGAAGCCGTTGGCGAGCCGTTGGATGCAGGCTTCCACCCCGTCGCGCAGGTGCTCGCGTACCCGGCCGCCCTGCTCGATCGACCGCTGGCAGTACTGCTCGACGAGTGCGGTTTCTACGTCCGCGATCCCGCGCGGAAGCCGACTGCGATGTATCAGCCGGTACACCACCGCGAAGTCCTGGAACCGCTGCTCGTCGAAGATCTCGGTGAGGTCGAACTCGACGTAGGCCTGCCGCCGCACCAGGGTCGAGTCGCGGAGCAGTCTCAGCGTGCCGCCGTTCGTCACCAGACCCCAGACGTGCTCCGTGCGGTTGAGATATTCCTGGAGCAGTGCGTGCGGGGACAGGCGCGGTCGCCCCGACGGGGGCACGCGGCCAAGCTCCTGCCGTGCCCCCACGATATGCACCGGCGGTGCATCCTCGGCCTCGCCCGCACGGTGCGAAATTGCGAACGTCGCGCCGTCCACTTCATGCGCGCGGGGGTTGAACTTGAGCTCGTACCCGAGCAGGTCGAAGAACGGGATCATCCACAGGTCGCGCGTCGCCGTGGTGGCGAGGTCGGTCTCGGGCAGCCGGGCAAGACGGTTCTGGAACACGCCCCAGAGCGCGCGGGCATCCGCGAACGCCGCGGCGATTTCGTCGGTGAGATTGCGCCGCGCGTCAAGGCCGAAGTCCCCCGCTCTCTGACCCGGAAGATCCGCCGCGAGCAGTTGCTCAAGAACATCCGGCGCCAGCAGGCCGCCTTCGATCCGGGTTGCGAGAAATGCCGTCATGGTCAGACCATCGGTTGGAGCACGAGCAGGCCAATGAGATCCGGCGGCAGCTGCGGCCTCACGACCAGCTCGCGCACGCGCAGGCTCACCGCCTGGCGGATGCGCTTGTGCGCCTCCTCGAGGTCCGCGGCGCGCGCCTCGACGCGTTGCTGGAGCGCCTGCTCGACGATGGGCCAGGCGTCGAGCGCGCTGGTGACAAGCTCCTGTTTCTCGGCCATCGGGACGTTCGCATCCGGTTTCGCCTCCGCCAGCAGGCGCAGCGCCTCGTCGTCGGGAATCCAGGCGGGGCTGCCGCGCGACAGGCCGGCGTAGCCGCTGACCAGCACCTCCTCCGAGAGGAGCGGCGCGCGCTTCGGCTGCTCGACGAGATACCGCACCCTGAGCAGCTGCAGGGTCGTGAGCCGCGACACGGCGCGCGTGCGGATCACGCCGCAGCGCGACGCGACCGCCTGGCCATGGCGTGTGAGCGCCTCCTCCATCAGGAAGCGCGCCATCGCCGCCACGAAGCGGTGATTGCGCCCGAGATACTCGGCGCCCTCGGGCGTTGGCGAAAGGAAGCTCACCAGCCAGTGCCCGGTCTTGGGTTGCGGGAGTGCGAATCGGACCGCTTCGGTTACCGAGGCCGTCGCCGCCGGCGCGACCGAGACCCGGAAGACACCCGCCCGCTTGTCCGCCGCGATGTAAAGATTGAGGCGCTGCGCCGCCGCGAGCACGAACTCGCGCACCGCGCTCGCGTCGCCGAGCACCGAATCGGTCGTCTCCAATTCCTTGCGCACGGCTTCCGGCTTGATCGCGCGCTGCGCGAAGCGCGTCCGGGTGATGCGCTCGCGCTCGGCTTCCCGCTCCCAGCGCTCGTGGAGGGCTTCGACCCCGAGTCCGAGATCGAGCTGCACCGGCCCCGTCTCCGCCCGGCGGCCGCGCAGGAAGAGCGCGTTCAGCACAGCTTCCGTGACCGTTTCGCTCTCTTCTGGAACCGGGACGTGGGTGCCGAGCGTGCGATGGATCTCTCGCGCCTTGTTGAGGAGCACGTCGAGCAGGACGCCGTCCACCGGGCTGTCGGGGCTGAAGTAGCGGATGGTCTTCACCACCTTCGCGCGCTGGCCGAAGCGGTCCACCCGTCCCTCGCGCTGCTCCAGCCGGTTGGGGTTCCACGGCAGGTCGTAGTGGAGGGCGGCGTTGAACTTGTCCTGCAGGTTGATGCCCTCGGACAAACAGTCGGTGGCCACCAGGATACGAGGCCGGTCAGGGTCGATGTCGTCGATCTTCGCGCGCCGCTCCTCGTCACCGAGCCGGCTGGTGACGCACACGATTCGCGCGTTGGGATGCGCGCGCTCCAGGGCCTTTTGAAGTCCGTCTGCGACGTATTCGGCCGTGGCGATGTACCGGCACCAGACGATCGGCTGCGCGCCGGCTTTCAGCAAGTTGCCGGCCAGCGTCGCGCAGGATGCAAGTTTGGAGTCGTGCTCGGTCTGGTAGAGGCTGTTGGCCAGTCGAGCCAACTCTCGCAGCCGCTTCCGCTCCGACTCGCCGAGCGTGGCCTCGGCCGACTCGACAGCCGGCGTCGGCTGCTCGTCGACAGGCGCTTCGTCCGTGGCCTCGAAGATGAAATCCCTGAAGTCCACGTCGTCCTCGTCCGTGGGTAGTCTGTCGTGGCGGCTCTCGAGGGCAGCAACGGCCGCGGCCGGGCTCGACATCACGCAGCGCAGCAGCGCGAGCGCGCCCCAGTAGCGGACGCGCTGGCGGCGAGTATCCAGGGTCTGGCCGGTGCGGACGATCTCCGAACAGAAGTCGTAGGTCTTCCGGAAGAGCTCGAGGTAGGCGGGTGACAGGTGATAGGTCTCGTCTGACGGCTCACGTGTCGGGAAGCAGTGCTCGCCTTCCCAGTCGTGCTCGATGTCGCGGCGGGTGCGCTGGACGAAGTGCCTGGCGAGCTCGATCCGGCGCGGCTCGTCCAGCTCTGCCACCTCCCAATTGCCGAACTCGGGTCGCACGAGGCTGAGGAGCGACCGGAAGGCTGCCTCGATGCCGCTGTGCGGCGTGGCGGTCAGGAGGATGAGGTGCCGATCCAGGTCTGCGGCGATCTCTCGGATGAGCTCGTGCCGCTGCTGCTGACCCCTGTTCCTGTCGCTTGCGATAGCCGCGCCGTGCACCTCGTCCACGATGACGAGCTCGGGACAGTTGAGCAGGAACTGGTGCCGGTTGCGGTCGCTCTTGAGGAAATCGATGCTCGCGACCTGAATGGGGTAGTAGCGGTACAGGCTGTCCGTGCCGACCTTGCGCCGCTCGAGCTGGCGGACCGTGCCCGAACGCACCACGACCGCATCCAGGTTGAACTTCTCGGCGAGCTCCTTCTGCCACTGGTCACACAGGTACGGCGGACACAGGACGGCCATGCGCCGGATCTCGCCGCGGTCGAGGAGCTCACGGATGATGAGCAGCGCCTCGATCGTCTTGCCGACGCCGACATCATCGGCGATGAAGAGCCGCACCGGATCGAGCCGCAGCGCCATGAGGAGCGGCACGAACTGATACACGCGCGGCGCGATCGAGATACGCCCCAACGACCGGAACGGCGTCGCGCCTTCCCGCAGCGTGAGGCGGGCTGCCTGCCAGAGCAGGTACGCGCTGGCAGCGTCGTTGAGGTCGTCCGGGGTTGGAGGCTCGAACTTGGAGGGCCGTACCCGCTCCTCCGGCAACAAGGACCCGACGAGGTTGGTCAGCCTGCAATGGACGGCGACGACCTCGTCGGTGGCCCCCGTGAGCGGCCTCAGGCGCCACACCTCTGGGTCGTCGCTGGGGAGCAGCACCCAATCGCGGTTGCGGCAGCGGACGATGGAGCCAGGCGTCATGAATAGGTCAAGCTTTCGAGTGCAAGTCCTGGCCCGGGTTGCCCGCTCGGCGGGATGGTCTTCTGCCCCCGGACGTGTCCCCAGAGACGCCGGGAATCGTAACACGAACACCACACATCAGACCGGCGCGGCGTGGGTAGAAGACCACGTGGCGGCCGCTCGTCCCGCCGCACCGCTCAGTGGATCCGCTAAGCGATGTCCACGCCGGCGAGCGACTCGGAAGCCCCTCGGAAGTTCACCGCTTCCGAGTCGAGCATTGGCACCGCTCGTCGAAGGTCTCCCCCGCGCGAAAAGGCGCAGTTCCTGGACCACTTGGCCTCAAGGCTCTGGAGGCCAGACCGAGGAGTGCGGGTCGACGTTAGAAAGGATGGTTGGCAGGCGGCCCCACGCGAAACCAGGCCCAGTCGGCGTGGCCGGACCTCGCCGTGCCCGGAGGGACGATCGCGAACAGCCCGACCTTCGCGCCGATCCACACGCCCGGCCGCGCCGCGAACTCGCCGCCGATGGACGTGAAGGTCCGCCCGTCCATGCTGTAGCTGAAACGGCAGCGGCCGCCGGCGGCGATCGCCACGCGCAGCTGCACGTTGGGCTGCCGCACGGCAAGACCGGCCACTTCCTGCTCGACGCCGCCGGTGTCCGCGTCCACCGCGCGGCGAAGCGTGAGGCGCAGGCTGGTGTCTGTTCGCTGCAGCCCCAGCCACGCGTAGTCGCGCCCGAAGATCACGAGGCCCGCCGCCTCGCCCTCGACCGCGGGCGCGAAGGCGAGCGACGTCGTCACGACGAACTCCGGCGCCGGCCACTTCTGCAGCAGCAGGTGAGGCACGCTCCAGATCGTCCCGGGCGCGGCCGCCGGCCGCGAGAACAGCCGCAGCGTCCCCGGCGCGGCCGAGAGCGACAGCCATTCGTCACGCGGATTCGCCTGCCACTGCCACTGCAGGCCAAGGCGCGGCGCGTCGAACTCGTCCGAGGTCGCCGGCACCGCGATCGGATGCCGCCGGCCCACGTCGGGCTTGCGGAAGGTCTCCACGGGCTCGCCGGTGCCGTCGCCATCGGGATCCGCGCCCATCACGGGCCAGCCGTCCGGTCGCCACGTCATCGGCTCCAGGTGCACCACGCGGCCGTAGGGGCCCTTGTCCTGGAAGTGGAAGAACCAGTGCTCGCCCGTCTGCGTGATCACCCAGGCGCCCTGGTGCGGGCCGTTGACGTCGGTGTCGCCCAGGCCCCTGCCCGCCTTCACCAGCACGGGGCGGCTCCACTCGCCGGCGGGATCGCGTGCGGTGACGACGTAGAGGCCGTAGTCCGGATCGGGATAGTAGATCCAGAACTTCCCGTCGTGATGGCGAATCGCGGGCGCCCAGCAGCCCTTGCCGTGCTGCGGCGCCGCGAAGACGTCCTCCGGGACCTGCCGCGGCAACGCGTGGCCGATCAGCTCCCAGTTCACGAGATCCTTCGAGTGGAGGATCGGCAGCCCCGGCGCACACGTGAAACTCGACGCGGTCATGTAATAGTCGTCCGCGACGCGGACGACGTCGGGGTCGGAGTAGTCGGCGTGGATGATTGGATTGCGGTAGGTGCCGTCGCCCCGGTCCGCCACCCAGACGCGCGGTACGAGCTCGCCCGGTGCGGCCAGAGTCAGGACCACGAGCAGCCACAGGAGCGCCGGACCGTATCGGCTCATCACCCGGTGCCCTCGCGCGAGCGAACGGCGCTCTCGATATCGAGGAAGCGCTTCCTGGCTTCCGCCCACGCCGCGGCGTTGCGTGCGACGAAGCGCTCCGGCGGATGCAGGCGAGACAGCAGGCGCCGGCCGTCGGCGAGCGACGCCACCTCGCCGCTCGCGATGGCCTGCACGAGCAGGTTGCCGGCCGCGGCGGCCTCCACGGGGCCGGCCAGCACGGGTCGCGCCGTCGCGTCGGCCGTGGCCTGATTGAGGTAGCGGTTCTGCGATCCGCCTCCGACGATGTGGAGGCCGGCGACGGGACGGCCGGTGAGCGACTCGATCGTGTCGACGACGGAGGCGTAGCGCAGCGCCAGCGAATCCAGGATCACCTTCGTCATGACGACCGGGTCGTCAGGCGCCGGCTGTCGGGTCTCCGCGAGCGCCGCGCGCAACGCGGCCGTCATGCTCGGTGGGTTGAAGAAGCGGGCCGCGTCGGGGTGCACGAAACCCGCGAACCCGCCGACGCGCGAGACCGAGTCGATCAGAGTCTCGACGTCCATCGTCAAGCCCGCAGACGACCACTCGCTGCGGCAGCGCTCGAGCAGCCAGAGCCCCATCACGTTCTTGAGGAAGCGCACCGTGCCGGCTACGCCCCCCTCGTTCGTGAAGTTGGCGCGCGCCGCCTCGTCGCTCATGACCGGCGCGTCGCATTCCACCCCGACGAGCGACCACGTGCCCGAGGAGACGTAGGCCCAGCCGCGCTCGAGCGGCGTGCCGGCGACGGCGCTTGCCGTGTCGTGCGTGGCGGGCGCGACGACGCGCAGCGCGCCCATGCCCGGCTCGTCGCCCGATTCGACTCGGAGGCCGCCGAGCGTGGTGCCGGCCTCGACAATCTCGGGCATCAGCGCGCGCGGCAGATCCAGCCGCGCGAACAGCTCGTCGTCCCACCGTCGCGCGCGCGCGTTGACGAGCTGCGTGGTCGAGGCGTTGGTGTACTCCGAGCACGTCGAGCCGCAGAGCCGGTGATGGCAGAGGTCCGGGATGAGCAGCAGCCTCGCGGCCCGTGGCGGCAGGCCTTCGCGCGCGTGTGCGACGAGCTGGTAGAGCGTGTTGAGCGGCAGGAACTGGATTCCGGTGCGCGAGAAGATCTCCGCCCTCGGCACCCGGGCGAACACCTGCTCCATGACGCCGCGGGTGCGCTCGTCGCGATAGCAGATCGGCTCCTCGAGCAGTCGGCCGCCGGCATCGATCAGGCCGTAGTCCACCGCCCATGAGTCCACGCCCACCGAGTCGAGGCGTCCGCCGCGAGCCGCCGCGGCGGCTCGGGCGGACGCGAGACCGGCGCGCAGCCCGTCGAAGAGCCGGACGGTGTCCCACCGCAGGTGGCCGGCGGCGCGACGCGGCGCGTAGTGAAAGCGATGGACTTCCTGAAGGTCGAGCCGATCGCGGGTGACACGGCCGATGAACGCGCGCCCGCTGCCGGCGCCGAGATCGATGGCGACGCGATACGGATCAGGCGACACGGTCGTCGCAGGGCCGATCGACAGACCGGCCGGAAACGCCAGCCGGGCGTTCGAGGTGGAAGACTTCCCGCAGCGTTCGCGACACGGGGCTGTCGTCGTCGTGGCTCGGCATGATCTCCCGCATCGCATGCCACCAGCGGCGGCACACCTCCGTCGCGGCGATCGCCTCCCAGCGCGACTGGCTGTCGACCTCGGCGTACGCGAACAGGTCGTCCGTCTCCGGGTCGAGGAAGATCGAGTAGCTGCAGACGCCGTGCCGCAGCAGCGTGTCTCTCAACTCGTCGCAGATCGGATTGTGCCGGCGCTCGTACTCCGCCTGCCGGCCGTGATGGACCCTCATGCGAAACGCAATGCGGACCACGCGTGACCTCCGCCCTCCGGCCGCGGTGCGGCCGGACGCGCAGGCATCATCACGCACGCGCGCACCGCGGACCACCAGCTTCGGGGTAGGCCGGCGAGTTCATGCATGCGGAGTTCGCGCCTCGTCGCACGCGGTGCTCAATTGTTGTGGGGAAAAGAGCTTGGCGCGGGGCGCGGCCCGCCACGAGCAGCGACACGACGCGCACCTGGTTGTGCCATGCGAAACGGTCTGCCTTCCTACGGCGCGCGGCGCAAGCCCTCCCACCGCACGACCCACCGCCCGTCGGCGGGAAAGCCGGGCGCGTGGCGGTCGGGCGCGCCGTCCCAGCCGGCGGCCATCATGGCCGCGGCGTACAGCAGGGCGCCGTTTCCCGGCAGATAGATCGTCAGGCCCGGCCGCTGGTGGTTGTGACCGTTGTTCCGGTAGCGGTTCTTGGGCGTGTCCAGGAGCAACGCGTCGACGGCGAGCTCCGGCTCGCCCAGACGCGCCGCGGTCATGGCGATCATCGGATAGTCCCAGCCCCACGTGTCCGGCCAGCTCCAGTGCTGCCAGATCCATTGCAGCGTGCGGCGCATCGTCTCGCGATCGATTCCCGGCCCGGGGAGCAGGCCGAAGGCCGCCGTCACGGAGGGATGGTCGCGGGCCCAGCGAGGGTTGGTGTACGAATCGGGCGCGGTCTCGGCGAAGAGGTACTTGCCGTCGGCCACGGACGGCCGGGCGAGGGTGGCCAGCACGCGGTCCCATGCCGGCTCGCGCGCGAGCCCCAGGCGCTCGCGCCACCTCTGAGCCGTCTGCAAGCCCCACGCCCAGTAAGTGATTTCGAACGTGCAGTTCGTCGTTCGATCCTTGGGAAACACCTCCTGCGCGCACTGAAGTGGAGGACCGAGGACAGAGCGCCGGCCTGTCTCGTCCCAGGCCGCGAACGAGGCCATGAACGTCGCGGTGTCGAAGACGACGTCCTTGAAGGCTTCGAGCGTGGCGCGATCGCCGCGCGTGCGGTACACCAATTCAGCAAAGAAGATGGGATGCGGCTGCTGCCAGACGAGGAACGGCCCCACGCTCGACGGCGACTCGGCGCCGCTCGGGTCGGTCATCTTCGGCCAGCGCGCGCCGGCGTAGCCCTGGCGCGCGGCGGTCTCCCGCGCGCGCGGAAGTATCGACCGGTAGAACCCCAGGCTCCTCTCGACGAGCGGCAGCCGATCCCACAGCGCGAAGTGCGCCGCGTGCCACCAGTGCATCTCGAGGTGGAACTTGCCCTCCCAGCTGTTGAAGGTGAGGCCGGTCTCCTGCGGTGGCTCGCTGCCCGCGCACTGGATGGCCGCCAGGTACTGGGACAGCACGATGCGCCGCTCGAGCTCGCGCCAGCGCGGATCCCGGCTTCCCGAGAGGTCGATGGCGCCGCCGGTCTGCCAGAACCGGTTCCAGTGAGCGCGCGCCGCGAGCCGTGCGGGCTCGAAGCCGGGCGTATCGGTGGCGGACGGCGCAGGTGAGAACGCGGCGACGAACTCGAAGGTGTCGGTGTCGCCGTTGGGACGGATCAGAAAATCGTGCGCGCCGATCTCCTCAATCGTGCCCGCCGGCGCCCAGCGCGTCGCGACGTGGTAGCGGTCGGCGTCCAGCGTCCGGGCGAACGTCGCCGCGTTCGTGCCGAGCCGGGTGAGCGAGGTCTGGTGCGCGTCCGGGTGGCTCCAATCCGCGGCGGTCGTCCCGCCGGTGCCGTAGGGAAACCGCAGCCGGATCGCGAGCCGGCCCTGTCCGACGAGCGGCGAGACGACGCGCACCGCCAGCAGGTCGCGCTGCGGATGGCAGACGGTCTCGACCGCCACGGGTGAGCCGTCCACCGTGAAGCGGCTGACGAGCACGCCGTTCCACAGGTCGAGCGTCTGCTCGATGTCCGCCAGGTCGCCGGGCGTGGCCTCGCGGCCGTCGGCCGTGACCAGGCGGAACCCAATCCGCCCGAGGTGCAGGCGATGGGGATTGGCGCGCAGCCATTCGATCTCGGGCGTGCGCCGATCGCCGGGGATGTCGGCGTACCCGACCTGCCGCCCGTGACTGTCGTAGGCCGTGAGCCCGAACGTGTCGATGCTCCACTTGTTCGGGTTCGGCGACGTGTGCCAGCCCCACTGCGAGAGCGTGCCGAGCGGGATGGTCTCATCGTAGAGCTCGGGGAAGGTCTGCAGTCCGGTCGCGTCCGCGGTGAACGCGAACTCGCCGTTGCCGACCGAGAGGGGCGATTCGGGGTCGAGCGTCCGGACGACCGGGTCGTGCCGGGTCACGAGCGCGCGGCGATCGATGGGGGCCGCCGCGTCCCTGGCGCCGAGCGCCAGCAGCAGCGAGGCGAGCCCCACCACGAGGCGCCAGTCGGGTCTATGATGCGTATCCGAGGAGCGCCGCATGAACACCCGCAGATACCTCGTCGGCATGGCGATCACCTGGCTGGCAGCGGCGGGGCCGGCCGCGGCGCAGGACGTTGCGCCGGGCGGGATCGTCGGATCCTACACTCGGACGGGGAACGCGATCACCTTTCGCACCGAGGCGGCCACCGTCAGGCTGGACTTCTGCACGCCCGCCATCGTGCGGGTCCGCGTCAGCTTCTCGGGACGCTTCGCGGACGACGAGCACCTGATGGTGGTGCGGTACGAGTGGCCCGCGGTTAGGATAGCCGCGCGAGACGAAGGCCTCCGGTTCGTCTTCACCACGGACGCCATGAGCGTCCGCGTGCGGAAGGCCCCGCTCGGGATCGAGTTCGCCGACGCTCGCGGCGATCGATGGACGGCCGGCGACGCGCCGGGACCGGGCGGAGGCGTGACGCGGTCCGGCTCGACCGTTCGCGCGCGCCTGCGGCTGTCGCCGTCCGAGCAGTTCTTCGGCCTCGGCGAGCGGATGGACCGCTTCGACTGGCGCGGGCACAGCGTGACCCTCGACGTCGGGCGCGGGCAGGATCCCGATCACGAGCTCGGCGCGTACCGGATCGACGCGGCGAACTATTGCCCGGTGCCGTTCGTGTGGAGCACCGGCGGCTACGGCCTCTTCTTCCACACCGACCGCCGGACGAGGTGGGACCTCGGCGAGCGGTCGCCGGACTCGTGGGAGTTCGGCGCCGACGCGCCCGAGATGGACTACTACCTCATCGCCGGCCCGGCGCCGCGGGACATCGTGTCGCGCTACACGGCGCTCACGGGCCGATCGCCGCTCCTGCCCAAGGCCGCCTACGGGACCAACTTCGGCACCTACAGCGGCGGCACCTGGGGCTTCGAGGATCAGGCGAGCCAGGACTACGTCGTGAGCCTCGCGAAGCGGTTCCGCGCGGAGCAGATCCCGCTGGACGTCATCCACCTCGATTCGACGTGGCGGCGCTTTGGCACGGCGGGCGGCCGCAGCGCGACCAGCTTCGAGTGGCGGATGCCCGGGTTTCCCGATCCGGCCGCGATGTTCCGCGTCCTGCGCGACCTGCACGTGTCACTGGTCGGCCTGCACGTCCGGCCGAGGCTCGACAACGGCGACGCGACGAGCCTGCTGGACGAGGCGAGGGCGGCCGGTGTCATCGCCGACACGCCAGCGCGGAACATCGTGAACTTCTTCGACGAGAAGGCCGTGGAGTGGTGGTGGCAGCACGCCGTGCGGCCGAAGGCCGACGAGGGCGCCGGCTTCCTCAAGACCGACGAAGGGAGCATCTACCCCGGCGACGGCCCGCACAACCTGTTTCCGATCGCCTACGCGAAGGCGGCCTACGAGAGCTTCCAGGAGCACCTCGGCCGGCGCGGATTCAACCTGACCCGCGAGGGCTACGCCGGCATCCAGCGCTATCCGTACATCTGGGCCGGCGACTGGCCGAGCCGGTGGAAGTTCTTCGCCCCGGTCGTGCGCGGCGGCCTGAACCTCGCGCTCTCGGGCGTCGGGATCTGGGGCCACAACGCGGGCGGCTTCGAGGAGGTCGCGACCGAGGAGCTGTACATGCGCTGGACGGTGTTCGGGTTCTTCAATCCCGTGGCCCACTTCCTCGGCATGGAGCATCCTCAGTACAAGGAGCCCTGGCGCTACGGCGATCGAGCCCTCGCCGCCTTCCGCCGCTACGCGCAGCTTCGCTATCGCCTGATGCCGTACATCTACACGCTGGCCCATCAAACGTACGCTGAGGGCGTGCCGATGATGCGCCCGCTCGTGCTCGAGTACCCCAACGACCCGCACGTCTACGACATCGACGATCAGTACCTGTTCGGCGACGCCCTCATGATTGCGCCTGTCACGGCGGAGGGCGCTGCGGGCCGGAAGATCTACCTGCCGGCCGGCGCGTGGATCGACTACTGGACCGGCGCGAGACACGACGGCGGGCGCACGATCGACTACGCAGCCGCCCCCGACGTGCTGCCGATCCTCGTCCGTGCCGGCGCCATCCTGCCGATGCAGCCCGACATGGCTTTCATCGGCGAGACGCCCGTCGATCCCCTCACGCTCGACATCTACCCGCAGGGTCGCTCGCGCTTCGTCCTGTACGAAGACGACGGCACGAGCCTGGATTACCAGGCCGGGATCACGGCGTTGTCGGCGATCACGTGCGAAGAGGGAACCACGCGGATCGACGTGCGAGTGGAAGCTCCCACCGGCCGTTTCGTCGTCTCGCCGCGGGCGTATGCGTTCAGGATTCACCTCGACGCCGAGCCGCGCGCGGTGCGGGTCGGCGGCGGCGAGGCGACGCGCGTGAGGCCGGGCGAGACGGCGCCGGCCGGCGCGGGCGCGACGTGGTCGTACGACGCGGCCGTCCGGACGCTCGTGGTGGAGACCGATCCGACGCGCAAGGCCCTCAGCGCGCGCGTCGAGGTGGAGAAGTAGGGATCAGACGAATCGGCCCCAGGAGGCCCGCCCGCACCGCCTGGACCTTGTCCATGTCCTGCGGCTCGAAGCGCCGGCCGTAGCGCAGGTTGAGCAGGCGGTAGTCGGGCAGCGCGTGCGCGGCCATGTCGTTGACGGCCAGGTTGCCCACCTCGACCCGCAGGTCGTTCACACCGCGCCGCGCGAACGCGGTGACGTCGATCGTGTACGGCGGACTCCAGACGGATCCCACCCGCGCTCCGTTCAGGTACACGACCGCGGATTCCCGCACCGGCGCCTCCAGCCAGGCCTGGTCGTGCGCCGTCGGGTCGGGCACCAGCGGCCGCGCTTCGCCGAAATCGAGCGAGAGCCCCACGCCCGCGCGGAGGTAGGCGTCGGGGATGGTGAACGATTTCTCGTAGGTCGCGACACCCGAGAACCCTCGCGTCTCCTCGTCGTCTGTCCAGGGCCGCAGGTGATCCATCGTGACCGGGGCACGGCCCGACCCAAACGTGACCTGCCAACCGGCGCTGAGATCGATCGGCGCCGGAGTCGAGGCCGGGCGCGCGGCCGGCCGGCGCGGGAGGACGCGAGTCGAGAATACGACCAGGCCCGATCCATACGGCGGGAGCTCGAGCGGTACCGCGAGGCCGCCGGCAGCGTCGACGGTGGTCTCGAGCCGTGAGATGCCGCCGGAGATCGGGTCCCACCACTCGGCCTGCCGCTCGTCGACGCGGAAGGTGGCCTGCACGCGCCGGGGGACATTCGAGGTGTTGGCGACGAAGTAGATGTCGGCATCCGGCGTGCGCCGGTGCACGAACCCGATCTCAGGGGTGCGCGGCGCGAGCGCGACGTCGGGGTGGAGCCGCGCGCTCAGCTCGCGCACGAGATCGCGATTCTCGTCCGGCACGAACACGGCCGGCGGCGACGGTCCCTCGAAGAGCCGGCGCGCAATCGCCTGCACCTCCGCGTGGTCGGCACTGGTTGCCTGGAAACCGGGGGCGAGGGCGGGCGTACGGCGCGTCGCGACGAGGACGCCGCCGCCGCGCGCGAAGGCCTCGAGCGTGCGCCAGGTCGCGAGTGGGATGCGCTCGACCGCCGGCAGCACGACGGCGCGGTACCGGTTGGGACCGAGCACGAGCGCCCCGGGCTCCAGGCGGCCGATCGTGGCGAGCACGCGGTCGTCGAAGAAGTCGAGGTTGACACCGGCTTCGACGACGCGCGCGACGGCGTCGGGGCCCACCCGGCGGTCGAGGATCTCGAAGAGGTTGGCACGGCCGGGCGTGATGTCGGCCCAGGCGTCGCTCACGGGAAGGTAGAAGGCCACGTCGGCCACGGGCTGCCCCTGGCGCAGCATGAAGCTCACGCGCTGCAGGGAGCGGGTGAGGTCCGGCATCACGATCCACCACGGGTTCTTCTCGTTGTAGACGCCGGCGGCGTAGAACCGCCAGCCCGGATACTCGACGCTCTCGGGCGAGTACGGCCAGCCGTGGCCGATGAGCTGATTGATCCCCTGGAGGAAGTGCAGGTCCGCTTCGGCCTTGAGGTCGAGCGGCGTGGCCCGGAAGACCGGCGAATGCAGCCACGTCCACGTCTCGGACGAGGTCACGGGCCGCCCGTACAGGTGATTGGCGGACGCGGCCCACCGCGACGCGCTGACCCTCAGCCACTCCGCTCCTTCGCCTTCGGAGAGATCCGCGAGGGCGTTGCTGGCGATGGTGGCCGGCGGGACGCCGTAGGCCTGGACGCGGAAGCGTGTGTGGTGACGTGCCGCCCAGGCCTGCATCGGCGCGAGAAACTGCTCGTCGACGAGTTCCGTGAGCGTCTGGCCCCAGTCGTGGCGAAGCGCGCGCGACTCGGGCCCGACGTCGGCCACGAGCGCCGGCAGGTGCGGCCGCAGGTCGTATCCGCGCCGCGCGCGAAACTGATCGAGCAGATCATCCGTCCAGTCCGACTCGTACACCTCGAGGCTGTCGCAGAAGATCGCGTAGGGCGGATCCTCGCCGAAGGGCTGCAGCAGGCGCTCGCCGACGCGCGCGAGGTAGCGATCGACGGCCGCGCGGTCGTAGTGATTCAGCACGAAGCCTTCGGCGCCGACCGCCGCGCGCTTGACCATCTGGCCCGTCCGGCCGGCGATGAAGATCAAGGCCCGCTGCGGCCCGTCGAGATCGGCCGGCAGGCGCGCGACGCCGTCCGCGAGGTCCGTGATCTCGCGGACGCTGGCGCCGTCGATGGCCTGACCCTGGACGCGGGCCAGGAAGACGCCGATCAGGCGCTCGCCCGATTCCATCGAAGGCAGGACGATCGTCCGCGCGCCGGCCGCCACGGCCGCCCGCTCGATCCGCAGCCGGCCGGCCGCGTCCGCGATGGACACGCCCGGATCCCCGAAGGGCCAGCCGCTGCCGAGCGTGAGGTCCAGACGCAGGCCCAGCGCGCGCGCCCGCTCGGACGCGAACCGCAGCGCGTCGAGAAAGCCGTCCGACAGGAACGGCTGCGTCCTGATGCCCCGCGCCTCGTCGTCGAGCGCAAGCGGATAGACCGGCTGCACCTCGACGCCCCCGATGCCGGCGTCCCTCATGAGACGCAGCTCGCGATCGAGCTCGGACGTGGCGACGGCCGGGCCGAACCACCACCACCGCATCATGATGCGGGTGTCGTCGGGCGGCGTGCGAAACGAGGGCTCGAGATCGACGAGGCCGGGCGGCCCCGGCGGGGGCGCCTGCGCAGAGAGCGCGAGGGCGAGCAGCAGGAGGACGAAGACGCCCGAACCGATCTTAGTAGCCGGCATAGGTCTCGACGCCCAGCAGCGCGTCGTTCGGATAGAAGTGGTCCACGTTCTCGGGCGTGATGAGGTGGTGCCGGACGAAGACTGCGGGCGGCACCGGCCGTCGCGCGAGGATGTCGAGCGCCAGCCGGATCAGGCCGTCGCCGTACTTCTCGGGGAAGTAGCCCACCGAGCCGACGAGCGGCGTGCGTGGCTGGCGCAGCTCGGCGCGCGCGTCGGGCTCGGCGTTCTGCCCGACGATGGCGCACGTCTCGGCGCGGCCGGCTTCCTGGAAGGCGCGCGCGGCGCCCAGCGCGCTGGGATCGTTCGCGGCGCCCACCAGGACGTACCGCGCCGTCGAGCCCCGCAGGTGCCGGCGCACGCGTTCGAGCGACGTCTTGAACTGGCCGTCGCCGTCGATCGAGATGACCGGCGTGTTCACGGACTCGTGCAGCACCTCCCGGATGCCGGTGCCGATGCCCCGCATGCGCGCCTGCGGCAACGCGCCTGCGCGGACCAGCTCGACGAGCAGGATCTCGTCCACCTGCCCGTTCCAGTGTTGCCGGGCCCACCTGGCGAGATAGCGGCCGGCCAGCAGGCCCGCCTCGTAGTTGTTCGCGCCGAAGTAGGTCGCACCCGGATGCGGAATGTCGATGGCGATCATCGGCAGGTTCGCCTCGAAGTACTTCGAGGCGATCGCGGGCGCCGCGGCCTCGTCGGTCTGAAACTCGATGATCAGGTGCACGCCCTCGCGGATCAGGAGCTCGGCGTTGCGCAGCGCCACCTTGGGTTGGTAGCGGTTGTCGACCACGATGAGCTCCACCCGCTCGCGCTCGGCGGCGCGGACCAGGCTGGCGTGCACTTCGCGGCCGAACGAGCTGTCCTGTCCCTGCCCGGCGTATCCGATGCGGTAGCGCTTGCGGCGGCGGATCTCCGACGTGAGACGGTACCGGTGCCCTTCCACCTTCTCGAGGAACCCGCAGTGGTGCAGCGTGTAGAGCAGGCGGAAGCACATGCCCTTGCCGAAGCCCGTGCGATCCATCACGTCGCGCAGGCGCAGCGTCTCGCCCGAGTGCTGGAAGGCCCAGAGGATCTCCGAGGCGTGCACCAGTGACTTGACCAGGTACAGATCGCGCCTGGCGCGGGGGGAAGGGGCCGGCGGCGCCCCGGGGGGGCGGGTCGCCATGGCGTTCTATATAGCACAACCAGGGCGCGCAGTCAGGCCCCGCGGCGGCGGGTCGGGAAATCCGGCCGATGGCCGGAAAACAGGCGCTAATCTTCCACTTGGCGCCGATCGCCCCGCGCGCGTGGCGTCCGCATCGCAAACCGGCGGGGCCATCCCCGAACGGCCTTGCCCGGCCCCGCCCGGGGGGCGATGGTTCAGGGGCGAGGAGCCCCGCCCGTATGGCCACTGCACCGAGCCCCCCTTCGCCGACCGGGCCCGTCCCCACGCCACTGGCCGATCAGTGGGACGACACGGTGGCGGCGACGCTGTCCGAACCCGAGCTGCTGCTCTACCGCTCGCGCCTGCTCGGCTCCGACCTCGGCATCACGAACTACGGCGGCGGGAACACCTCGGCCAAGATCGCCATGACCGACCCGCTGACCGGCGCACCCGTGGAGGTCCTGTGGGTGAAGGGGTCGGGCGGCGACCTCGGGAGCATGGGGCTCGACGGCTTCGCGACGCTGTACATGGAACGGCTGCGGGCGCTCGAAGGGCTCTACCGCGGGCTGGCCCACGAAGACGAGATGGTGGACTACCTGCCGCACTGCACCTTCAACCTGAACCCCCGCGCGTCGAGCATCGACACGCCGCTCCACGGCTTCATTCCGTACCGGCACATCGACCACATGCACCCGGACGCCGTCATCGCGATTGCCGCGATGCGCGACGGCCAGCGGATCGCGCGCGAGATCTTCGGCGACGAGATCGGCTGGGTCCCGTGGCAGCGGCCGGGGTTCGACCTCGGGCTGGCCCTGCGGAACATGATTCGGGCGCGTCCGACCATGAGCGGCGTCAGCCTCGCCAGCCACGGGCTGGTCACCTGGGGACCGACGTCGCGCGACTGCTACAAGACGACGCTGCGGATCATCCGGCAGGCGGCCGACTGGCTGCGCGCGCGCCGCCGCCCGGAGCCCTTCGGTCCCGTCGTGGCGCCCGCGCTCCCCGAGGCCGAGCGCCAGGCGCTCCTCACCCAGGTGGCGCCCGCGCTGCGCGGGCTGCTCGGCCGTCACGTATCCAAGGTGCTGCACTACGTCGGTTCACCGGCCGTGCTCGAGTTCATCGGCTCGCGGCGCTGCGAGGAGCTGGCCGAGCGGGGCACGACCTGCCCGGATCACTTCCTGCGCACGCGCGTGCGGCCGCTCTTCGTGCCGTTCGCGCCCGGACGGGACGAGGCGTCGGCGCTCGTCGCGCGGCTGCCGGATCTCCTCGAGCGCTATCGCGAGGCGTACGCCGCTTACTACGAGCGCTGCCGGCATCCGGATTCTCCCGCGATGCGCGACCCGTATCCCGTCCTCGTCCTGATTCCGGGCCTGGGCCTGCTGGCGTTCCAGCAGGACGCGCAGACGGCGCGGCTGGCCGCCGAGTTCTACCTCAACACGATCAACGTCATGCGCGACGCCGAGGGCGTCGACGAGTACGTGCCCATCTCCGAGCAGGCGGCCTTCGACATCGAGTACTGGCGGCTCGAGGAGGCCAAGCTGCGGCGCCTGCCGAAGCCGAAGCGCCTGCACGGCCGGGTGGCCTTCGTGACCGGCGCCGCCGGCGGCATCGGCGGCGCCACGTCGCGGAAGCTCCTCGCCGAGGGCGCGGCGGTCGTCCTGACGGACATCGACCAGGCGGCGCTCGACGCCGAGGTCGGCGAGTGCGCGCGCGCCTTCGGGACAGACCGGGTGCGCGGGGTCCGGTGCGACGTGACCGACGAGGCGTCGGTCGCGCACGCGATGGCGCGGGCGGCCGGCGAGTACGGCGGCATCGACATCCTGGTCCTCAGCGCGGGCGTGGCGTCCGCCGCGCCCGTCGACGAGACCTCGCTGGACCTCTGGCGGAAGAACATGGACATCCTGGCGACCGGCTACTTCCTGGTCGCGCGGGAGGGCTTCCGGCTGCTGAAGCGCCAGGGCCGCGGCGGCTCGATCGTCGTCGTGGGCAGCAAGAACGCGATGGTCGCCTCGCCGGGCGCGTCGGCGTACTGCGCGGCGAAGGCCGCGGCGCTCCACCTCGCGCGGAGCGTCGCGCTCGAGGGCGCCGAGCACGGCATCCGCGTCAACGTGGTGAATCCCGACGCGGTGATTCGCGGCTCGCGCATCTGGAGCGGCGCGTGGCGGGCGGAGCGCGCCGCCGGCTACCGGATCCCAGAGGACCAGATCGAGGAGTTCTACCGGCAGCGCAGCCTGCTCAAGCGCAGCGTGTTTCCCGAGGACGTGGCCGAGGCGATCTGCTTCTTCGCGTCGGACGCATCGGCGAAGTCGACGGGCAACATCCTCAACGTCGACGCCGGCCAGCTGGCCGCCTTTCCCCGATAGGCGGTGGACCCATGAGCGCGGGGCTGGAAGACGGGCTGATTGCCGGAGAGAACGCGCCGCACCTGGCCGCGCTCGAGCAAGACTATGAGCACCTCGGGCGCCAGCTCGCGCGGCGCGGCGTCGACATCGAGCGCCTGACCGAGCGGGCGATGCGCGTGCGGGTCGCCGTGCCGTCGTGGGGCGTCGGGACGGGCGGGACGCGCTTCGCGCGGTTCCCCGGGCCGGGCGAGCCGCGCGACGTGTACGAGAAGATCGACGACTGCGCCGTGATCCACGCGCTCGTGCGCGTGACCCCCGGCGTCTCGATCCACATCCCCTGGGACCGGCCCGAGCGTCCGGCGGACCTCAGGGCGTTCGCCGAGGCGCGCGGCCTCTTCTTCGAGTCGACCAACTCCAACACGTTCGAGGATCAACCGGGCCAGGCGCACTCCTACAAGTTCGGCAGCCTGTCGCACACCGACGCGGCCGTGCGGGATCAGGCCGTCGCGCACAACCTCGAGTGCCTGCGGATCGGCGCGGCGCTCGGGGCCCGCGCCCACACGGTGTGGATTGGCGACGGCGGGAACTTCCCGGGGCAGGTCCACGCGCGGCGGGCGCTCGACCGCTATCTCGAGAGCCTGGGGCGCGTCTACGCGGCGCTGCCGGACGGGTGGCGGCTGCTCATCGAGCACAAGCTGTACGAGCCGGCGTTCTACTCCACCGTGCTCAACGACTGGGGCACGAGCTACTACTGCGCGCGCGCGCTGGGCGAGCGGGCCTTCTCGCTCGTGGACCTCGGGCACCACGCGCCCAACGTCAACATCCCGCAGGTCGTGGCGCGCCTGATTCAGTTCGGCAAGCTCGGCGGCTTCCACTTCAACGACAGCCAGTACGGCGACGACGACCTGGACACGGGATCCGTCAGGCCGTTTCAGCTGTTCCTGATCTTCAACGAGCTGGTCGACGCCGAGCTGGACGGCGTGCCGGGGTTCGATCCGGCCTACATGCTCGACCAGTCGCACAACGTGACCGATCCGCTCGAGTCGCTCATGACGAGCGCGGTCGAGGTCGTGCGGGCCTGCGTGCAGGCCCACCTCGTCGATCGGGGAGCCTTGGCGGAGTGCCAGCGACGCAACGACGCGGTGATGGCGCTCCAGACGCTCAAGCGGGCCTTCACCACCGACGTGGCGGCGATCCTGGGGATGGCCCGGGCGCGGGCGGGGGGGGCCATCGACCCGGTGGCGGCCTACCGGGCCAGCGGCTATCGGCAGCGGGCGGCGGCGGCGCGGCCGGCGGGCCGGCGGGCAGGGGCGGGCATCGTCTGACGGGCGAGGGTGAAATCATAGGACAGGCAAGGGGACACACGTAAAGCCAAGAGGTCATACCACTTAGCGTTGAGGGCCGGCCGGCGCCCCGGACCTGGAGACCCGGAAAAGGGCGTGTTTGGCTGGTAACAAGGCTTCTTGACGCATTGCAGGGCCTGTGCTACAACATGCGGCTGGAGGGCAATGGGTTTCCCATCCTGTAGCGGATATATTATGAGGTAAGACCAATCGCGCTGTCGGGTCGCTCGTCGGTTCTCTCGCCGTCACAGGGTCAGGTTTTCCGCTCGCATCGATCGCGCTGCTGATCCCGGCAGAGTCGTCGACGCCCAGGGCTCAGATCGTGCGATCGCTGGCACCGGGCGGGCGCCTTCGGCCAGAGGGAGGAAGCAATGCAACCGAAACGCAGCCTAGCCAGTCATGTGCCATGGGCGGTGGCCCTCCTGTTGATGGCCCTCGCCCTCCCGGCGGCCCTCCACGCTCAGGAAACCCGCGGGAAGATCGTCGGCCGCGTGACCGACACGTCGAACGGGGCGCTTCCTGGAGCGACCGTGACGGTCACCGACCAGGCCAGAGGCACCACGGCGTCGACCGCGACCAACGAGCGGGGCCTGTTCGAGGTCCCCTACCTGCTGCCGGGCACCTACCGCGTCGAGGTCGAGCTCGCGAGCTTCCGGACGCACCTCCAGAGCGACGTGTCGCTCCAGATGAGCCAGACGCTCGATCTGGCCATCGTGCTCGAGCTCGGACCCGTCGCGGAGACGGTCACCGTCACGGGCGAGGCGCCGCTGGTGAACACCTCGGATGCGAGCCTGGGGCTGATCGTGGATCAGACCCGGCTGGCGTATCTGCCCCTGATTCACGGCGATCCCTACAAGATCATGGGGCTCGCGCCCGGCCTGGCCCACTCGGGCAGCCAGCGGCTGGATCGGCCGTACGAACCGACGCACATCATCGGGTACGCCTTCGACGGCACGCGCAGCAACCGCAGCGACCTGCTGATCGACGGCGCGCCCAGCACCGCCACGGCGAACGCCAACGAGGTCATCGCGTCCTACGTGCCGCCCTCCGACATGGTGCAGGAGTTCAAGGTGCAGACCGCGACCTTCGATTCTCAGTTCGGCAACACCGAGGGCGGGGTCACCAGCATCATCATCAAGTCCGGGACGAACGTCTATCACGGCACGGCCTACTACTTCGCGGAACCGTACAAGCTGGGGGCGAACGACTTCTTCGGGAACATGAGGGGTCAGCCCATCATCAAGAGCTCCTCGACCCGGCCCGGCTTCACGATCGGCGGCCCCGTGTTCAGGGACAAGACCTTCTTCATGTTCGGCCTGGAGCACATCAAGGACGTCCGCCCGCGGTTCGACGCGGGGGGCGACAGCTGGGTCCCGACCGAGAAGCTGCGGAACGGCGACTTCTCCGACTACTCGTCGCTCATCACGATCTACGATCCGATGACCCGCGTGCCCACCGGCACCGGGCAGTACGTCGGCCAGCCGTTCGCCGGCAACCTCATCCCGGCGGACCGGATCAGCCCCATCGCGAGGGCGATCCTGCAGTACTACTCCCTGCCGAAGAACCCCGGTCTGCTCGGCAACATCACCGACTCCACGCTGCCCGAGACGGCCCACTACAACAACCTGACCGGCCGCGTCGACCAGCAGTTCTCCAGCAGCAACCGGATGTTCGGGCGGTTCAGCTGGTACAAGCGGGACAGCCTCTACAACGACTACCTGGACTCGCTCGCCTCCGGCACCAACTTCCAGTTCGTCTCGTACCAGGGCGTGATCGACGACGTGCACGTCTTCAACAACTCGACCGTCCTCAACGTCCGGTACGGCTACAACCGCTTCGACCGCAACTCCGGCCAGAAGATGGACGCGCGGAACTTCGACCTGACGACGCTGGGCTTCCCGGCGGAGTACAACACCCTGATTCCCGAGATCAACCGGTACTTCCCGCGCCTCGACTTCGACGGCACGACCATGGTCGACGTCGCGTACGGCAACGACTACCGGCCGGTCACCACCCACTCGGTGTCGGCGGTCCTGAACAAGACGGTGTCGTCCCACTCGTTCAAGGGCGGCATGGACGTCCGGCAGTACGGCGAGAGGAGCCGGTCGACCGCCAACGCGCAGTCCGGCCGGTACCAGTTCACGAACGCCTACACGAGGCAGAGCAGCGTGAGCAGCTCCGACTACGCGGGCCTGCAGAACTACGCGGCGTTCCTCCTCGGGCTGCCCAGCACGACGTCGATCTCGCGCATCGCGAGCTACGACGAGTACTCCAGGACCTGGGGCCTCTTCGCGCAGGACGACTGGCGGGTCAACAGAAGGCTGACGCTGAACCTCGGCCTGCGCTACGAGGTCGAGAGCGCGCTGGTCGAGCGTCACGACCAGAGCGTCACCGGCTTCGACTACACCTACGTCCAGCCGATCGAGGCCACGGTCCAGGCGAACTACGCGGCGCTCAACGACCCAGCCCTGAAGGCGCTCGTCCCGCAGCTGTCCGTCAAGGGCGGGCTCATGTTCGCCGGCGACGGCGGCCGGGGCCTGTACAAGACGCCGAAGGACACGTTCCTGCCGCGCGTCGGCTTCGCCTACGAGCTGACCCCCAAGACGATCGTCCGCGGCGGCGCCGGGCTGTTCGCGGGCTTCCTCGGGGAGCGGCGCGGAGACGTGATCACGTCCGGCTACAGCCAGGACACCACCATCGGCACGACCTTCGACGCCTACGGGGCGCCCGTCCCGCGGAACTGGGACACCGCGCTTCTCAGCCAGCCAATCCTCGAGCCCGTTGGAAACGCGAACGGCCGGCAGACCTTCCTCGGGCAGAACCTCACCTTCTTCAACCAGAACCCGAAGGTATCGAAGCAGCTTCGCTACCAGATCGGCGTCCAGCGCGAGCTGGCGCGCGACCTCATCGCCGACGTCGTGTACGTCGGCAACCGCGGGTACGATATCGAGATCGTCCGAAACATCAACGCCCTGCCGGCTCAGTACCTGAACACGGACAACGCGCGGACCGCCGCGATGAACGCCAACAACTCGTTCCTGACGGCATCCGTCACGAACCCGTTCGCCGGGCTGCTCCCGGGCAGCAGCTACAACAACTCCACCATCGCCCGCCAGCAGCTGCTGCGCCCGTACCCCGAGTTCGGGGACATCAACACGACGAACAACGACGGCAAGTCGTGGTACAACGCCCTCCAGACCGCGATCCAGAAGCGATTCTCGAAGGGCTACACCGTGGGCGTCTCCTACACGCTGTCGAAGTGGATGCAGGCGACCGAGTACCTGAACGCCAGCGACCCGAAGCCGACCAAGATGATCTCGGATCTGGACGTGACCCACAGGCTGTCGGTCAGCGCCGTCGTCGAGCTGCCGTTCGGGACCGGCAAGCCGATCCTGTCGAACGCGAGCGGGATCGTCCAGGGCCTGGTCGGCGGCTGGCAGGTCCAGGGGGTCTACACCTACCAGACCGGCTTCCCGATCGCGTTCGGGAGCTTCAACATCGCGAGCGGCGCCATCTCCGGTGACATCTTCTACAACGGCGGGGACATCGCGAGCAGCAACCCGACCATCGGGCAATGGTTCAACCCCGACGTGTTCACGTCGATCCTGAACGCCTCGTCGACCAACGCGACGCCGGTCAACCATCTGCGGACGCTCCCCTACAGGTTCGCGGGCGTTCGCAGGGATTCCATCAACAACGTCGACCTGTCGGTCCTCAAGGACATCAGGTTCGCGGGCGACGTCCGGCTGCAGTTGAGGTTCGAGCTCATCAACGCCTTCAACGAGCCCTACTTCCCCGCCCCGGTCACGACCCCGACGAGCTCCACGTTCGGACAGGTCACGGCGTCGAACCAGGACAACTACGCGCGGCGCGCGCAGGTCGGCGTGAAGCTGGTCTTCTGACGCTCAGGTGCAGTGGCTCCCCGGTGAACTCAGGCCACCCTGAGTTCACCGAGGGGTGACATGGCGCGACGTACGCACACCCACGTTGGAGCCCCCGGCGCCTGCCCGGGGGCTCCAACCGGCGCCCGCATCCCGATCACCGGTCCCGAGATCATCAAGGAAGCACCATCATGCGCCGACTCCTCCTGACGCGTGGTCCGTGGGTCCTCGCCTCGGTCGTCGCCCTGACGCTCGTCGCCCACGCCGGCCGCGGCGTGTCCGCGCCAGCGGGCGCACGCGTCTTCGACGTGCGCGACTTCGGCGCCACGGGCGACGGCCGGACGCTCGACACGGCGGCGATCAACCAGGCCATCGAGGCCGCGGCCACCGCCGGCGGAGGAACGGTGTACGTCCCTGCCGGCGCCTACCTGTCGTTCTCGATCCATCTGAAGAGCCACGTGGCCGTGTTCCTGGATCAGGGCGCGACGATCGTGGCCGCCGATCCCAGGGACGGCGGGGGCGGCTACGACGCGCCGGAGCCGAACCGGTGGGACCAGTACCAGGACTTCGGCCACAGCCACTGGCACAACAGCCTGATCTGGGGCGAGGGCGTGGAGGACGTGTCGATCCTCGGTCCGGGCCGGCTCTGGGGCAGGGGCCTGACCCGCTCGGGCGATCCGACGCCCGGCGTGGGCAACAAGACGATTGCCCTCAAGCAGTGCCGCAACGTCGTGATTCGCGACATCTCGATCCTGCAGGCCGGCCACTTCGGCATCCTCGCGACGGGCGTGGACAACCTGACGATCGACAACCTGAAGATCGACACGAACCGCGACGGCATGAACATCGACGCGTGCCGCAACGTGCGCATCTCGAACTGCACCGTCAACTCGCCGAACGACGACGGCATCTGCCTGAAGAGCTCGTACGGGCTGGGCGTCCTGCGCGCCACCGAGAACGTGACCATCACGAACAGCCAGGTGAGCGGCTACGACGTCGGCACGCTCCTCGACGGTACGTTCCAGCGCACCCAGCCGGCGGCGCCCGACAAGGACGGCCCCACGGGCCGCATCAAGTTCGGCACCGAGTCGAACGGCGGGTTCAAGAACATCACCATCGCCAACATCGTGTTCGATCACTGCCGCGGCCTCGCGCTCGAGAGCGTGGACGGCGGCCTCCTGGAGGACGTCACGATCACGAACGTCACCATGCGCGACGTCGTGAACGCGCCGCTGTTCGTGCGGCTCGGCAGCCGGCTGCGGGGCCCCGACACGCCGTCCGTCGGCGCCATCCGGCGCCTCTCGATCAGCCACGTCGTCGTCTCGGACGCCGACCCGCGCTACGCGTCGATCGTCAGCGGGATTCCGGGCCACCCGATCGAGGACCTGCGCCTGCACGACATCCGGATCGTGTACAGGGGCGGCGGCACGGCGGCCGACGCCGCGATCGAGCCGCCGGAGCTCGAGACGGCGTACCCCGAGCCGAGCATGTTCGGGCGGATGCCGGCCTACGGCCTCTTCGTGCGCCACGTCGCCGGGATCGAGGTGCAGGACGTGGACGTGCGCTACCTCGCCGACGAGCGCCGCCCGCCGGTCGTGCTGTGGGACGTGGCCGGCGCGGAGCTCGAGCACCTGACGGCACGCCGGAGCGCCGGCGTCCCGTTCTTCGTCCTGCGCGACGTCAAGGATTTCGTGGTGCGAAACGTGCCCGGCGTGCCCGATATGCGCCAGGCGAAGGTGGCGAAGGCGAGCTACTGAGCGGTCAGGAGCGCCCGCGATCCATCCACCACGGCGTGGCCGCGAACCAGGCCACGGTGGCGACGAGCATCCACAGCCTGACCTGCGACAGATCCAGCCGATCGGCGAAGTAGAGCAGCGGCGGCAGGATCGTGCCGGCGAGCGCGAGCCCCGAGATGGTCCGGGCGAGCGTCTTCATGCCGCCGCCTTTCGCTGGAGCAGCCGGCTCAGCACGACGTAGAGGGTCGCCGCGACGAACCAGCCGGGCAGGCCGACGAAGAAGATCTGGATGCCGTCGGCGTTGACGATCGCCAGGCAGGCGGCGAGCGTCAGCAGCCAGGTCAGGCCGGCGGCCCAGTTCACCGTCGTGCCGGCGGCCTCGGCGTAGTCGCGGCGGAAGCCGAGCCTCTCGCTCATCCAGAAGTCCACGAACACGACGGCGCCCATGGGCATCAGGACGAGGCCGTACAACGCGACGAACCCCAGCAGCTTCATCGCGATGGCCGGGAACAGGCCCGCGAGCGTGGCGATGGCGCCGGTGACGAGCGTGACCCGGTACCGCGACGAGGACGGCACGATCGCCTGGAACGCCAGGCCCGCCCGGTAGATCGTCGGGTTCGCCGTCGTCCAGCCGGCCACGATGACGCAGACGAGTCCGGCGGCGCCGCACGCGGCGTAGGCCATCGGCCCGGGCAGCACCGCCGTGTTCGCCGGGTCGCGGTGGAGCTGGAGCGCGTAGAGCACCGACGCGGCCAGCCAGGCGATGAAATGGCCGAGATACATGCCGGCGGCGGTGGCCACGGCGTACCAGGACTTGCGCGCGTAGCGGAAGACGCTCAGGTCCGCCATGCCGATGTGCATCGCCATGTTGCAGAACCAGGCGAAGAACAGGACGTGCCAGACGGTGAACTTCACCTGGCCCGGCAGCGGGGCTCCGCCCTTCCAGATGAGCGTCTGCGCCTGGGCCCACAGCCCGCTCAGCGAGTCGATGCCGATCTCGCGCAGGCCCACGACTCCGAAGGCGATGAAGACGAGCACCATCCAGGGCGCCGCGATGTTGGCCACGCGCGCGACGAACTTGTAGCCGTAGGCGGCGACGATGGTGATGAGCGCGCCCATCAGGAGCACGGAGATCACCCAGCCCAGGCTGTTCGGATACAGATCGTTCAGCCCGGGCATCCGGAACTGGAACCACACGCCGGCCGCCGTCGCGTTGACGGTCACCATCGCGCCGGCGAGGAAACAGAACATCACGCCGTTGGCGAGGTTGTAGACCGTGACGAGGGTGCGCCCGCAGATCTTCTCGAGCTGGTAGTAGAGCGTCAGGCGCGCGCGGGTCGCGATGGGCGCCGTCAGGAACAGCCAGCTCAGGACGGCGAGCAGGTTGCCGACGATGAGACCGACGACCAGATCGACGGCGCTCACACCGGCGGCGACGAACAGCGGCCCGATCATCAGCTCGGTGCCGGCCGTGTGCTCGCCCGCGTACTGGCCCACGAAGCTCCGGAACCCGAGCCACGCGGACTCGGGCACGGGCTCACGCTCGTACTCCTGGACCGGCTCCGGGGACCCGGCCACTGGCGGGTGGCTCACGATTCGTCTCGCGGCGCTCACCGCGTGCACGCGGCCATGGTGGGAGCGGAGACCGTCACGGACCAAGGGTTTCGCCGGCGGTCTCTCGCGTTCGCGCATGCGAGAAGCCACCCAGGCGGCCAGGCCGTTCGGCTCCGGGCGAAAAGCGTCGCCTGGCAGCCGGAAATTCGCATGTGTCCGTGCCGGTCCCGGGCGGCGGGGGTTGCGGATGGCAAAACAACGGTCCGCCGTGTCGGGCGGCTCCGCGCGCGGCCGCGCGGCTGGTACCATGGCCGCGCCCGTCCGTGTCGCGGCGACCGTCGAGATCTGAAAGGACCCCATATGCGCTATGCGCTCGCCGGATTGGCCCTGCTCCTTGGCGCCCTGACGGCCGGGGGCGCCGCCCGGAGCCTGACGCCCCAGGACGATTTCTCCGACTGGCCGCCCGGCGCGTCGCCACGCGAGATTGGCACGCGCGTCGCCGAGAACTTCGTGGCGCGACCGTTCGAGCGGCCGACGGGCTACGTCATCTATCCGGAGGTCTGCGCGTGGTACGGCTCCCTGACGCTGGCGGGCCTCACGGGCAACGCGGATCTGCAGTCCAGGCTGATCGCGAAGTTCGATCCGCTCCTGACGCCCGAGGGCTCGAAGCACATCTCGCCAGACGCCCACGTGGACTTCCGGGTGTTCGGGGCCGTGCCGCTCGAGATCTACATGCGCACCAAGGACGAGCGATACCTGCGCATCGGGCTCGGGCTCGCCGATCAGCAATGGGCCACGACCACGCCCGACGGCATCACGACCGAGGCCCGCTACTGGATCGACGACATGTTCATGATCTCGGCGGTGCAGGTGCAGGCGTTCCGCGCGACCGGCGAGGCCAGGTACCTCGACCGCGCGGCCACGGCGATGGTGGCGTACCTGGACAAGCTGCAGCAGCCGAATGGCCTCTTCTATCACGCGCTCGACTCGCCCTTCTATTGGAACCGCGGCAACGGCTGGATGGCGGCCGGCGCGACGGAGCTCCTCCGATCGCTGCCCGCGTCGCACCCGCTCCGCCCGCGCATCCTGAGCGGCTACCAGAAGATGATGGCGACGCTGCTCAAGTACCAAGGCGAGGACGGGCTCTGGCGTCAGCTCATCGATCACCCGGAGGCGTGGCCCGAGACCTCGGGTACGGGGATGTTCACCTTCGCGATGGTGACGGGCGTCAAGCAGGGCTGGCTCGATCGCGCGGTCTACGGCCCGGCCGCGCGCAAGGCGTGGCTCGGCTTGATCAAGTACCTCGACCCGGCGGGCAACGTCGGCAACGTCTGCGCGGGCACGAACAAGGGCTTCACGGTCGAGTACTACCTGGAGCGCCCGCGCAACGTCGGCGACCTCCACGGTCAGGCGCCGCTTCTTTGGAGCGCGTCCGCGCTGCTTCGCTGAGCGCCGCGAGGATCATCATGCCCGGGACTCATCCGCGCGCCGCCGCCTGGTGTCTCGTCCTTTCCGGATGGCTCGCCGCCGGCGCGGAGGCCCAGACGACGCCCGCGCCCGATCGGCCGACCATCTTCCTGATCGGCGACTCCACCGTCAACACGCCAACCGCGGGCCAGATGGGGTGGGGCACGCCGTTTCCGCACCTGTTCGACCTGACGAAGGTCAGGATCGAGAATCGTGCGCTCGGCGGCCGCAGCAGCCGCACGTTCCTGACCGAGGGGTTGTGGGCGAAGGTGCTCGCCTCGCTGCGGGCCGGGGATTTCGTCCTCATGCAGTTCGGCCACAACGACGTCGGCTCGCTCAACACCGGACGCGCCCGTGGAACGCTGCCCGGCACGGGCGACGAGACGCAGGAAGTCGTGATGGAAGCGACCGGCAAGACGGAGGTCGTCCACACCTACGGGTGGTACCTGCGACAGTACATCGCCGAGGCGAAGGCGAAGGGCGCCACGGCGGTCGTCCTCTCGCCGGTCCCGCGCAACGAGTGGAAGGACGGCAAGGTCCTGCGCGCGGCGGGCGACTACGGCCGCTGGGCGGCCGAGGCGGCCTCGGCCGGCGGTGCGCTCTTCGTGGATCTCAACGACCTGGTCGCGCGACGCTACGAAGCGATCGGCCAGCCGGCCGTGAGCCGCGACTTCTTCTTCAACGATCGCACCCACACCTCGCCCGCCGGCGCGGAGCTCACCGCGGCGGTCGTCGCCGACGGCCTGCGCGCGCTGGCCGGCCATCCGTTCGCCGGCTTCTTCGCGACGACGTTCGCGGGAGGCGAGATCTCGGCCGACACCCGGCCGGAGTGGGACGACCCGGCGGTGCTCCACCTGGGGACCGAGCGGCCGCACGCGACCATGATGGTCTACCCGACCGCAGACGCCGCGCGGGCGAACGACCGGACGAGATCGCCGTGGTTCCAGCCGCTCAACGGCACGTGGAAGTTCAAGTACTCGCCGGCTCCCGGGGCGCGCCCCGCAGGCTTCGAGCTTGCCGGCTACGACGACGGCGCGTGGGCGGACATCTTGGTGCCGGGCAACTGGGAGGTCCAGGGCTTCGGGATGCCGATCTACAGCAACGCCCGCTACCCGTTCGCCCACGACGCGAAGAACCCGCGCGCGCTGCACAGCGACAACCCCGTCGGGTCGTACCGCACGCACTTCGCCGTTTCGGGCGAGTGGTCGGGCCGGCGCGTCTATCTCCACTTCGACGGCGTCGATTCGGCGTTCTACGTGTGGGTGAACGGCCGCCGGGTCGGCTACAGCGAGGACAGCCGGACGCCGGCCGAGTTCGACGTCACCTCGGCCGTGAAGCCGGGCTCGAACCTCCTCGCTGTCGAGGTCTATCGCTGGAGCGACGGGTCGTATCTCGAAGATCAGGACATGTTCCGGCTGAGCGGGATCTACCGGGACGTGTATCTGTGGAGCACCCCGCCGCAGCACATCCGCGACTTCGAGGTGCGCACCGATCTCGACGCGGCGTACCACGACGCGACGCTGACCGTGACGATGCGCGTGCGCAATTCGGGCGCGGTCGGGTCGAGCGTGCGCGCCGACCTCGAGCTCGTCGACGCGGCCGGCCAGGCTGTCCTGCCGCGGCAGACGCGATCCCTGCGGGTCGCCGCCGGAGCCGAGACGTCCGCCATTGTCTCGATCCCCGTGCGCAATCCCCGAAAGTGGTCCACTGAGACGCCGAACCTGTACACGCTGCTGCTCGCACTGAGGGACGGCGCCGGGCGTGTGCTCGAGGTGATTCCCGCCCGCGTGGGGTTCCGGAAGGTCGAGATCGCGAACGCGCGCGTGCTCGTCAACGGGCAGGCGATCCTCTTCAAGGGCGTCAATCGCCACGAGCACAGTCCTGACACGGGCCATCTCCTCGACCGCGCCCTCATGGTGCGCGACATCGAGCTGATGAAGCAGCACAACGTCAACGCCGTGCGTACGTCGCACTATCCGAACGACCCGCTGTGGTACGAGCTGTGCGATGAGTACGGCCTGTACGTCATGGACGAGGCCAATATCGAGAGCCATGCGTACGGTCTGGGTCCCGACAACCGGCTGGCCAATGATCCCGCGTGGAAGGCCGCGCACCTCGATCGGATGGAGCGGATGGTCGAGCGCGACAAGAACCACGCGTCGGTCATCGTCTGGTCGATGGGGAACGAGGCGGGTGACGGACCCAACTTCGACGCGGGCTACAAGTGGCTGAAGCAGCGCGACGCCTCGCGGCCGGTGCACTATCAGGGCAGCACGCGGCACGGCGGGTCGAACTCCGACATTAACTCCTTCATGTACCCGACGCCGCAGAACGTCGCGGAGCGCGCCGCCGAGCGGCCCACGATGCCGCTCGTCATCTGCGAGTACACCCACGCGATGGGCAACAGCAACGGCGGGCTCGGGGAGTACTGGGATCTCTTCTACTCGGGCACCAACGCGCAGGGCGGCTTCGTGTGGGACTGGGTCGATCAGGGCATCCGGCAGCCGCTGCCGGCCGGATACGGATCCGGCTTCGACGGCAGGCGCACGGTCCTCGCCTACGGCGGGTTCTGGGAAGACAAGGCCGGCGTCCACAACGACGGCAACTTCAGCCAGAACGGCCTCGTCAGCGCGGATCGCCGGCCGCATCCGGGGCTGGCCGCGATCAAGTACGTCTATCGGTACATCCACGCCACGCCCGTCGACCTCGCGGCCGGCAAGATCCGGATCAAGAGCTGGTTCGACTTCATCAACGCCCGCGACCTCGTGGAGGGCGCCTGGGAGATCACGGGCGACGGCGCACCCGTCGCGTCCGGCCCGGTGCCCGAGCTGGATCTGGCGCCGCGCGAGGAAAGGAACTTCGCGCTGAACCTGCCGCCGCTCCGGCCAGAGCCCGGTGTCGAGTACTTCCTCACCCTGCGCTTCGTGCTGAGGGCCGACACGCCCTGGGCGAAGAAGGGGTACGAGGTGGCGTGGGAGCAGTGGGCGCTGCCCGGTGCGGCGCCCGCGCCGCCCGGTGCGCCGGCCGCCGCGCCGCTGCGCATGGCCGAGAGTGCGCCGTTCGTGCGGCTCTCGGGCCGCGACTTCGCGCTCGTCTTCGACCGCCTGAACGGCGTCCTGACGAGCTACGCCCACAAAGGCGTGCGCCTGCTCGACCGCGGCCCGCTGCCCGACTTCTGGCGCGCCATGACCGACAACGACCTCGGCGCGTGGAAGGCGGTCGGCGATGCCGCACGCACCGACCCCGCGCTCGACATCCTGGTCTGGCGCCACGCCGGGGAGTCCTGGAAGGTGATCGGCGTCGACGTGCGCCGCGTCGATGACAGCACGGTGACGTTCACCGTGCATGCCGATCTTCCGCTCGTAGGCGCGAAGTACACGTTGACCTACGACGTGCACGGCGACGGCGACGTGGTCGTCAGGGCCGCGTACCAGCCCGGCGATCGGAAGCTGGCCATGATGCCGCGCTTCGGCCTGGGCCTCGTCGTCAGTCCCGGTCTCGAGCGGCTCCGGTGGTACGGCCGCGGCCAGGCCGAGACGTACGTCGATCGCGCGTTCGAGCGCGTCGGCGTCTACAGATCCTCCGTCGATGCGGAGTGGGTGGAGTACTCGCGGCCGCAGGAGAACGGCAACAAGGTCGACGTGCGCTGGATCGAGTTGACCAACGCGGAGGGAATCGGCCTCCGCGCCGAGGGCATGCCGCTGCTGAGCGTCGCCGCCCGTCACGTGACGACGGCGGACATCGAGCAGGCCGCCTACTCGTACCAGCTCACGCGCCGGCCGGAGACGTACCTGAACCTCGACCTCAGGCAGATGGGCGTCGGCGGCATCGACAGCTGGTCGAGACTGGCGTACCCGATGGAGCCGTACCGGATCGCGCCGGACCAGGCGTACTCCTACGCGTTCCGCTTGCGCCCGATCGCGCCCGTCGATCCACCGCGCGAGTGGCTCGATCCGGCCACCGGCCGCCGCGTCATCCGGCTCTCCGATGAGCCGGGCACGGCGAGCCTGTACTTTCATCAGAACGCCTACACCGCGGCCGGCGACAAGATGGTCGTCACCTCACCGCGCGGGCTGGCCACGATCGACCTGAAGACGCGCGCGACGACGCCCCTCGTCGAAGGCCGCGTCAGCCACGTCGTCGTCGGGCGGAAGAGCCGGCAGGTCTTCTACGTCAAGGAAGACACGGTCTACGCGACCAGCCTCGACACACGGGAGACGCGCGCGCTCGTGAGAGACCCGGTGCTGCGCTCGGGCGCCGGGTTGACGGTGAACGCCGACGAGACCCTGCTGGCCGGCAGCTTCGTCGAGGGCGCGCAGCCGCCGCGGCCGCCCGCCGCCGTCCAGCCCGCGCCACCGCCGGCCGAGTCGAGTCTCGAGGCACGCTGGGCGGCGCGCCTGCCGATGGCGCTCTACACGATCGAGATCGCCACGGGCACACTGAAGGTCTTCTACCGCGGCACGGACTGGCTGAATCACGTCCAGTTCTCGCCGACCGATCCGACGCTCGTGATGTTCTGCCACGAAGGTCCGTGGCACAAGGTCGACCGCATCTGGACCATCCGCACGGACGGGAGCGGCCTGCGCAAGATCCACACCCGGACCATGGACATGGAGATCGCCGGCCACGAGTTCTTTAGTCCGGACGGCCGGATCATCTGGTACGACCTGCAGACGCCGAAGAGCCAGGTGTTCTGGCTGGCCGGGGTCGTCCTCGCCACGGGCGAGCCGATCCGGTACCGGCTCACCCGCGAGCAGTGGTCGGTGCACTTCAACGCGTCGCCGGACGGGACGCGCTTTGCCGGCGACGGCGGCGGCCCGAGGAGCGTGGCCGCGCCGGGCAATGGCCAGTGGATCTATCTCTACACGCCGAAGAACGGCACGCTCGAAGTGGAGAAGCTCGTGAGCCTGGCCGGGCACGACTACGATCTCGAGCCGAACGTGACGTTCACGCCGGACGGCCGCTACGTCGTCTTCCGCTCGAACCTGCACGGCTCCACGCATGTGTACGCCGTCGACCTGGCGAAGTAGGAGAGGCGTGGCCGAGGTCAGCGCCGCCTGGCGCGCGCCGCGGCGGGTCGCGAGCGGTGGCCGCAGTACGGTGCTCTCGTGTACGAGCGACGCCATCGCGAACAGACAGCCTCTACAGCAATCTCAACTGCCGATCCTGCGCCTTGCGGCGTCCCGCAGCCGTGGGCTGCTGCGTGAGGAGCTCCTGCTCGATGTCGCGCAGGAACGGAGACGCGTCCAGGCTCCGCACCGCGCCGCGCCACCTGCGCTGGAGCGCATGGCTCAGCACGAGTCGGTCCTTCGCACGCGTCATCCCGACATAGAACAGTCGCCGTTCCTCGGCAGCAGTCCGCTCGTCCAGTTCGTCCCAGTACAACGGCAGGATCCCGTCCTCCAATCCGACGATGAAGACGACGGGGAACTCGAGCCCTTTGGCGGCATGCAGCGTCAGAAGGGAGATGCACTGGGCGCGAGGGTCCCAAGCGTCCACTTCTGTTGCCAGCGCCAGCGCGTCGGCGAAACGCGTGCGATCGCCGCCGCACGACTCCGCCAGCGCTCTCAGCCGACGATGCGCACCGTCGACCGCGCTCGCATCACGAAGATCCTCTCGCTGCAGGAGAGCGTTGGCCGCGGCCGCGAGCTGCCCGACGAGGCTCTGGCCGGCAGGGTCGTCGACGGACACACGCTCCCACTCGCGCACGAGCGCCTGCACGGCGGGTTGCTCGACGAGCGGATCGTGCGAGTGTCTCTTGAACGGCAGGCCGGAGCGGTCGAATGCCTCGCAGAGCGCTTCGGCTTGCGCGCCGGTCCGATAGAGCACGGCGAAATCCCCAAAGCCGAGCGCGGCCTCGCCGACGCCGGTCGACCGGCCGCTGTCGAGCGAGAACAAGGTGTGTCCGCCGATGATCCGCTCGATGGTCTGGACGACGAACTCGGCTTCGGCACGCTCGGTGGGCGCGGTGTGCATCGTGATGCGGTCGTGCATGGCGCGCACGATGTCGGCGGCGGGACGAACCTCTTCCTCGGCGCCCCGCTTAGCGCGCGTGATGACCTGCGACGAAGCTGCCACGATGGTGCCGGTCGAGCGATAGTTGCGCGTCAGGCGAACGACTGCGGCGCCAGGATAGTCCTGCATGAACCGATCGAAGCACGACGCGTCCGCGCCGCGAAAGCCGTAGATTGCCTGGTTCGGATCGCCGATCACGCAGACGTTGCCGCCGGACGCCGCGAGCCGCGTCAGCCATCGATACTGCTGGTCATCCACGTCCTGGAATTCGTCGACCGAGATCCATCGGAACTGCTGCCGATACCGCGCAGCCAGATCGGCGTCGGTCGCGAGCATCTGCGACGCGAGCCGCACCAGGTCGTCGTAGTCGACCCAGTGCCTGGCCGCCAGCGCCTCCCGATAGGCCGCCAGCGCATCCGCCACGTCGCGGGGTGACGCGGCGGCGTTGCGCTTCGCTCTGGAGATGGCGCGCAGGACAGCGGCCGCGCGCGGCGGGGACAACGCGAGCGTGTGTTCGAGCAGCGTTGTCCGCTCGGCCTCGCCGGCAATCCGGAAGTCCGCGTGCAGGCCCACCAGGTGTCCGTGCTCGCGAAGCATCGTCAGGCCGAGCGAGTGAAAGGTGTGCACGGCGACAGGCGGGCCGTCCGGGAGCAGGCGCGCGAGCCGCTCTCTCATCTCCGCGGCGGCACGTCGGGTGTACGTGATCGCGAGACAGGCAGAAGCCGGGACGCCGCGCTCGGCGACAAGATAGGCAATCCGATGGGTGAGCGTCCGCGTCTTGCCGGATCCCGGTCCCGCGAGGATCGCGAGGGGACCCTCGACGATTTCGACCGCGCGGCGCTGATCCTCGTCGAGAGGCGCCAGGATTCCGAGGCTCGCCGGCGTCTTCGCCGGCGCCGGCTCGAGTTGTGTCGGCAGCTGCCGATCCGCGTGATCATCTGAGTGAGGGTGATCCTGGCCCGCCGGGCCCTCAGGCAGACGCGGACCTTGGACACTGCGTGCGGAAGCCGGCGGGACGGTCTCGGCGAACAGCGAGCCGCCCGCGGTCAGGCGCCGCAGCTCCGCCTCTTCGAAGAGACGAATCGTCCCATACTCGCCGTCATATCCCGCGTCACGAATCACGCGGCCCGACCGCAGCCGCGTGATGGCCTCGGCGAGGAGCGAAGACGAGACGCGAGCGATGTCCTCGATGGACACCGACGCCAGGATGGCCAGCTCGGCGCCCAGCGACGCCAGCAGCCTGTGGTAATCGCGCTCGACGGCTTTGCTGGAAGGCCCGCTCGCGACCAGCTCCGAGAGGATCTCGGGCAGCGGCACCAGGTTCGACACGTCGCCCGCGGTGGCTGGCGGCACCGCCTCCCGACGGTCGGCCAGCGCCTCCACCCGATGCAGGACCCCGATCGTCGTCGGCTGCCCGCAGACCGGGCACCGGTTGCCGTGCGCGCGCGTTTCCGGCGGCGTCCACCGCACGCCGCACTTGCGGTGGCCGTCGAGATGGTACTTGCCTTCTTCGGGGAAGAACTCGACGGTGCCGGCGTAGCCCTCCCCGGTCTCGAGCGCCCGACGGATCGCGTAGTAATCCAGCTCGGTCTCGAACGTCGTCGCTTCCCGTCCGATCTTTCCGGGCGAGTGCGCATCGGAGTTCGACACCAGCCGGTACCGATCGAGCATCGACAGCCGCCAGTTCATGGGCGGGTCAGACGAGAGCCCCGTCTCGACGGCGAAGATGTGGCCGGCGAGATCGCCGTAGCACTCGGCGATGGAGTCGAATCCAGACTGCGCGCCGAGCGCGGCAAACCAGGGCGTCCAGATGTGTGCCGGGATCAGGTAGGCATCCGGGCCGGCCTCGAGCGTGATCTCGAGCAGGTCGCGTGAATCGAGCCCGAGGATCGGGCGGCCGTCCGAGGCGAGGTTGCCGATGCGGGCCAGGCGCTCCGAGATGCGATCGACCGTGTCGAAGTCGGGCGTGTACAGCAGGTGATGGACCTTCCTGGTGCGGTCGCCTTTCTTGTAGATCGTGGAGATCTCGACGGTAAGCACGAACCGCGTCACGCCCTGACAGGCAGGCGGGAGGCCTCGCGCCACGCCACGCTCGATCTCCGGACGCAGCCGGAACAGGCCGGGCTCGGCCGGCACGAGCTTCTCCTTCAGCTCGCCACGCCACGCCGGATGCGTGAAGTCGCCCGTTCCCACCACCGCGACGCCCTTGCGGCACGCCCACGACGACAGGTGTTCGAGGTCGAGATCGCGGCTCGTCGCCCTTGAGTACTTGGAGTGAACGTGCAGGTCGGCGTGAAAGCGCATGACGCCGCCTCGGAACGAGGGTTTCGTGGTAGCCGACGAGCGCCGGAGGCCCCTCGGAGTACCCGGCGCTCGTCGCAATCCTACAATATCCGCGCCCCTCGTTCGTCTACAACCGTAGATGCAGGACGCGGCGAGCCTGGAGTCGATGACGCTCGAACAGGACCGGCGGATCTCGGAGGTGGTCAAGCGGGAGCAGTCCCGGCTGCGCAACTTCATTCGCCGCCGGGTTTCCGACCCCAGGGACGTCGAGGACATCCTGCAGGACGTCTTCTACGAGCTGGTGGAGGCCAACCGCCTGCTGATGCCGATCGATCACGTCACCGGGTGGCTGTTCCGCGTGGCGCGCAACCGGATCACCGACCTCTTCCGCAAGAAGAAGCCGGAGCGCTTCAGCGACGCCGCCGTCACGCACGACGAGGAGGCCGAGCTGGTGCGGCTGAAGGAACTGCTGCCGTCGCCCGACGCCGGACCGGAGGCGGTCTATGCGCGCAACGTGCTCCTCGAGGAGCTCGAGCTGGCGATCGACGAGCTGCCGCCGGAGCAGCGCGAGGTGTTCGTGGCGCACGAGCTGGAGGGGCGCAGCTTCAAGGAGATGGCCGCCGAGACCGGCGTGAGCGTCAACACGCTGCTGTCACGCAAGCGCTATGCGATCCGGCGCCTGCGCGAGCGGCTGCAGGACGTCTACGACGAGCTGACGAGATCATGAGGGGACCGACCATGCGAAAGAGATGGATCTTCCTGGCGCCGCTGATAATCGTGGTGGTTCTGCTGTTCATCGCACTCGGCGGCGAGATCGTGCGCCTGCTGTGGAACTGGCTGCTGCCGCCGCTCTTCGGCTGGCCGCAGATTACCTTCTGGCAGGGGCTCGGGCTGCTGGCGCTCTGCCGGATCCTCTTCGGGGGATGCGGATTGGGAGGCCGCGGCATGACTCGCTCCAACGTGCGCCGCCGCATCGCCGAGCGCATGGAGCACATGACCCTTGAGGAGCGGGAACGATTCCGGCAAGGCATGCTCGGACGTTGCGGCTTCGGCCCACCCGCCAGCGAAGGCAAGGAGCAATGAAGATGGTCGACATGCTCAGCCGGGTGTTTCCTCGGTGCATCGACAACACCTACCGCGGTCACACCCTTGCGCTCTGGCTCTTCATACCGGTCGTGGTCGTGGAGACGGGTATCGCCCTGGGCACCATCTTCAATGGCGCTGCTGCGGCGCAATCGGCCGATGGCATCCCCCTCGACAGCTTCGGCGCCGGCGGCGCGGAGGCCGTGGTGGCGCTCTTCGCGATCTGGGGACTCTCGCAGCTCGTGTTCAGCGTGCTCGGTGTCCTGGCGCTCACCCGCTATCGCGCCATGATGAGCATTTCGTGACAGACTACTTTATAATACAAAGCGGCTGAGCGTCCACGGGTGAAGCCGATCTTGCCGGCGCTCATCGAAGCCTGAGCCATGACGAGAAGAAGACTGCTCAAGAAGCTTCTCAGAGGCGCGTTCGCTCTCGCTGTCGTAGCCTTGCTGGGGCTTGTCGGCCTGCTCACGCTCCTGTGGATCGAGCACGACACCTCCGTCACGCTGCCGGCGCCCAGCGGTCCGCTCGCGGTGAGCCGTGTCGTCGAGACCTGGAGCGACAGCCACCGCCCCGATCCGCTCGTGCCCGATCAGCCGACGGACCTCGTGGTCTGGATCTGGTATCCCTCGACCGGATCTCCCAACCAGAAACCCGCGGAGTACCTGCCGGCGGACTGGCGGCGCGCGCTGGTACGACACCAGGGCGGGCTCATGAGCACGTTCCTGATGCAGGATCTGTCCCTCGTGCATCCGCACAGCGTGATGGACGGGCCCCTCTCGCCAGAGCAGTCGCGCTACCCGGTCGTCATCCTGCGGGGCGGCCTGGGAGCATTGATCGCCCAGTACACGACGTTGGCGGAGGACCTCGCGAGCCATGGCTACGTGGTCGTCGGCTTCGATGCGCCGTATCGGACCGTCCTCGTCGTGTATCCCGACGGACGCGTCGTGACGCGCCCGCCGAGCCTCAATCCCGAAACCCTGTCGGGGGAAGCGAAAGTACGCCTGGCCACCAGGCTCCTCAGCGCCTGGGTGAGCGACATTGGATTCGTGCTCGATCGACTGGACCAACTGAACGCGTCAACCTCCAGCGACCGGCTGCCCCGCAGCCGCATGGCGCTCACCGTTCGTGGCGCCAACCACTTCACCTTCAGCGACGATTTGCTCATCAGGCCCCGGGCGCTGCTGCGGATGATGCGCATGGCGGGAGTGCTCGGGCTGGAGCCGCGACGGGGATTTGCGATCAGCGCCGAATCGGTCCGCCGCTTCCTGGACGTGCATCTCAAGGGTGCGCCCGCCGAATCGCTGGAGGCGTTGCCGACGACCTACCCGGAACTTCGGCCGGGGCTCCCGTAGGCGAGGAATCCATTGTCCGACGCGCGTCCGACCCGCGAGTGGTTCGCCCGCTACCTGCGCCTCCTGGGCGTCCCGCCCCGTCGGCCCAACCGCGAAGCGCTGTTCGAGCTGACAACGGCCCACCTGACGCGCATTCCCTTCGAGAACGTATCAAAGCTGTACTATCGCCGGACGGCCGGACTGCGTGGCGTGCCGGACCCAGAGCGTTTCCTGGACGGCGTGGCGCGGTACCACTTCGGGGGCACATGCTACGCGAACGCCTTCTACCTCAATCAGCTGCTCGCGCACCTGGGCTACGACGTCACGCTGTGTGGCGCCGACATGTCGGCCCCGGACGTGCACATCGTCAACATCGTCACGCTGGACGGGCGCCCCTACCTGGTGGACGTGGGCTATGCGGCGCCGTTCCTCAGACCGCTCCCGCTGGACCTCGCCGACGACCAGGAGATCGCGTGGGGCCGTGAGCGCTACGTCCTGAAGCCGCGCGACGGCGCGGGGCGCCCGCGGCTCGAGCTGCACCGCGACGGCGGCCTGCGGCACGCGTATCTGGTGAATCCGGCGCCGCGCCGGATCGAAGAGTTCGCCACGGTCATCGCCGGCTCGTTCGCCGACCACGCGACGTTCATGCGCGCGTTGCTCATCGCCCGCTTCTGGCCGACCCGCTCGGTGACGCTCCGCAACCTGACGCTCATCGAGGCGGAGGGCGCCGACTTCAGCGTCCGGCCGATTCCCGGCCCCGACGATCTGCCTCGCGTCATCGAAGAGCAGTTCCAGATTCCCGCGGACCTCGCGCGACAGGCGCTCGACGGCGTCGCCCTCACCGAGGAGCCGTGAGCGCCCGCGGTCGGCGCGAGGCGGGGCGCCGCCCGTCGCCCGGTCGCCCGCTTGACACGGGACGGCCTCGATGATATTGGTAAACGTGTGTTTACCTATTGATATATGACCAGACCCCGCCCATCTCGTGGCCGGACCGCCCGCCCGGCGGCGCCCGACGCCGACACGGTCGAGGCCGTGGTCGCCGCGGCCGAACCCACCAGGCTCCAGATCCTCTTCCTCCTGGGCCGTCGAAGACGGCTGTGCGTGGGGGACATCGCCCGCGGCTTCACGATCAGCCGTCCCGCGGTCTCGCACCACCTGAAGGTGCTCAAGACGAGCGGCCTCGTGCGGACCGAACGGGAGGGACAGGAGATCTACTACACGGTCCAGATGGACCGCCTGATCGACACCCTGCGGGCCCTGGCCGATTCGCTGGAGCGCTGCTGTCCGCCCCGGAGGGCGCGATGACGGACGGCCGGCGCGCAGGGGGCAACGGCGTTCCCGAGCTCATGGACGCGGTGCACCTCGAGCAGGATGGAGGCCCGCTGGTCGTCCGGCGGATTCCGGTGCCGGAGCCGGGGCCCGGCGAGGTGCTCGTCCGCATGGCGGCGGCCCCCATCAACCCGTCCGACCTCGGATTCCTGGCCGGGTCGTACACGGTGCGGAGGCCGCTTCCCGTCGTGCCCGGATTCGAGGGCAGCGGGACGGTCGTGGCCGCCGGCCGCGGGCTGCTGCCCCGGCTCCTGGTCGGCAGACGGGTGGCGGTCGCCGCGGCCCAGGGCGGCACGTGGGCGGCATACGCGGTCTCGACGGCCTTGCGCTGCATTCCGCTCGGCAGACACGTCTCCCTCGAACAAGGCGCCATGCTCATCGTGAATCCGCTGACCGCCCTCGCCTTCCTCGACCTCGCCCGGCAGGGCCGGCATGCCGCGATCGTCAGCAACGCCGCCGCGAGCGCGCTTGGAAGGATGATCATTCGGCTGGGCCGGACGGAAGGCGTTCCGGTCATCAGCATCGTCCGGCGGCCGGAGCAGGTGGCGGTGCTCCGGGCGCTCGGCGCCGAACACGTCCTCGACAGCAGCGAGGACGGCTACGCCGCCGGGCTGCGCGAGCTGGCGCACCGGCTGCGCGCGACGTTGTTCCTGGACGCCGTCGGCGGCGCGCAGACGCAGACGCTCGTGGACGCGGCGCCCGCAGGGAGCACGATCGTCGCCTACGCCGCGCTGGCGGGTGAACCGAGCGTCTTCAACGCGCGTACGCTCATTGGCGACGACAAGAAGATCGTGGGGTTCTATCTCGGGCACTGGGCCGCGCACAAGGGCCTGCTGCGCACCGTGCGGGACATCGTGCGCGTTCAGCGCCTGGCCGGCACCGACCTTCAGACGACCGTGCGCCGGAGGCTGCCGCTCTCCGCGGCGCAGGAAGCGATCGAGACGTACCGGCACGACATGACGGCCGGCAAGGTGCTGCTCGTCGCCGATTAGCAGCAGGGTCCGCTGCCTGGGCCTCGCCTTCGACTCGGTCCTGGCTGCTCGGTCTCTGCCCCTTCCTCAGCGCGGTTTCTGCGCGCCGGCCGTGGGTGCCGCGGCCGGCTGCAGGTCCAGGCGCGACTCGGTGACCGACTCGACCTTCCGGCGGGTGTAGAAGATCGGAAAGTACCTGCCGCGGGCCCAAAGCTGGTACAAGTCGCGATAGTGGGGGTCGCCGACGTCGCCCGACTGTCCGGGATTGTTCAGCCCGACGGAATTGTCCCAGTTGCTCGCGTCGGCGATGATCTTGAACGATCCGCCGGAGCGCTGGTTGTCCGTACCGCCCGTGGCGTCGATGGTGTAGCCGTCTCCACTCCGCGGCAGATTCCCGACGTCGAACTTCGCACGGAGATCGGCCGTCATGGCGGCGCTCATGGGGTGGTGGATGAGCGCACGGTGGTAGGCGCCGAGCGTCCACCGGGCCGCGTCCGACCCGAATCGCTTCGTCAGGTCTTCCACGCTCTCCACGAGGCTCCGTTCCAGCAAGCCGTCCCGGCCGGCGATCGGGTCGGCGCCGAAACGGCCGTCAGGCGCTTCGAGCCAGCTGATGGTCCGGGTGAGACTCGGAGTTCCGATGAAAGGCCGCGCCTCCTTCGGAACCAGCAGATCCCGAATGTCGGCCTGGAGGTGGCGCTGCCACAGCTCGTAGATGCCGGCCGCGACGGAGTCCTTGTCGAGCACGTAGTCCCAGCCCAACAGGCGGTGACGCGCGTCCTCCGCACGGGCATCGCTCATCGGGAGGTCCCGGACGAGCGGCACCAGGGCCCGGGCGGGAAGCGACAGCACGTCGTTCTGCAGCCGGACCATGTCCGCCACCGTGAAGAGGCGGCCCGATCCCAGCACCTCGGCGACCCGTGAGGCCCGGAAGGCGTCGGCCCACAGGTAGTGCAGCGCGGCCGGATAGGGGTAGTCCGGCGGCATCAGGCACTCGTTGGAGGTGTTCCAGAAGCCCTTGGCCGGGTTGACCACGTGCGGCAACGCCTTGATGGGCAGATACCCGTCCCACTCGTAGCGACCGTCGCCGGGCACCGGCACCAGCCCGCTCCAGTTGTCCCGCAGCGGCTCGATCCCGACAGCCTGATACCCGATCGTGCCGTCCACTCCGGCCCACACCATGTTCTCGGCCGGTATCCGGCTGTAGGCGCACGCCTCCCGGAACTCCTCCCAGTCGCGGGCCTGGTCCATTCGAAGGCTTGCCAGATACGGCGCCGACCCGATGTCCATCCACGCGGCCCGCACGGCGAACGCCTTGTGGTGGGCCGTGTCCTCGTAGACCACCGGACCGTGTCGCGTGTACTTCAGATCCACCGTCACCGGCGCCTGTCCCTTGACCGGGATCGTGTCCCTGATCACACGCATCGCTTCCCAGCCGTCGCGATACCTGTACTCCAGCGGATTCGCGGGATTGGTGTCGTAGACGTACAGATCTTCGCTGTCGTTGCCGAAGACCGTCAGCCCCCAGGCGCCATATTGATTGTGGCCAATCGACACGCCCGGCAGCGCCGGCTCACCGCCGCCGATCACGTCCCAGCCCGGCGCGACGAGGTGAACCCAATAGCGCAGCGAGGGCACCTGCTGAACGCGATGGGGATCGTTCGCCATCATCGGATAGCCCGTCGGCGTCCGGCTGCCCGCGACCACCCAGTTGTTGCTGCCGATCTCCCGCCGCTGGACACCCGGGTCGACCGCCAAGGCGGCACCCTCCTCCTCGAGCCGTGCGAGCGCCGCACCGTCCCCTCCGTACTCCGCGGCCAGCTCCTGCGGCGTGAACGTGATGGGCCTTCGAAACGCGTTGTAGAGGTTGAGAATCCGGTCCGAGAGCAGGCTGGCGTCGATGCTCGCATCCATGTCCAGCTTCGGATTCGCCGGCTGGAAGTACTCGAGATCCTTGACCTGCTCAGCGCCGAGCATGCGCACGGCCTGCGCCAGGTCCAGCTCCTCGTTGATGTTCGCCAGCAGCCCGTTGAACCTCGATATGACCACCGACGGCGTCCACTTGCCCGGTGTGATGCCGAGCATCTTGAATTCAGGTGTCAGCAGGCTCGGGTCGCGCCGCGTGCGGTCGATGTAGGCGTTGATCCCGTCCACGAACGCGCCGACGATCGCCTCGCCGCGCGGATGGTACCAGCGCAGCTCCTGCGCGAGGTCGCTGCGGAACATGAACAGGCGCGTGCCGGTGTCGCGCTCGATCTCGCCCGGACCGAGGATCTCCGCGACGGTCCCCGTCGCCTGGCGCCGCCAGAGCTCCAGCTGGAACAGCCGATCACGCGCGACGTTGTAGCCCTGGGCGAAGAACAGATCGTGCTCGTCCTTCGCATAGATGTGCGAGACGCCCCAGCGGTCTCGCAGGATCTCAACCGGCTGCTCCAGACCGGCAACCTGCAGCGTCTGCGCGGCCGGCTGCTCGGTTGCGGCGGTCGAAGGCGGCACGAGCACCACCGCAAGCGCGAGGGACAGAGAAGTGAGCTTCGCGATCCGCATGCCAGTGATCCTTTCCGACTGTCTCAGCGATCCCGTCCCGCGCCGCCGCCCGCCGCCTTCGGCGCCCAGGGGTACGGCCCCGGCATCTTCACGCCCTTCGCCTCCAGCACGAGCTCGATGATCCGCTGCCACGACTCCGTGCTGGTCTGCCGCCCGTAGATGTTGTTGGTCTTGTGCGCCACCACGAGATCGATCGCGGGAAACACCGAAATCCACTGGCCCCACGCGCCAATGGCGGTATACGCGCCCTTGAACGGACCGACGGCCCGCGGACCGTCGAACACCCACCACATGTGGCCGTATCCGTAATAGCCGTCCCGGCGCTCGACGGGGTGCATCTCCCCGAGCGGCGTGACGACCTGGACGATGTGCCGGGCCCAGTCGCGAGAGATGACCTGCTTCCCGTTCCAGTTGCCTTCGTGAAGCATGAGATACCCGATGCGCGCCATGTCCCGCGTGGAGATCCAGATCGGGTAGGCCGGATACTTGGACACGGTGAGGTCGCCTTCCTTGTGCTGGGCGCTCCGGTCCCAGTCCTCGAACTGCAGGGGGATGGCGAGCTGGGCCTGCAGCTCGTCGTAGACGCTGCGCCCCGTGAGCTGCTCGAAGACGGCGCCGGCGGCGTTGAAGTCCCAGTTGCTGTAGAGCATGTACGTGCCCGGCTTCTGCGAGCCGCGCGGGGGTGCCTTCGCCAGGTCGTCTCCGGAGTAGGAGGCGGGATGGTACACGCCGGAGCGGGCCGTGATGAGGTCCTCGATGGTGGCCTGTTTCTCGATCGGGAGCAGGCCCCCGATGTCGTCGAAGTTCAGGTCCGCCAGCGTCGTATTCGGCTTGATGGTCCCGTTCTCGACCCAGTAGCCGTAGAGCATCGAGAGAATGCTCTTGCGGACCGAGGCGACGTAGGACAGCTCCTCGATGTCACCGTAGCGGAAGACCACCCGCCCCCGGTCCACCACCACGAGGCCCGTCGTGTTCGAATGGTCCCGGATGAACGCGGTGGCCTCCCGGAGCGCCTCGGGAGACCAGCCGTAGGCCTGCAGATCCTCCCGCGGCACGTACTCCCAGCTCTGTCCGGGGAAGACGGATTGGGTCGAGATCTGCGCTCCAACCGGAGCGAGGAACAGCGGAACGAGAACGGCAAGAAGGAGGAAGAGCAGGCTCCGATTCCGGACGCGTGTCATGAATCGCCTCCCGTCTGATTCCGGTCAGCCGTACGGAGTGGGCCGATTATTCGGGCGTGCGGAGGACCTGTCAAGCGATCGCCGGTTGTCCTTCAGGTTTCGTGGAGCTGAACGGCCCACTACGCGCGCGACGGCCGCGATCTCTGGGCCTACCTCCACGGATCCGCGGACAGCTACTCGATCCGGGTGGGCGACGCCGGCGCGAGCGACCTCGGCGAGACGCTCGCCAGCAAGTGCCACGTCGCGCTCTACGGCCTGCACTTCGACTTCAACAGGGCGACGCTGCAACTCGGCTCCGGTCCGCTGCTCGATCGCATCGCCGCCCTCCTCCGCGAGCAGCCGGCGCTGAAGATCGAGGTGCAGGGGCATACGGACAACGTCGGGTCGGATGCGTACAACCAGACGCTCTCGGAGGCCCGGGCCGAGACGGTGCTGAAGGCGCTGGTGGCGCGCGGCACGGCGCCCGCGCGTCTCACCGCCAGGAGATATGGCAAGAGCACGCCGATCGCCGACAACGACACCCCCGAAGGGAGGGCGAAGAACCGGCGGGTCGAGCTCGTCAACGTGAACTGCCAGAAGCCGGGCGGCGGCAACCCGCGCTGATACCCACGGTTCACCAGGTTGTCCGCCGAACCCGAGAGCCACGGACGGGACCGAGGCGAGCCCTGTCAACCCTGGCGCGCGGGATGTAGAGTGGGCCATGGCGAGGCGGCCTCCCGCGGCGCAGACGGCGTTTGGCCCGATGGTGGTCGTGGCGTGCGAGCAGCTGGTGCCCGCCGCGCACCGCTTGATCGAGGACGACCTGGCCGTCCACTTCCTACCCTGGAGCCTGCGGCTCCTCGTACACGCCTGTCGCTGGGGCTTCGCGCGCGACCTGCTGATCGACTGGACGGAGAAGAGGACCCCGGGCATCTGGGCCGGCATGGCGTGTCGGAAACGGTATATCGATGACAGGGTGGGGGAGGCGGTCGGGTCCGGTGTCGACGCGGTCGTGATTCTCGGCTCCGGCCTGGATACGCGCGCGTATCGTCTGGTCGCCCCGGCCGGCATTCCCGCGTACGAGGTCGACCTGCCCGCGAACATCGCCTACAAGGAAGCCAGACTGCGAGCGGTGTACGGCCGGCTGCCCGAGCGCGTCGCGCTGGTGGCGATCGACCTCGAGACCGACGATCCCGGGGAAGCCCTTGCGGCGCGCGGCTTCAGGATCGGGAGGCGGGCGCTGTTCGTGTGCGAGGGAATGACCCAGTATCTGACGGAGACCGCGGTGCGGAGGTTGCTGGCGTTTCTCTCGAAGGCGGGCGTGGGAAGCCGCTTCGTGTTCACGTACGTGCGCAAGGACTTCCTCGACGGCACCAACTTGTACGACGCGGCGGAGCTCCATCGGCGGTTCGTGCTCGGACGGGTGTGGCACTTCGGTCTGGCGCCGGAGGCGGTGGACGATCTTCTGCGACAGCACGGCTGGGTCCAGCGCGAGCAGGGCGGGCGGAGCGAGCTCGCGTCGAACTACATCGGTCGGGCGGGGCGCGCTCTGTCCGTCTCCGAGATCGAGCGAATCGTCTACGCCGAGAGGGTCTGAGAGGGGGGCTGTCGATGACCACGACGACCAGGACCGCATGGCTGCTGGGCATATGCGCCGCGCTGGCGGTGGGAGCCACGGGCTCCGCGCAGTCGCCGGCGGATCCGAAGGCCATCCAGGCGGCCGTGTCGGCGGCCGAGATCGAGCGCACGCTGCACGCCATCGACGTCGATCGCACGGCGGACAGCCCGGGGGAGCGCGCCGCCGCGGACTACCTCGACCGGAAGCTGACCGAGTACGGCATCGCGCACACGGTTTACGAGAGCCGCCAGTTCCTGAGCTGGCCGGGACGCGCGGAGCTGACGATCCCGGGCGGACCGCCCATCGCGGGCAAGACCGCCGTGTTCGCCGCGCCGACGCCGGCCGATGGCGTCAGCGGGACTCTGCTCCTCGAGCCCGCGGTGACGAGGCGCGCGGACCAGACGCTCGCGTTCGGTCCTGAGGTGCGCGGGAAGATCCCGGTCGTCCGGGGCATCGCCGACACCGAGGCGCTCGTCCTCGCGGCGCAGCTCGCGGGCGCGCTGGCGGTCGTCCAGATCGACGCCACCGACACCCTGCACGAGGACATCGTGACGACGATCTGGGGCGCGCCCACGCCCGAGAGCGCCGGCCGGCTGCCGCGGATCCCGTATCTCTGCATAAAGAAGTCCGACGGCTCGCGCGTCCTGGCCGCTGCCGCGAAGGGGCACGTGACGGCGCGTGTCGACACGCAGGTCACGCGCGGGTGGCGGACGACGCCCGTCGTCGTGGCGGACGTGCCGGGGCGATCGGCGGACTTCGTGCTCGTGGCGACGCACGTGGACGCGTGGTACCACGGGATGACGGACACGGGCGGATCCGTCGCGTCGATCCTCGACATGGCCCGCGTCATCCAGAAACACCGCGCCGGCCTCGCGCGCGGCGTGCGGTTCGCGTGGTGGACGGGCCACTCGTTCGGGCGCTACGCGGGATCGGGGTGGTACGTCGATCGGTTCTGGTCGGATCTCGATCGCCACTGCGTGGCGTACACGAACCTCGACGGCCCCGGCCGCCGGGGATCGCGCATGGACGCCGTGTCGGCCGGCGGGTGGCCCGGGCTGGCCGAGTACGCGCGCGAGTCGGCCGTGCGGCTGACCGGCAAGACGCCCGCGGGCGGCCGCCGCGGCTCGCGCGTCTTCCGGCCCGGCCGCGACAGCGACTCGGCGTTCCAGGGTCTCGGCATTCCGTTCTTCTCGGTCGGCGTCCCCGGTCCTCCCGCCGGGCATCCCGACGTGGACGCGACCGGGCGCATCGTCTACTGGCACACGCCGGAGGACACCTTCGACAAGCTGGACATGAACGCGCTGGTGCTGGACACGCAGTACCGCGTGGCGCAGATCTACGACCTGGCGAGCGCCCGCGTCCTGCCGCATCGGCTGGCGCCGATCGCGGCTTCGTACGTGGCGACGCTCGCCGACCTCGAGCGTTCGGCCGGTGCCGTGTTCGACCTGTCGTCGGTGCGCCGGGCGGCCGCCGCGCTCGAGAACGCCGCCCGCCGCTTCGACGCGGCCGAGCGGCCCACAAACGACACCGGCATCGACAGGTTCAACCGTCTGGTGGTCGAGCTGACGCACCGGCTGAACTCGACGCTCTACACGAAGGCCGGCCGGTTCGATCAGGACCCGGCGTCGGCGCTGCCGGTGCTGCCGCTGCTCGCGCGGGTGAAGGACCTGGCGGCGATGCCACGCGAGAGCGACGAGTTCGGCTTCCTCGAGACGGAGCTGCTCCGCGGGCGCAACGCCGTCGAGGTCACGCTGCGGGAATCCACTGAAGCGATTGAGACGTACCTGGCGACGAAGGGAAGGAGCTGAGCGATGACCCGCATCACACGGCGTCGGTTCGTCGAGACCGCGGTGGCGGCCGCCGGCGGCACGCTCGTGGCGTCGGTCGCCGGTCGCCTGGACGTTCCCGTCGGCGCCGTCCCGGCCATTCCCACCCGGCCGCTGGGCAGGACCGGCGCACAGGTCAGCGTGGCCGGCCTGGGCGGCGGCGGCCGCTTCTTCGAGCCGGTGCCAAACGACGAAGCCGGCGCGGAGCTCGTACGCCAGGCCATCGACCGCGGCGTCACGTTCATCGAGACGGCGGCGAACTACGGGCCGGAGGGGGACGGCGACTGCAGCGAGCGGCGGATCGGCCTTGCCATGAAGACGCATCGCGCGCGCGCGTTCATCGAGACGAAGACCGACCAGCGCGACTACGACGGGGCGATGCGCGAGATGGAGCGCAGCCTGAGGCTGCTCCAGACGGATCACATCGACCTGATGCTGCACCACTTCATCGGCAGCAAAGAGGATCTCGACAAGCTGTCCGGTCCGCGCGGCGCGGAGCAGGCCATCCGGAAGATGGTCGATCAGAAGATCGTGCGGTTCCGCGGCTTCTCGTGCCACAACCCCGCACTGACGCTCGAGGCGATCGCCCGGCTCGAGCCCGACGCCTTCCAGGCGCCCATCAACGCCACGCGCGTGCCCGACTTCGAGGCGGAGGTGCTGCCGCTCGCGGCCCGGAAGGGCATCGGCGTGATCGTGATGAAGGCCGTGGGCCACGGCCTCTTCCTGCCAGGCGCCGTGGACGGCTCGTTCGACTCGCGGTTCAAGACCGACAAGAAGCCCGAGCTGCACCGCTTCGCGCCGCCGCGCGAGGCGTTCGACCGGCCGCACCCCTCGCCGGAGGAGTTCGTCCGCTACGCGATGACGCTGCCCGTGTCGACCGTGCTCGTCGGCCTCGACTCGGCGGCCACGCTCGCTGGCGTCGCGCACGTCGCCTCGACGCTCGGCCCCTTCAGCGCGCCGGAGATGCAGGAGGTCCACCAGCGCGCGCGGGTGTTCGCGGGGACGGGGTACTGGATTCCAAGAGGAGCGTAGGTACCGCCATAGGCTGGAGCCACACGCTGACAGATCTGTAAGCGTCGTCGCAACGCTCGCGGCTCCTGTCTCCGCCTGCAAGTACCTGACGCCTCATGCTCTTCGCTCACGCCGCCCTGACGGGCAACCCGACCGGCGACGGTCCGGAGCGTTGTGCCAGCAACGTGTGTCAGATCTGCAATATAGAGAAATTCATCGCGATTTCCTGTCGCATGAGTGGGATCCAGATGGCGTCTGGTGTGCTACCATGCACGCGCTAGGTATCTCGATCGCGGCGCAACGGCGCCGATGCGGCATTCCCTTCGAGATGCCCGCAGCCATCGATTGGCTCGGACCGGCGAGCGGACCGCGCGTGACCGGCGCGGTCGAAGCGTAAGCGTTTTCGGCGCGCCGACCTGGCGCGCCATTTGGGTGCCGGGGTGACGCTGCACCGGGAACGAACCCCGTTCCATGCGGCAACCAAGGCGGCCTTCCTTGCCGCATGGCTGATCGGCGGGCTGCTCGTGCCCGTCGACTCCGTGGTTGCGGCCGGTGGTGTTGCTGCCCTGCCGGTCACGAAGACGGCGAACCCGACCACATACACGGCGGCCGGCCAAACCATCGCTTACACCGACGTCGTCAGGGACTACTCCACCGACCCCGCTGACTTTGCGATAGACATCGCGGTATCAGATGACAAAGTCTCGGGCCTCAGCGTCGATGCCGTTCCTGATCAGGCAACGGCCCCGGTGATCGGCCCGTTCAGCACAAACCCGTCCTGGACGCTGAGCAAGACGGCGAGCCCAACGAGCTATGCGGCGGCCGGCGAGACCATCAGCTACAGCTACGTGCTGGCCAACACCGGGGATGTCTCGATCTCGGGAATCACGGTTTCCGACGACAAGGTGACGACGGTCACCTGCCCCTCGACGACGCTCGCCGCCGGCGCCAGCGCCACCTGCACGGGCAGCTACACGACGACGGCCGCCGACGTCACGGCCGGCAGCGTCACCAACACGGCCACGGCCCACGGCACGCCGTCGAGCGGCACGCTCGGCGACGTCACGGCCACGGCGACTGTTACGTTCGCGGCCCACCCGTCCTGGACGCTGAGCAAGACGGCGAGCCCGACGAGCTACGCGGCGGCCGGCGAGACGATTACCTACAGCTACACCCTCACCAACACCGGCAATGTGTCGATTTGGGGGATCACGGTCTCCGACGACAAGGTGACGGCGGTTACCTGCCCCGTGATGCCCCACGACGCCGGCGGGGCCCTGCCGTCAGGCGGCAGCTTCACCTGTACGGGCAGCTACACCACGACCTCCGCCGATGTCGCAGCCGGGAGCGTGACCAACACGGCCACCGCCCACGGCACGCCGTCGGGCGGCACGCTCGGCGATGCCACCGCCAATGCCACGGTGACGTTCACCGCCAACCCGTCCTGGACGCTGAGCAAGACGGCGAGCCCGACGAGCTATGCGGCGGCCGGCGAGACGATCACCTACAGCTATACGTTGACTAACACAGGCAACGTCTCGATCTCCGGGATCACGGTCTCCGACGACAAGGTGACGGCGGTTACCTGCCCCGTGATGCCCCACGACGCCGGCGGGGCCCTGCCGTCAGGCGGCAGCTTCACCTGTACGGGCAGCTACACCACGACCTCCGCCGATGTCGCAGCCGGGAGCGTGACCAACACGGCCACCGCCCACGGCACGCCGTCGAGCGGCACGCTCGGCGATGCCACCGCCAATGCCACGGTGACGCTCACCGCCAACCCGTCCTGGACGCTGAGCAAGACGGCGAGCCCGACGAGCTATGCGGCGGCCGGCGAAACGATCACCTACAGCTATACGTTGACTAACACAGGCAACGTCTCGATCTCCGGGATCACGGTCTCCGACGACAAGGTGACGACCGTTACCTGCGCCGCCACGACGCTCCCGGTCGGCGCCAGCGCCACCTGTTCGGGCACCTACACGACGACGTCCGCCGACGCCACGGCCGGCAGTGTCACCAACACGGCCACCGCCCACGGCACGCCGTCGAGCGGCACGCTCGGCGACGTCACGGCCACGGCGACCGTCACGCTGGCGGGCCACCCGTCCTGGACGCTACACAAGACGGCGAGCCCGACGATCTATACCGGCGCGGGGCAGACGATCACGTACCGCTACGCGCTGACCAACACGGGCAACGTCTCGATCTCGGGGATCACGGTCGCCGACGACACGGTCGGGACGGTCACCTGCCCTGCGACGACGCTCGCCGTCGGCGCCAGCACCACCTGTTCGGGCAGCTACACGACGACGGCCGCCGATGTGGAGGTGGGCGGCGTGACCAACAGAGCCACCGCCCACGGCACGCCGTCGAGCGGCACGCTCGGCGATGCCACCGCCACGGCGACCGTCACGTTCGTGGCTTACCCGTCCTGGACGCTGAGCAAGACGGCGAGCCCGGCCACGTACAGCGGGGCGGGCCAGACGATCACCTACAGCTACGCGCTGAGCAACACGGGCAACGTCTCGATCTCGGCCATCACGGTTTCCGACGACAAGGTCGGGACGGTCACCTGCCCTGCGACGACGCTCGCGGTCGGCGCCAGCACCACCTGTTCGGGCAGCTACACGACGACGACCGCCGATGTGGAGGCCGGCCGCGTCACCAACACCGCCACCGCGACGGGCACGCCGTCGCGTGGCACGCTCGCCGCCGCCACCGCCACGGCGACCGTGACCTACAAACCCCCGCCCACCGGCTCCATCACGATCGTGACGCTGGCGGCGGGCGGAAACAGCAGCTTCCCCTTCACGTCCTCAGTCTCCGGCGCGGCGCAGTTCGATCTCGCCACCGTCAACGGCACGGCGACGCGGGCGTTCCCGGGCCTGCCGCCGGGGACCTACACATTCGCCGAAGGCGATCTGCCGCTGCACTGGAAGCTGTCCTCGCTGACGTGCGCCGGGGACGCGGGCGGCAGGGGCACGACCACGGACGTGAGCGGGCGTGCGGTCTCCGTCGGCCTGGACGGCGGCGAGGCGATCACCTGCACGTTCGCCAACGAGTTCGATGTGGCGCTGCATCGCACGCTCACCCTGGAGTTCATCCACAACTTCCTGGGCCGCCGGCTGCGTCTGCTGGCGGCCGGCGGGCCGGGTCCCGCCCGTTTCGTGCGGCGGATGCCGGGTTCGCTGTGGGGCCACGGCACGCAGGCCGGCGGCGCCGCAGGTCCCGCCGGCCCGTTCACGCTGTCGGGCGACACTCAGCCCCTGTCGTCGATGCTCTCGTTCTCGACGAGCACGTCGCAGATCAGGCGGGCTCTGGGGACCGACACGGCGAGCCAGGCCGGAGGCACGCCGGCGTCGAATCCCCGCCTGAACGCCTGGGTCGAAGGGCACTACCAGGGCTTCAAGGACGTCGACACGACCTCCGATTTCGGGATCGTGTACGGCGGAGCGGACTATCTGCTCGGGCCGTCGGTGCTCGTCGGGGCCCTCGTGCAGCGCGACTGGACGACGGGGAAGTCGCGCGCCGCCGGCGAGACCATTGGGCTGGGGACCGGCACGATGGCCGGGCCCTACGTCAGCGCGAGGCTGACGCCGAGCCTGTTCGTGGATGCGCGCGCGGCGTGGGGCACGTCCCACAACACGATCGACCCGTTCGGGCTCTACCGCGACACGTTCTCGACGGGCCGCTGGCTGGTGAACACGCAGGTGACCGGCAATCTCCTCGTGGGCAGATTCCGCGTCACGCCAAACCTCGGCCTCGATTACATCGAAGAGCGGCAGCACAGCTACACGGACTCGCTCGGCGTCCTCATCCCGGCCCAGACCGTGGCGCTGGGCCGGTTCACGTTCGGACCCGAGATTGCGCGCCGGTATCAGCCGGCGGGTGGATGGTCCATCGAGCCGGAGCTGTCGCTGAGCGGCGTGTGGGACTTCGAGAATCCCGACGTCAGCCCCTCCAGCATCCTCTACGACGGTCACGCCGCGGTCCACGTCATGATCCGTGGGGGCCTCGGGTTCCAGCGGCTCAACGGCGTGTCGATCCACATCACCAGCGGCTATGACGGCATCGGCACCGGGAGCTTCAAGAGCTACGGCGCGCAAGTCTGGCTGAACGTGCCCTTGAAGTGAGGCACCCGGGCCGGGCGGCGCGGAGCGGGCCGTCCGGACGCTGCTCGACCACGCCCGGCCGGTTCACGGCGCCGGAGATGCAGGAGGTCCACCAGCCCGCGCGGGTGTTCGCCGGGACGGGTACTGGACGCCGAGGGGCGCGTAGGCGGCGCTGGCGTGGCAGCTGGCGGTCGGATTGGCTCCGGGGCTGACTGGGCCGCTGTGGTCAGGGTGGCTCAACCGACGTGATATAATGCTGGCGTCAGGTTGGATAACGGATTTCCGCACTGCCCGCGTCAGAGTCGAACCGAGCCTCATCCCCTCGTTTCCCCCCGCGCAAGGCATCAGTTCCGGAAGGGCCTTTCTCCATCCCGCTCGAGGTCCGATTCTGGATTCTCGGCGACTTCACACCGATGAACGGGCGCTGACGGTCCGCCATCGAAACCTCCCGCACGAGCGGGCAGGAGAGTGACCCATGGCTCGTAAACTCTACGTAGGGAATCTGCCGTACGAAGTCGGCGAAACGGACCTCCAGCAGCTGTTCGCGGAGGCCGGCACCGTCGAGAGCGTGAACGTCATGCGCGACATGGCCACCGGCCGCGCGCGCGGGTTCGCGTTCATCGAGATGGCCTCCGACGAGGACGCCGGGAAGGCGATCGCCCAGTTCAACGACTACCAGATGGGCGGGCGCAACCTCACGGTCAACGAGGCGCGGCCGAAGCCGCAGCGGTCCGGCGGGTTCGACGGTGGCGGTGGAAACCGACGCCGGTCCGAGCCGCGCTGGTAGCGCACCGCCGACCACACCAATCGGGGACGGTCTTTCCGCCGTGCCGCATGTGCACGAACCGGGAAGACCGTCCCCGTTCTTCGTACGACAGTGTCCTGCCGCGGAACATTGCCCCCTTCGATCGCCATTCTCACGCGCTCGGATCGGCCGGCCTCCAACCGAGGCATTCAGGCCTTCTGACTGGCCCGATCGCGTTGCCAACCGCCAGCATCCCGGCCGGCCGGGCGCAGGCACGAAACCTGCACTCGTAACAGGTTCGGCCGATAATTGCTGAGAAGGCCCGACATCGATGAAACCGAGCCAGCGCTCCCGCCCCGGGGCCGCACGACCATGAAGTGGATCCGGCCCCTGCCCCGACGCGTCACCGGACCACTGAGTGTCCTCATCCTCGTGGCCTGGGCCGGCCAGATGGCCGCGCTGGTCAACCGGTCCTACGTGCAGGTCTCGGTGAATCTCGCCGCCGATCTCGGCCGCTACGGCTCGGACGCGCAGTGGCGCGGCGTCTACTACCGCGGCGCGAAGGTCGGGTTCACCGTCAGCCAGACCGTTCCACGAGACGATGGGTTCGAGCTGCAGGAGGACGGGCGGCTGGAGATGACGCTGCTCGGCGCGTCCGCCGCCGCGAAGATCCACACGACCGCGCGCGTGGACGGGGCCTTCGTGCTCCGCTCGTTCGAGTTCTCGCTCGATCCCGGAACCGGAGCGGTCGCGGTCGCCGGCCGCGTCGAGCGCGCCGGCCGGGACGCCGCCAGGCCGTGGAAGCTCGTTCTCGACATCACCTCTTCGGGCGCCACGCGGACCGAGACACGCGACCTCGACGAGCCGCCCCTGCTGACGCTCAACCTGGGCCGGCGCCTGGCGAGCGAGGGCCTCACGCCCGGCGCCCGCTACCGGTGGATGGCGTTCGATCCCGCCACGCTCAGAAACGCGCCCGTCGTGCTCGAGGTGGGCAGGCGCGAGCTGGTGCGCGCCGGCGACATGCCGACGCCCGCGTTTCGCGTCGAGCTCGAGTTCGCGGGGCTGCGCACGACCTCCTGGGTCACCGACACGGGCGAGGTGGTGCGCGAAGAGAGCCCGCTGGGGCTGCTGACCGTCCGGGAGCCCGCGGCGAGAGCCACCGTCATGGCCGTCCCCGGTCAGGTGCAGACGGATCTGCTGAGGGCCGCCGCGGTGGTGCCGGTGACCCGCACGCCCTTCGACGAGCCGCGCAACGTGCTGCGCCTGCGCGTGCGTCTGGAGGGCGCCGATCTCTCGAGCCCGGACCTGACCGGCGCCGGCCAGACCGTCGAGGGGGACACCATCGAGATCGTCGATCCGCAGAGCCTGACGCCAGGATCGGCCGACCCCGACGCGGCACGCTACCTCGCGCCGGAGCCGTTCATCGAGAGCGACGCGCCCGAGATTCGCGCCGAGGCCAGGAAGGCCGCGGGAGACGTCGCGGACCGCCGCGTGCAGGCCGAGCGGCTCACCCGGTACGTCAACGGCCTCCTCGACAAGAAGCCGACAGTGGGCCTGCCCTCGGCCCTCGACGTCCTGCGCACGAAGGTCGGCGACTGCAACGAGCACACGGCGCTGTACGTGGCGATGGCCCGCGCGCTGGGCATCCCCGCCCGGATCGCCGTCGGCCTGGCCTACGTGCGCGGCGCGTTCTACTACCACGCGTGGCCGGAAGTGTACCTGGAGGAACGGGACGGCCGGGGCTTGTGGCTGCCCGTCGATCCGACGTTCAACGAGTTCCCGGCCGACGCCACGCACCTGCGGCTGGCGCGCGGCGGGCTCGACAAGCAGACGGTCATCCTGCCGCTCATCGGCCATCTGAAGATGACGGTGCTCGATCTGGATCTGGTCCCTGGCTCGACGCCGATCGTGGTCGGCGCGCCGTCGCCGGAGGCTCCCGCGCTCCCGCCGCCCGCGTCCCGCCGCAAGTCGGACGGATGGTGCGGCTTGCGCTGGTGCTGTTCGGGGTTGGACTGAACTCAGCCGGAGTATGGGGCGGAGCCCCATGTGAACATGATTGCAGTCTACGACCTGGTCAAGAAATTCGGCGACTTCACCGCCGTGGACGGCCTGACGCTCGAGGCGCGGGCGGGGGAGATCCACGGGTTCCTGGGTCCCAACGGCGCCGGCAAGACGACGACGATCCAGATGATCGCCGGGCTGCTCAAGCCCACCGCCGGCCGCATCGTGGTCAACGGGTACGACCTGGCCACCGACACCGAGGCGGCCAAGGCCTCGCTCGGCTTCATCCCCGACCGGCCCTTCATCTACGAGAAGCTCACCGCGGGCGAGTTCCTGCGGTTCCACGGCGCCCTGTACGGCTTGAACGGCAACGGCGTGGGCGACCGCGTGGCGGAGATGCTCGATCTGTTCGAGCTCCGCGAGTGGGAGGACGAGCTGGTCGAGAGCTTCTCTCACGGCATGCGGCAGCGCCTGGTGATGAGCGCGGCCTTTCTCCATCGCCCGCGCGCCCTGCTGGTGGACGAGCCGATGATCGGGCTGGATCCGCGCGGCGCCCGGCTGATCAAGGCGGTGTTCCGGCGCATGAGCGAGCGCGGGGTGGCCATCCTCATGAGCACGCACACCCTGGAGGTGGCCCAGGAGATGTGCGACCGCATCAGCATCGTCGTGAAGGGCCGGATCATCGCGCGGGGGACGGTCGAAGAGCTGCAGCGGATGGCCGGCAGCCCGGACGCGCAGCTCACACCGGTGTTCCTCAAGCTGACGGGCGGCAGCGGACTGCAGGAGATCGATGAAGCGTTCTAGCGAGGCCGGGCACGGCGCCGTCCCCTTTCCCTACCTGCTCCTGCCCGGCGTGTGGTCGTCCCGCAACCGCGCGCGTCGACGCGAACGGGGCGACCTCGTCCGCGCGCTGCTCTTCGGGGCCATCGGGCTCGTGGTCTGTGCGACACTGTTCGCGGGCTCGTTCTGGCTGACCCTGCAGCTGGACGCCTACGAGGAGCTCGGCGACTTCCTGCTCCGCCTCGGCCTGTCCTGGGTGTTCCTGACGTTCCTGTCCTTCCTCGCGTTCAGCGGGGTCGTCACCGCGCTGTCGACCTTCTTCCTGTCCGAGGACCTGCGTCTGCTCCTGGCCGCCCCGATCGCCGGGCGCCGGCTGTTTCACGCGCGGTTCTTCCGCACGGTGGGTCAGGCCTCGTGGATGGTCGTGATCTTCCTGATGCCGGTGCTGATGGGCGTGGGCGTGGCGCGGTGCGCGCCGGCCGGCTTCTATCTCACGGCGGCGCTGATGGTCCCACCGTTCGCCGTCATTCCGGTCGCGCTCGGGAGCGCCGTCACCCTGCTCCTGGTCAACGTGTTTCCGGCCCGGCGCGCCCGCGACATCCTGATGCTCATGGGCCTGCTGTTCGCCGCCAGCCTCGTGCTGCTCCTGCGCTACGTGCGGCCGGAACAGCTCCTGCGCGTCGAGTCGCTGCCCGACATCATGGGCTTCTTCGCGACGCTGCAGTGGCCGATCACGCCGCTCCTCCCGTCGTTCTGGGCCGGCGAGGCGCTGTTCGCCAGCCTCCAGGGCGGCCTCGACCTGCTCCATGGCGGCGCGCTGTGGACCACCGCGCTGGGCGTGACGGTGCTGCTTGGCGCGGCCCACGAGCGGTGGTACTTCGCCGGCTTCAGCAAGGCCCAGGAGGCGCACAAGGCGCGTTTCACGCGGCTGGCGCTCGTGGACCGCGTGGCGCCCCGGCTGCCGCTGTCGGCCGTGCGCCGCCACCTCCTGATCAAGGACCTCAAGGTCTTCCTGCGGGACGTCACGCAGTGGTCGCAGCTCCTGCTGCTGTGCGCGCTGGTGCTGGTCTACCTGTACAACTTCCGCGTGCTCGACCTCGGGCGCATTCCATACATGAGCGGCGTGATCAAGAACGTGTACGCGTTCGTCAATCTGGGCATGGCCGGCCTGGTGATGGCGACCGTGGCGGTGCGGTTCGTCTTTCCGGCGGTCTCGGCCGAGGGCGCCGCCTTCTGGATCATCCGCGCCGCGCCGATCTCGCTCGGCGACTTCCTCTGGTCGAAGTTCTGGACGGGACTCCTGCCGGTGCTGGTCCTGACCGAGGGGTTGACCATCGTGGCCAATGAGCTCCTGGGGGTCGATCCGTTTCTCAAGGTGGTCACCGCCCTGGCGATCGTCTTCATGAGCCTGGCCCTCGTCGGGCTCGCCACGGGCCTCGGCGCCCGCTATCCCCGGTTCCGCGCCGACAACATCACCCAGGTCGCGGGATCCTTCGGCGGGGTCACGTTCATGATCGGCGCGGTGCTCTTCCTCGCGATCCTGATCGTGCTCGTCGGCTGGCCCTCCTCCCTGTACCTCTGGCACCGCATCAGGCACGCGCCGCTCACGGCCCTCGAGCAGTTCCTCATGGCCGCGTCGTTTCTCGCGGCCGCCGGCGTGAGCCTGGCGACGTGGTGGCTGTCCATGCGATCGGGCGTGCGCGTCCTCCAGCAGATGGATCGAACCCCCGCCTGACCCGCGCGGCCGTTCACCTGTCAGCCGATCCTCCAACCCGCGCTATACTCGCGCCGCTATGGCTCTGACCGAGAGACCCGGCGCCCGCACCGCGGGCCCACGCACGCCCCTCACCGGCAATCAGACTCGAGGCTTCTGGGCGGCCTGGGGCGGCTGGGCGCTCGACGGGATGGACTCGTTCATCTACGCGCTGGTGCTCGTGCCGGCCATGACCGAGCTGCTACCGCGCTCGGGCCTCGCGCCCACGCCGGCCAACGTGGGCTTCTACGGCAGCGTGCTGTTCGCGCTGTTCCTCGTCGGCTGGGGCCTGTCGATGGCGTGGGGGCCGATCGCCGACCGGTTCGGCCGCGTGCGCACGCTGATGCTCACGATCCTCTGCTATTCGCTGTTCACGTTCCTGAGCGCGCTCGCCACGAACGTCTGGCAGCTGGCGCTGCTGCGGCTGCTCGCCGGCGTCGGCATCGGCGGCGAGTGGTCGATGGGCGGCACGTTCGTCGCCGAGGAATGGCCCGAGGACCGCCGGGCGAAGGGCGCCGGCTACATGCACACCGGCTACTACGTCGGGTTCTTCCTGGCCGCCATCGCCAACTACACGATCGGCGCGTCGCTCGGCTGGCGCTGGATGTTCGCGGTGGGCGGGCTGCCCGCGCTCCTCATCGGGTTCATCCGCTACGGGGTGCGCGAATCGCAGCGGTGGGAGGAGAAGACGTCCCGGGCGCGGCCGTCGCTCGGCCAGGCGTTCGGCGCGCTCTTCACGCCCCAGTACGTGAAGCGCACGATCCTCAACTCCACCTACCTCCTCGTCTCCATCGTCGGGCTGTGGGCGGGATCGGTGTACGTGCCCGCGGCGGTCACGCAGCTGGCCGCGCGGGCCGGCTACGCGACGGCCGAGGCGGCGCGCCTCGCCTCGTACGGCACCATGCTGCTGTCGGTCGGCACGATCATCGGCTGCGTGGCGCTGCCGCCGATGGCCGAGGCCATCGGGCGCCGGCTCACGCTCGGCGTCTTCTTCCTTCTCATGTTCGTGGGCATCCTCTCGGGCTTCGGCTACATCTTCTATTGGGAGACCAACGCGCTCGCATGGTTCATGGCGGATCTCTTCGTCCTGGGCTTCGGCGGCGCGAACTTCGCGATGTACACGCTGTGGCTGCCGGAGCAGTACGAGACGAGCTGCCGCGCGAGCGCGTTCGCGTTCGCCACGTCGGTCGGGCGGTTCGCCGGCGCGGGGATCACGTTCCTCGTGGGCGAGGGCGTCGCGGCGTACGGATCGCTCGGCGTGCCCGTGGCCTGGACCGCCGCGGCGTTCGCGATCGGCATCCTGCTGCTGCCGTTTGGCGAGGAGACCACCGGAAAACCGCTGCCCGCCTGACCCGGACGGGATTTGCCTGCGGGGTGCGGTCTCGCGGTACAATCGCCGCGTGAGAAGACGGGCGATCGAGCTCGTCGTCAACGGCGACCGCTACGAGGTGGCGGTCGAGCCGTGGCGCAGCCTGGCGGAGGTCCTGCGCGAGGACCTCGGGCTGACGGGCACCAAGATCGGGTGCAACCACGGCGACTGCGGCGCCTGCACGGTGATTCTCGACGGGCGCTCGGTCTGCTCCTGCCTGACGCTCGCCGTCGAGGCCGAGGGCCTCGCGATCACGACGATTGAAGGCCTGGCCCCGTCCGGCCAGGAGCTCCATCCCCTCCAGCAGGCGTTCGTCGAGCGCGGCGCCGTCCAGTGCGGCTTCTGCACGCCCGGGATGATCCTGAACGCGAAGCAGCTGCTCGACGAGACGCCGCGGCCGAGCGAGGAGGAGATCCGGCACGCGCTCTCGGGCAACCTGTGCCGCTGCACCGGCTACGCCAAGATCGTGGATGCGATCCGCCACGCGGCGGGTCGGACGGACGGCAAGGAGGGCGGCTGAGATGCCCGCGGCGCCCTCGTTCGACTATCACCGTCCCGAGACGTTGGAGGCCGCGCTCGTGCTGCTCGCCGAGCTCGGGGCCGGGGCGCGCGTGCTCGCCGGCGGCACCGATCTCATCGACAAGCTGCGCCGGGGCGCGGCGACGATCGATCACCTGGTCAGCATCACGCGGATCGACGAGCTCCGAGCGGTGCGCTTCGACGAGGCCGGTGGTCTGGTGATCGGCGCGGCGGCGCGGATTCGTGACGTCGGGCGCCACCCGGACGTCGTGCGGCGCTACCCCGCGCTCGCGCGCGCCTGTTCGGTGATGGCCACCACCCACATCCGCAACATGGGCACCGTCGCCGGCAACATCGCCAACGGCTCGCCCTGCGCCGACACGGCCGGTCCGCTGCTCGTCCATGCGGCGACGGTGAGTGTCGCGCGCCATGGCGCGCGACGACAGGTGGACCTCGATCGGTTCTTCCTCGGGCCGAAGGCCGTCGATCTCGCGCCCGGCGAGCTCGTGGTGGATGTGCGCCTGCCCGTGCCCCCGCTGCGATCCGGCTCGGCCTACGAGCGGATCTCGGCGCGCAGCCGTGTGGACATGGCCGCCGCGAGCGTCGCGGGGTTCTTCGAGCTCGACGCCGGCGGCACGGTGCGCACGGCCCGGATCGCGCTGGGCGCCGTGGCGCCGACGCCGATGCGGGCGGCCGACGCCGAGCGGCGACTGGCCGGTCGTCCGCCCGAC
>JAHECP010000211.1 GCA_024641665.1 Acidobacteriota bacterium
GCGACGAAGTCGAGCGGTCCGGCGTGCCCGCGGCGGACGCGCTGGGCTCGTTCGATCACCTGCGCGGCGGGCGCGGTCTCGACCTCGTCCTGGCCCGCGTCGTCATCGAGGCGCACGGCGGCGAGATCGCCGCGCTGGCCGGCGTGCCCCCAGGCCATGACGTCACCGTCGTGCGGCTGCCCGTCGCGGGGACGCGGCCGTGACGCGGCGCCGGCTCGCTCTGCGCGCGCGCGTCGCGGCGGTCGCGAGCCTGGTGGCGGCCGCTCTTGCCGTGCCGGCCTCGCAGGTCCGGCTCGCCGACGAATCCGACCGGGCGGCCTTTCGCGACTGGTTCGTGTTCCTCGCCGACGCCCAGTTCTACCGTCCGACACCCGACGTGACCGACTGCGCGGGACTGGTGCGCCACGCGTTCCGCGAGGCGCTCCGCGAGCACACGCCCGAGTGGCGCCGCCAGGCCCACCTGCCGATCGACGTGGCGTTTCCCGACGTGCGGGGCCGCCCGGACGGACAGGCGAACGGCTGGCCGCTCTTCCGCGTGTCGGACGGCCCGCCACCGCGCTACGCCGAGTTCGCCGACGCCTACACGATCGTCCGCGAGAACGCCCGGCTCGTCGGCCGCGACGTCCGGGCGGCGCGGCCCGGCGATCTGCTCTACTTCCACCAACCTCAGCAGCACAGCCCCGACCACCTGATGGTGTTCGTGGGCCGGTCGCTGCTCGAGCGCGACGGCGACGACTGGCTCGTGTACCATACGGGACCATCGGCGCGCGTGGCCGAAGAGGCCGCGACCGACGAGCGCGCGACCGAGCCGGGCGAGGTCCGCAAGGTGCGGCTGGCCGACCTGCTGGGCCACCCCGCGCCGCGGTGGCGGCCTCTCGCCGCGAACCCGAGCTTCGTCGGCGTGTTCAGGCTGGCCATCCTGTGACGAACGCCCTCTTCCGGCGCGCCCGCGTCGCGTGGGTCCTGATCCTGCCGGCCGTCCTGGGCGGCGCCCGTCCGGCGGCCGCCCAGACGACACCGGCGCCCGCCTTCTCGCTGGCGAGCAGCCACCTCTTCACGACCCGCGAGCAGCCCTACATCTACGTCAGCTTCCGCCAGGTCGCCCACCTCGACTTCCGCATCTACCGCGTGAACGACGCGGCCGCCTTCTTCGCGAAGCTGAAGGAGCCGCACGTGCTGGGCGGCCCGGAGCCGGAGGTGGCTCAGGAACCGACGCTCCTCGAGCGCCTCGCCGACTGGAAGGCGGCGTGGCGCGCCGACGTGCGGAGCTTCTTCCGCCGCCAGTTCAGCCCCCAGTACCGGGCCGCGCGGCGGGCAGAGGCCGATCGCGCCGTCGTCGAGCGGCGGCGCGTCGTCCGCGCCGCGACCTTCGCGCAGGTGCCGCTGCTCAACGCGGCGCAGGTGGTGACGTCGTGGCGCGAGATCCTGCCGCCGCTCGCCGAGGCCGACGGGCGCCGCATCCCGCTCGAGCTCGATCAGCCGGGCGTCTACGTCGTCGAGGCGGTGCACGACCTGCTGCGCGCCTACACGATCGTGGTGATCTCGGACGTCGGGCTGGTGACGAAGTCCGCGTCCGGACAGCTGCTCGTCTACACGGCCGACCGCTTCACCGGCGAGCCGGTTGCCGGCTGCGGCCTCGTGATGCTGGCCGACCAGGCGGTTGCCGCGCGCGGCGAGACGGCCGCCGACGGCACCTACACCGCCGCGGTGGACGTCAAGCCCGACAACGTGGTGGTCGTGGCGACGTGCGGCCGGCAGGTGGCGGTCTCGGATCCCGGCGCGTGGTACCTGCGCGAGACGCCCCGCGATCTGGTCGGCTACGTGTACACCGACAAGCCCATCTACCGCCCCGGGCACACGGTCCGCCTGAAGGCGGTGCTGCGCTGGCGGACGCGCGGCGCGCTCGTCGCCTTCGATCGCCCGCAGGTCGAGGTGACGATCGCCGACACGAACAGCAAGATTGTCCTGCGCGAGACGCGCAAGGTGGACGAGTTCGGCTCGGTGAACACGTCCTGGACCGTGCCCGTCACGGCGGCGCTCGGCTACTACACCATCCGCGTCCACTCGGCCGACGACGAGGCCTTCGGCCACTTCGAGGTACAGGAGTACCGCCGGCCCGAGTTCCAGGTGTCGGTGACCTCGCCCGACCGGTTCATCGTGCAGGGCCGCACCGCGACGGCCACGATCGAGGCCAAGTACTACTTCGGGCAGCCGGTCGCCGGCGGGCGCGTGAAGTACGCCCTGTCGCGCGGCTACTACGCCTCGCCCCTGCGCTGGACCGACGACGCGGACGAGAGCGAGGGCTGGTACGGCTCCGGCAGCGACGTCGCCGAGGAGACGACCCAGCTCGACGCCCAGGGGCGGGTGACCGTCACGGTGCCCGTGCCCGTCCTCGACGACGCCCGCCAGCAGGGCCAGGACTACTCGCTGCGCATCACGGCGCACGTCACCGACGCGAGCGACCGCGAAGTGTCGGGCGCCACCACGGTCTACGGCACCTACGGCAGGTTCATGGTGATCGCGAGCGCGAGCCAGTACCTGTACCAACCCGGCGCAACGGCCGCGCTCGAGGTGCGCGCGATCGACTACGTCGGCACGCCGCAGCCGCAGACCGCCGTGAAGGTCTGGCTCGAGCGCCTGCGCTACACGCGCGGGTACGGCGACCCCGAGTCCACGGTGGTCACCGAATCGACCGTCCAGACCGACGCCGACGGGCGCGCCCGCTGGACCGCGACGATCCCGGCCGAGCCCGGCAGCTACCGCTTCCACGCGAGCGCCGCCGCGGGCGACCGTACGGTCGAGGACACGGCGTACATCTGGGTGCCCGGCCGGGCGGCCGACGAGGCCGCCGGCGACCAGTACCTCGAGCTGCTGCCGGATCGGAAGGAGTACCAGCGCGGCGACGTGGCGAAGCTCGTGCTGCGCGGCGAGCCGGTGGACGTCGCGGCGCTCGTGACCAAAGAGGGGTCGCAGATCACCTGGCATCGGGTCTCGCGGCTCGACGCCAGCGCGATCGTCGAGGTGCCCATCGACGAGGCCGACATCGGCGACACCTACGTGAACGTGCTCTACGTGAAGGACGACCGCCTGTTCCAGGCGGAGAAACGCCTGCGCGTGCCGGCGACCTCGCGCGCCGTGCAGGTGTCGATCGAAACGGCGCAGGCCGTGTCGCGGCCGCGTGAGCCGGGTGTCTTCACGATCCGCACGACCGGCCCGGACGGGCAGCCCGTGCGCGCCGAGGTCAGCCTGTCGGTGATCGACGAGGCGGTCTACGGCGTGAAGCCCGACTCGACGCCCGACCCGCTGCACTTCTTCTACCGCCTCGAGTACAGCCGCGTCGGCACGTCCTTCTCGCGCGAGTACTCGTTCATCGGCTACTCGGGCGACGAGCGGCTGCAGCTCGCCCAGCGGCGCCGGCCGCTCACGCTCGCGGACTTCAAGAGCGGCGGCGAGCAGGCGCGGCCGCAGGTGCGCAAGGAGTTCCCCGACGCGATCTACTGGGTTGCGGACCTCGACACGGGGCCCGAGGGCACCGCCACGGTGAAGATCGCGTATCCCGACGCGCTCACCACGTGGCGGCTCACCGCGCGCGCCGTCACGCTCGACGCGCACGTGGGCGTCGCGCGGGCTTCGACGCGCACCACCAAGGACCTGATCCTGCGTGTGGTGCCGCCGCGGTTCCTCACCGAGGGCGACGAGGTCGCCATCCCCGCCCTCGTGCACAACTACCTGCCCGAGGCGCAGCCGGTCACGGTGACGATGACGGCCCAGGGCGTCACGCCGGTGGACGCCGCGGCGCCGCCGCACAAGGTCGACGTGCCGTCGGGCGGCGAGGACCGCAGCGACTGGCGCTACCGCGCCGCGCCGCCGGGCACCGCCACCTTCACGGGGACCGCCCTGGCGCCCGTCGAGTCCGACGCCGTCGAGCTCAGCGTACCGGTCCTGCCCTACGGTCTGAAGCGCGAGGTCGGCGCCGCCGGCTCGCTCGCCGGCGAGGCCGAGCACACCGTGGACGTGACCATCCCCGAGGCGTCGAACCCGGCGGCGCGGTCGATCCGCGTGGCGCTCGCGCCGTCGCTCGGCGGCTCGCTGCTCGGTGCGCTCGACTTCCTGACGTCGTACCCGTACGGCTGCACCGAGCAGACGCTCTCGAGCTTCCTGCCCAACCTGCTCGTCGGCCGCGCCTTCGACGAGCTCGGCCTCGCGCGGCCCGAGCGCCTCGTCGTCCTCGACCGGCAGGTCGACGCCGGGCTGCGGCGCCTCTACGACTACCAGCACGACGACGGCGGCTGGGGCTGGTGGCCGACCGACCCGAACCACCCGTTCATGACGGCCTACGCGCTGTACGGCCTGGTGGAGGCGAAGAACGCCGGACGCCAGATCGACGAGTACCGGGCGGGCCGCGGCGCGGCGGCCCTGGTGAAGCTCTACGCGACCTACCCGCGGGCCGTGCCCGACCTCAAGGTCTACATGGCGTGGGTGCTCGCCCGCGCCGACGCCGCCGGCATCGCGCCGGCCGGCCCCGACCAGCCGGCCTTCGACATGGCCGCCGCGACGGACGCGGCGTGGGAGGCGCGCGGACGGATGACCGCCTACGGCCGCGCGCTGCTGCTGTCGCTGCTCGACCTGCGGAAGGACGCCCGCGGCGGCACGCTGGCCGGCGAGCTCATGGGCGAAGCCCGGACGCGAGGCGAGCTCACGTGGTGGCAGGTGGACCACGACCCGCTGCTCGACGACTGGGACGACGTGAGCGTCGAGGCGACGGCGATGGTGGTCCGGGCGCTGGTGGCGCGCCAGCCGAACGACCCCGCCATCGAGCGCGCCGTCCGCTGGTTGCTGGTCAACCGCCGGGGCATGTACTGGTGGAACACCAAGCAGACCGCCATGGTGCTCTACGGCCTGCTCGACTACATGGGCGCCCGGCAGGAGCGCCCGTCGACGATGACGGTGGACGTCTTCGTGAACGGCGCGCCGGCGGGCAGTCACACGTTCACGCCGGCGTCGTGGACGGCGCCCGACCCGGTCGTCATCACCGTGCCGGCGCAGGCGGGCGCCAACGAGGTGCGCCTCGCCCGCCACGGCGACGCGGCGGTCTACTGGACGGTCACCGGCGCCTACTACGACAACCGCGAGACGATCGAGCCGGCGGGCACGCGCCACCTGGCGCTCGTCCGCGAGTACTTCTCGCTGGCGCCCGTCGAGAAGGACGGCCGGATCGTCTACCGCGAGACGCCGTTCACTGGCGCCGCCCGGCCGGGCGACCTGCTGCTCGTCCGCCTCACGGCGGCGGGCGCGAAGGACTGGCGATTCCTGATGATCGAGGACCCGCTGCCGGCCGGCGCCGAGGCGGTGCGCGAGACCGGCCTGTACGAGCTCGAACGCCGGCCCGCGGGCTGGAGCTACAGCCGGCGCGAGTACCACGACGACCACGTCGCGATCTTCCAGCAGGACTTCGACCAGGGGCGCTACGAGTACACGTACCTGCTGAAGGTCGTCACGCCGGGCGTCTTCCACGCCATGCCGGCGCGCATCGCGCCGATGTACGTGCCGGACGTCACCGCCTCGAGCCGCGCGCAGGACCTGACCGTGCAGGCGGCCGTCAGCCCGACCGGAGGCTCGCGATGAAACGCGCGCTCGCCATCGTCTCGTGCCTGGCCGCCGGCCACGCCGCCGCCGCCGGCCTCTTCTGGGGGCTCGTGAACGTGCCCGAGTCGAACGTGGCGATGCTCGCGCTGTCGGCCGCGCTCGCGCTGCTCGTCGTCTTCACGGTGGGGTGGACCGAGGCGGCCGCCTCGCTCGGCTGGCGGGCGGACCTGACGATGGGCCAGGCGGCGCGGCGCGGCCTGCGCGCCGCGCCGATCGTCGTCGCCGCGGCGGTCGTCTTCGCGTTGTTCTGGCTGCTCGCGGCGCACGCCGGCGTGTGGCTCGACGCGCACGGCGGCGAGATCGACGCGTGGCTCATCGCCACCTTCGAGACGTCGAAGACGGCGTGGGTCCACCGCGTCCTCGACGCCGTCCTGTTCATCGTGCGCTACGTCGTGGGCGTGTCGGCGGCGGTGGCGCTCCTGAGCGCCGGCGCGCGCGCCGGGTGGCGCGCCGTCGGCCGCCTCGCCTGGATCCGCGCCGCTTTCTCGCGGCGCCAGCTGGGCATCGTCGGCGCGGCGATGGTGCTGTTCGTCTTCCTGCCGCTCGGGGCCGTCTACTGGCACCCGCAGACGATCCCGGCGAACGCGGTCGAGATCCTGTTCGTCGCCGTCAAGCTCGGCACGATCTACCTGCTCGCGCAGATCGGCTGGGCGCTGGTGCTGTGGGCCGCCGCGCGCGAGACCGCCTGAACCTTACGACGGACGACCACCACGAAGCTCACGAGGCTCACGAAGGTCGGATTCCCTACACCCGCACCTTGCGGATGATCCTGGACGCCCTCGCCGCATCGTCGGCCGAGTCGAAACCGAAGACCGCGGTGAACTTGCGTCCGATGACCTGGGTCACGAGGAACGAGATGTTGAGGCCCGCGTCGGCGAGCGGGCGCGCGATCGCCCGGCCCGCGCCGGGACGATCCGTGCCCTCGACGCGCAGCGCGGCGAGCGAGAGAGGCTGAAGCCCGGCCGCCTGCGCCGCAGCGATGCGCTTGCGACCCGACACCGGATAGACCTCGATCGCCCCCACTGCCTGGTTGCCAGGATAGCGGTAGGCCATCGCGATTTCGAGGTTCGCGCCGGCGCCAGCCAGGATGCCGAGCACGTCGGCCAGCACCCCGGGACGGTTCTCGACTTCCCGACGCCACAACTCGACCTTCTTGACGGTGAGTGCCACGAGCGCCTCCTTGGACATCGGTCCGTGCGTGGATGCGTGCCGGTTTGTCGCGGCCAGTATACGCCTCGGTGCGAGGACGGTGTCGTGCCCCGTCGCGGCGGCGACCGGCTCGGCTCGGCCGGTGGTGTTCGATCCGGCCGAGCCGGCGGCCGGAATCGGGACGGACGCGCGCAAGAGCGCGCTCATCTCCTGCCCACGCGTTCTTGCACGCGTCCGTCCCGATTCCGGCCGGCCCACTCGGGCGTGCCGGTCGCCGCCTGCAGCGTGACGGCCATCGTGCCCATCGTTGGTGGGATCCGTCGGTCGGTCTTACTTCGCGCCATCGTGGTTTCGTTGAGCTGTCACTTGCCAATGTCGCGCCACGACTGTCCCGCCGCCAGCGCGCGCGCGGCGCACGCGGCGGCGCGCTCGTAGACCTCGCGCATCTGGTCCGCGCCGGCCGCGCCGCGCATCTCGTCGTCGTCCGGACAGGCGCCCGCCGGCGGCGGCACGTCCGCGGCCTCGCCCGCAAAGATCGCGGCGAGACCCTCGCGCACCCAGAGCGGGCGATCCTCCAGCACCGGGTCGACGAGCAGGTGCGCGAGTTCATGCGTCACCGTGCGCCGCAGGATGTTGCGGCCGACGAGCACCGAGACGGGCAGCAGATCGATCCGGTCGCCGCGGGTGGCGCCCGCGACCCACCACGGACGACCCGTCGCGCGGCGGAAGCTCTCGACCGTCGGGTGGAAGCGCACCGTGAGACGGGCCGGCGCCCGCTCCCCCGTCTTCGCCTGCAGGTCCTGCAGTCCCTGCTCGACCAGCGCGACGAGCGCGGCACGCTCGTGTTCGTCGCCGGCGGGAAGTTCCAGTCGGATGGCGGGCGCGGCCGGCGCCGTCACCGCCGCGCCCGGGAAGTACGTGGCCAGGATGTCCTCGGCGCTCCGGCCGCCGCGGCCGAGCCGCGAGGCGCCCATGACGCACAGCCCGACGCCGTGCCCGAAGCCGGAACCCGTGAAGCGGTAGCCCGTCGACGTACGGCGCACGTCGAACAGGTGGCTCTTCACGAGGTTCCAGCCGAGCGTGCGCCCGACCGCCAGGCGGAAGGCCTCGCCGGAGATCTCGGCCGGCTCGAACCCGTCGACCCGCACGCGCGCCACGCGGCCCGACGCCGTGCGCCCGACGACGAGGAGATCGCGGAGCGCCGAGCCGCGCAGGCCGGCCGCGCGCAGCGCGCGCTCGAGGTCGCGCACCGGGATCTCCGACGTCCAGCGGCTCGCATCCCGGCACGCCGGCTCGGCGCGCGACACGAGATAGGGCGGCGTCGAGGCGGCCCCTTCCCAGATCTCACGGGGCGTGGCACTCCAGCCGCCGCACGACGCGCTGTAGTACACCTCGGCCGGCCGGCCACCGAAGACGAGGATGCGGCCGGCCGTCGCCGCGGCGGCGGCCCGCGAGGCCGCGGTCGGCGGCCTGAGCGCCTGGCAGTGCGTGAGGTCGCAGAGATCGAAGCCCTCCGCCGCGTGGCGCCCGCGGTTGGCGACGGCGTAGGTCCGCGCCGTGATGGCGAGCGCCTCGAGCGTCGCCGGCGGCGTGCCCGGCGCGGCCTCTCCGGCCACGGCCCTCGCCACGTACTCCTCCAGGTTCAGCGTCGTCACGCGGTAGCCGCGCCCGCGCGCCTCGCCGATTTCGAGCTGCGCCGGCAATTCCACGGGCGCCGCGGCCGCCGGACCCGCCGGCGCGCGCGGCTGGCCACCGGCGGCGGGTGGCTCCTGCTCGCCGGCGTCCGCGAGCACGCGCCGCGCGATCTCCGCCGCATCGCACCCGGAGCCTCCGGGGGCCAGCACCACGAGCGAGAGCCCCGCATCGGGCGGCGCCGAGGACGATCG
>JAHECP010000046.1 GCA_024641665.1 Acidobacteriota bacterium
CGGTACCAGCGTCGGGCGGCCCGCCGCGACGTGCGCGTCTCGATGTCGTGGAACTCCTCGTCGAGATCGGCCAGGATACCCCGCCCGTGGTCGCCCGCCGGCAGGAGGTGCTGCGCCAGGGTGCGGGCGAGGCGCGGCGGCGCCGTCACGGCCGCTCCTCGAGCGTGTGCTCGAGGCCGCGCCAGAGGCGCTTGAGCACCCGGCGCGAGTCGCGCAGCGCGGCCATGCCCGCCGCCGTCACGGTATAGACGCGCCGGGGTGCGCCGTCGCGCGCCGGGCCGCCGGAGGCGACCTTCCAGCGCAGCAGCCCCTTCTGCTCGAGGCGGTCGAGCGTGGTGTACAGGGCGCCGCGCGACACGCGGCGGCCGGCCGTGGACTCGAGCTCGCGCGCAACGGCGACGCCCGAGGCCTCGTCGGCAAGGCGCAGGATGGCCAGCAGGACGACGTGCTCGAACTCGCCGAGCGGGGAGGTGGGCGACATGAGTCTACATTGTAGTCACTGTCTGCATTGTAGTCAACCGACTCGTTCGCCGCAGCCGACGGGCGGCCCTGTCTGCGTCTGGACGACCGGGGAGTCGGCTTCCGCGCGCTGCGTCGGAGGACGCCGAAGGTGCGCCGGTGCGCCGTTCGTACAGGTCGTAGACCACGGAGTCGGCCGCGGTGAACGCGCGGTCGAAGCCTGCGCGCGCCAGGGTCTCATCCATGTTCGCCCTGCCAGTCAGTCGATGCACGGCGATCCAGCGGACCTCCGGATTGTCGAGCACTTGATCCAAGGTGTTCGGCTCGGAGTGGCTGTCGATCTGTAAATCGACGAGTGGATGGACGTTGCGGAGGTACAGGTGACCGCCGGCTCTCCACAGTTGCTCGACGGCCGCGCCGCCACCCCCGTGTGCGGTGATGTACCGGGCCACCGAGATTCCAGACGCCGAGCGTCTGAAGCGGAAGGCGCTGGCTTCGAATAGGAGGGCCGCGACCGCACAGAGCACGAGCAGCCACGTCGCGCGCTGGACCAGACGAAGGCGGAGGCGTCGCTCATCTCCCCACGCTGCGAGGCGGGCAAGGAGGTGACGCAGGCCCAGGGCGGCGGACATCGCCAGAAACGGGCCGACCGCCACGAGGTACCGCGGCTCCTTGTGCGGGAGCAGGCTGAGGATCGCGACAGGGGCCCAGGTCCAGAGCACCAGGTCCCGGGCGCCGGCGCCGAGGGCCGCCAGGCTCAACGCAACATACACCAGATTGGACCATCCGCCGAGCGACAGCACGTACTCGTAGATCGGCTCGTAACCGCGCGAGGAGAGCCTCTGTACGATCGTGTAATCGACGGCATGCCGCAAGCTGTACAAGGGCGCGCCCCAGTAGAGACCGTCCGACACGGACAGCAGGCACACCGTCGCTCCACCGAACGCCAGGAGCATCACTGCGGAATCGCGCCAGCGCCGCTCGAGCGCGAGTGTCGCCAGCGCCGGTGCGAGGAACACGTACTCGCCAAACCTCAGCGTGCCGCCGATAGCGAGCAGGGCGCCCGCCCACACGGTCGAGGCGACGCGGCGACCCGGCAACAGGCACCCGTACGCGGCGAGGATGAACAGCGTCGCGACCGGGCGGGGGAACTCCGCGGAACCGAATGTCAGCTGCAGACGCGAGAACCCGAAGAACAGAACCGCAACCGCTGCGATGAGGCGGTCGTCGAGCCGGCGCACCGCCACGCGAAACAGCAGCCAGACGGCGGCCGACGAGAACGCGATGACCACCAGGCGACCCGCGATGACCAGCAGCCGCGTGTCCGTGATCCCGCCGAGAACGAGCAGACGTTGGACGGGGTAGATGAACGCAAACGGAAAGAACGGGCTTCTGAGGCTCCAGGAATTGCTCGGGTATCCGAAGAGGCGCGCAAAGGTCATCTCGTGCACCTCCACGTCGTCCCCGCTGAAGAAGCCGGGGTAGGCGAGTGCGTTGAAGACCTTCAACGCCGCCGTGATGACGACGATCGCCAGCACATAGCGGTTGAGGTCGCGCCGGGTCCATCCCGCCGCTCGGGCGGACAGGCGTTCGTACCAACCGGTGACCCTGGCGGGGAAGGTTCGAAGCGGGAGCGCGGGCGCGCCGAAGACAGGAACCTGACCCCCGGCGGTCGTGAGGACCCAGAGGACCGCCAGCGCGAGGAGGCAGCCGACGCTGTCCGTTACGAGCCAGAGCAACCGCACGGCGGTCTCACTCCGTCTGCCCTCCGGTTCGGTTCGTAGGGACTCAGTCTAGCAGAAAGGCGCGCGTCTCGGGACGGGGCCGTGTGTCGCCCTGGCCGACATAACACGTTCCGCGCCGTCGGACGCCCCGCAGCGGTCAACCACGCCGCAGCCGACGTGCGCGAGCCGATCGCGCGCCCCTACTCGTAGCGCAGCGCCTCGATGGGGTCCAGGCGCGACGCCCGGTGGGCGGGATAGAGGCCGAACACGATGCCGACCAGGCCGCTGAACCCCACGGCCAGGACGATCGTGTCGGGCTGGGTCATGATCGGCCAGCCGAACTGCGTCGCCAGGCGCTCGGCGGCGAAAAGACCCACACCGATGCCGACGATGCCGCCGGCGACCGCGAGGGCCAGGGCCTCGGCGAGGAACTGCGCCAGGATGACGCGCGGCCGGGCGCCCACCGCCATCCGCAGGCCGATCTCGCGCGTCCGCTCGGTCACGCTCACCAGCATGATGTTCATGATGCCGATGCCGCCCACGAGCAGCGACACGGCGGCGATGCTGGCCAGGAGCGACGTCAGTGTGTCGGTACTTTGCTGCCGCGCGTTCTGCATCTCGGCCAGGTTCCGGATCGAGAAGTCATCGTCCTGGTCCGTCGTCAGATGGTGGCGGTCGCGCAGCAGGGCTTCGATCTCCTTCTGGGCGCGCACGGTCGCGTCGTTCGACACCGCCTGCACCATGATCATGCCCCGCACGTACTGCTGGAGGCCGCCCTGGATGCGCGCCTCGAAGGTCGTCTGCGGCACGATCACGACATCGTCGAGATCCTGGCCCCAGCTCGACTGGCCGCGCGCCGCGAGCAGGCCGACCACCTCGAACGGCACGTCGCGGATGCGGATGGAGCGCCCGACAGGGTTCACGCCCACGCCGAAGAGTTTGTCGGACACGGTCTGGCCGAGGAGCGCCACCTTCGTCCCCACGTCCACGTCGGACTGCTGGAAGGGGCTCCCCTGCGCGATCTTCCAGTTCTCGATGTCGAGGTAGGCCGGGATCGTGCCCTCGACGCTCGTCGTCCAGTTGGCGTCCTCGCTGAAGACCTGGGTCGTGGTGCGGAGCTCGGCCGCGGCGTAGCGCACCGCGGGGACCTCGGTCTGGATGGCCTTGAGATCCGCCCAGGTGACGGTGGGCATCGAACCGAAGCCACCGTGCGCGCCGCCGGCCGTCGTGCTGCCGGGCAGGATGATGAGCAGGTTGGAGCCCATCGCGGCGAAGGCCTGCTCGACCTCGGCCTTGGCGCCGTTGCCGATGGCGACCATGGCGATGACGGCGGCGACGCCGATGATGATGCCGAGAATCGTCAGGAACGATCGGATCTTGTTCGTGAGCAGCGCTCGCGCCGCCACCCGGAACGTCTGCAGCACGTTCATGGCACTCGCTCCGTCCAGGCTAGAAGATGCCGCGGCGGAAGCCGCGCGCGGCGTTGGCCCCGGTGGCCTCGGCGTCGATCACCACACGGTCGCCGGCGTGGAGGTTGCCCCCGGTGATCTCGGTGTGCGTGCCGTCAGACACGCCGATCTCGACGTGGACGGGCGCGGCGCGATCGCCGCGCAGGATCCAGATCGTCCGCTGGTTCGGCGCGTCGGCGTCGCCGTCGGCCGCGGCCGTGTCGGCCACGGACTGGAGGTGCGGCCGGCCCCCGGGCGGGGCGCCTTCCATCTCGGCGAAGAGCTGCGCGTCGGGCCTGAAGCGGAGCGCCGCGTTCGTAACGCGCAGCGCGTGGTCGCGCTGGGCCCACACGAAGGTGACGTTGGCCGTCATGCCCGGCTTCAGCCGCAGGTCGGGGTTGTTCACGTCGATCACCGCGTCGTAGGTGACCACGTTCTGCACCGTCTGCGGCGCGTTGCGGATCTCGCGCACCGTGCCGGTGAAGGGCGTGCCCGGATACGCGTCCACGGTGAACGTCGCCGGCATGCCGCGCACGAGGCGGCCGATATCGGCCTCGGCCACGCTCGTGTCCACCTGCATCTTGCTCAGGTCCTGCGCCACCACGAAGATCGTCGGCGCCTGGAACGAGGCGGCAACCGTCTGGCCGACGTCCACGTTGCGCGAGATCACGATGCCGTCGGTGGGCGACACGATGTTGGTGAGGGCGAGGTTGATTTGGGCCTGGTCGAGCGCGGCCTTGGCCTGCTGGACCGCGCCCTTGGCGGCCTCGACCGCCGCTTCGGCCGCGTCGGCGTTCGCGCGCGCCGTGTCGTAGTCGGCCTGTGCGACGAGCTTGCGGGCGAACAGGTCCTTCGACCGCTGGAGCTGCCGCTGGGCGTCGGCCGCCTGGGCCTGGGCCTTCGCGAGGTCGCCCTCGGCCGCCACGTCGTTCGCCCGCGCCTTCTCCACGTCGGCCTGGAAGAGGCGCGGGTCGATCTTGGCCAGGAGCTGGCCCTGCTTCACGTGCGAGTTGAAGTCGGCGTAGAGCGTCTGGATGCGGCCCGACACCTGGCTGCCGACCTGCACGGTGACCAGGGCCGAGAGCGTGCCGCTCGCCGTGACCTTCGCGACGACCGGCCCGCGGTCGACCGTGGCCGTGTCGTAACGGACCGGCGGCGTCTTCCCTTCCGCCCGGCTGTAATAGACGACCATGAGGCCGACGACCAACGCCATGCCGCCGACCCACCCCGTTCGCCGCCAACCCGTGCTGCTCATGACCGGCTCCTCCAAACTTGACCGGGGCTCTGCCCCGGACCCCGGCTCGGTCGCTCGCGCTCTTCGACTCCGCTCAGAGCGCCCTGAGCTTGCCGAAGGGCGGGGAGACCCCACGGCCCCGCGCCGCGCGCGGCCTGCCCGTCATGCGGCTGCCCTCGGTCGAGCGAGGACGACGTGCCCGCACCGGGCGGCACGACGGGCCGACTGCCAGTACGACGGGGGGCAAGGCGGATGCCATGGGCCGGTGCGGTGCGTCGAGAGGGCGCAATCCGTTGTGGACATGCGAGATAAGGACCGTTTTCGGCCTCGGGCCGGCGCGCTGTGGCGCTCCTGCGACAGCAGGAGTGCCACAGGGTGGGGCGGTTTGCACCGGCCACGTGAAGAGGGTATCGGCGTGCGCCGCGCGGGGAGCCGCGGGGCGGGCGGCGACCGATCGCGGCCGTGTCCGCGATGGGGGCGCGCGAGGCGCCGCGGCCGGCCGGGGGCGGAAAGGCCTTGCATTTGTTACGTTAACGAAATATCGTTTGTCGGACATTTCGTTGACGTATGAACGCGCTCAAGGTCGTCAGGCGGATGCACCGGGCCGCGCGCGACATCGTCTCGCTCGTGGAACGGGCCGCCGCCGCGGAGGGCCTGAGCGCCGCCGAGCTGGACGTGCTGAGCGTCCTGCTCGAGCGCGGCCCCGCCACCGTGGCCGACGTGCTCGGCGAGGGGGACTACAAGCCGTCCACCCTCACGAGCATCCTCGACCGGTTGGCCGCGCGCCGCTGGATCTCGCGTGAGGTCAACGCCGAGGACCGCCGCTCGTTCGTCGTGGCCCTGACGGCCGAGGGGCGCCGCGCCGCGCGCGCCCTGCAGGCCCGGCTGGCCCCGCTCGAGCGCGAGATCGCCCGGCGGATCCCCAAGGCGGACGTCGAGGCCGTCCTGGGGCTGCCGGCGAGGCTGGACGCGCTTCGCCGCGGCGGAGAAGCGTCGTGAGGGAAGGGGAGCCCGTGGACGAGCACCTGCTGGGCCTGGCCCGGGCACGGCGGCGCCGCGACGAGCGCGGGCGCCGCCGATTGCGATGGGCGCTGCTGTTCGTGACGAGCCTGCTGCTGGCCAACGCGCTCGTCGGCGAGAACGGTCTGCTGGATCAGGTCCGCCACCGCCGGGACCACGCCGCGCTCGAGCAGGAGATCGCGCACCTGCGCGAGGAGAACGAGCGGCTGCGGGAGCAGGCGCGACGGCTGCGCGAGGACCCGGGCGCCATCGAGGCCGTCGCCCGCCGCGAGCTCGGCCTCGTCAAGCCCGGCGAGCACACCGTCCTCGTCGCGCCGGCCGAGCCACGGCCGCGCTGATCGGCGTCGGAACGACGCAGGGACTCACACCCCGCCGGCGCCGAAGTCACGGTGACGCTCACCAGGCCGCGTCACGCCACGCCCTTGCGCATGGCCACGGCCATCGACCCCAGTAGCAGTACCGTGGTCGCCACGGTGACGAGCCACAGCGGCCGGCTCAGGCGGAACATCGGCAGCCCCATGAGCAGGATCGCGCCGAAGAAGAGCACGAGGTAGGGCACGAGGATGTCGTAGCGCATCGGCGCGCGGAACTCGACGGGCCGCGCGTAGTCGACGACGACCATCAGCGCGAGGAAGGCGAGGAACACCACCGGGCCGATCCAGTGCAGCCAGCCGGCGCCCGCGCGCACGAACCCGATGAGTGCCGCCAGCGACGGTATCGCCAGGGCGATGATCGCGTAGCCGAGCAGGTGATTGATCGACCGGCTTCCGGTGGCCACCCGCGACAGGAACCCCGAGGCCTGCAGCACGTTGACGACGTTCACCACCGCCCAGACGGTCAGCGCCGCCCACCAGGGATGCACGTCCATGCGCGCTGCCCTCAGACGAACTTCTTCCGCCAGTAGTTGACGGTCATGAACTTGGTGAACTTCTGGACGGACTCCACGCGTCGATGTTCGGCCTCCAGGTCGTGCACGGCCTGCCCGTACCCTGGGACGGATGCGATGATCTGGTCGGCATAGACCTTCACGTCGGCATCGGACATGTAGTTGTCGCGGATCGCCTTGAGCTCTCCCGAGTCGAGGAAGAAGCCCCCGCACTTGTAGCACTCGTCGACGTTGACCGCCTGATCGCGCGCATACCCGTGCGTGTGCATGGGAATCGAGCACTTGGGGCAGTTCAGGGGGCCTCGATTCGCGTCGTTGCGTCTGGGAGACCGAAGGCCGGCTTCGAGCGCCGCGCCCAGCCCCTCGTCCTTCTCGTCGAGCATGCGCAGCTCACCTTGATCGAACCAGATGCCCTTGCATCCGTTCTCGCAGACGTCGACGTTGACACCGAAGTTCTCGCGGACCATGTCCTTGCCGCAGGCCGGACATTTCATGTTCACGCTCCTTTCTGTTGCCCGCGCGCCCGCCCGGCGGGCGTCGGATCGCACACCCGCATCCTAACACCCCTGCCCCCAGCGGGCGAGCGCCGCGCCTTGCCTCGACGCGCGCGGTGGCGCAAGATGATCCGCTGATGCCCGGTCCACGCCGGCGGCGCGTCGCGCGTGCGGTGGTGGCCATGGCGGTGAGCCTCTGGGCGGCCGCCCCGGCCGCCGCGCAGTCGTCCTGCACGGGCGACGCGTCCGTGACCACCGCGACGCCCCCGGGCCAGCCGCCGTTCCCGACGCCGTTCTACGGCTCGTGGCGCGTCGACGACCCGATCCGCGATCTGCCCTCGTCCGCCAGCGTGTGGTCCCTCATCGACACCGCCGACCCGTTCGCCATCGCCGATCGGCTGGACAACGGCGGGCTCTGGGGCGCGGAGCCGGCGCGGCTCGGCGCGCACGGGAGCTCGTGGACCGAGACGCGCTTCCGCCTCGGCGATCTCGACGTCACGGATCCCGCGGGCGCGGGCGCACCGCTGCTGTACCCGGATCTCGAGGCGCTGGAGGCGGTGGACGTCGTGTCGGCGCTCGCGCCGGTCGAGCTCGGAGGCGCCGGGCCGACGGTGGCGCTCGTGCCGCGCCGGCCGGGCACGACGTGGCACGTGTCGCTCGGCGCCGGCGGGAACGGCGCGGCGCTGCAGTCGGCGGGCGGCGCGTCGAGCGCGCCGCCCATCGCGCGCTACGGCTCGTGGGTGAACGGTCACTTCGTGGCCAGCGGCCCGCTGGTGAAGGACCGGGCCGGGCTGCTCGTGGCAGGCACGCTGATGCGCTGGCGGCGGCTGGAGCGGAGCGACTCGACAGCGGTGGGCGGCGACCTCGGGTCGCTCCTGACGCACCTGGTGCTCACGCCCGGTCCGGCGAGCGAGGTGCGAGTGCTTGGCCTGGTGCAGGCGCGCCGCTATCCCTACTCGGGGCGCGCGTTGTACGCCAACCGCGACGTCGATGAGAACGACACGTTCTGGCACCTGCAGGGCACGTGGACGCGGCACCCGGCGCGCGGCACGGTGTGGTCCGCCAGCGGTGGGTACCAGCGGGGGGTGTACGAGCCGCTCGTCAGCGGGTCGGACGCCGGCGGCACGATCGACCGGCTGACGGACGGGCCCGTGCTCGCGCTCGCGTTGGCGGACGCCGGCGTGCGGGAGCGATGGGATGCGCGCGTCGCCTTCACACCGGATCTCTCGCGCGTGGCCGGCGGCCGTCACGCCCTGCGCGCCGGCATCGAGCTGACCGTGGCGCGCGGGCGTGCCTGGCCGGTGGCGCCGTCACTTGTGGGCGAGCTGGTCGGCGGCGTGCCCGCGCGCGTGTGGAGCTTTCCGCGCGGGAGCGTGTCGAGCCGGCGCGAGACGACGGTCGCAGCGTACGTGGCGGATCACGTGCGCGTGACCTCGCGCCTCGCGCTCGAGGCGGGACTGCGGCTCGAGACCAGCCGCGGGTCCGCGGCCGGCGTGTCCAACGCGATTCGGTGGTCGTCGGCTTCGCCGCGGCTGTCGGCGCGATGGACCCTGGACCGCGCGGGCGTGACGGCCGTGTTCGGCGGGCTCGCGGTCTACCGCCAGGCGCTGCCGCTCGACGATTTCGCCGTCGGCGATCTCCCGAGCCTGGGCAGCGCCGCCTATCAGTGGCACGACCTGAACGGCGACGGCCTGGTCCAGTTGCCCGGGCGGGAGATCGGCGCGGTCGTTGCGAACATCGGCTCGCTCGCGAACTCAATCGATCCCCGCCTGAAGCAGCCCTCGACGCGCGAAGCCGTGGTCGGCATCGAGCGCCGACTGGGCGAGCGGTTCGTGGTGCGCCTGGCCGGCGTCGACCGCCGCGAACGGAACCTGGTCGGCCTGGTGAACGACGGCGTCGCGGCGGACGACTACACGCGGCGCCTCGTGCCCGACCCCGGCACGGACTACGTCGGCGGCACGACCCCGCAGCTCTTGCCGGTCTACGACCGCGACCCCGCCAGCTTCGGCCGCGATCGCTACGTGCTCACCAACCCGGCGGGCGGCGCCACGCGCTATCAGGGCGTCGAGCTGACGTTCGAGACGACGCCAGGCGGACGGCTGTGGATGCAGGTGGGCGCGACGGCGTACCGGGACGAGGGGCCGGGCGGCGACGTCGGCTTCGGCGTGACGGAGAACGACCAGGGCGTGCTCGGCGCGGCGTTCGCCGCGCCGAACGCCGGGACGAACGCCACCGGCCGCCTCTTCTTCGATCGCGCGTACGTCATCAAGTGGGCTGCGACCTACCGCGCGCCGCGCGACGTGCGGGTCGGCGTCGTGGCGCGCTACCAGGACGGCCAGCCGTTCGCGCGCCTGGTGGTCGTGCCCGATCTCGCCCAGGGGGCGGAGGCCGTCCAGGCGTACCCGCGGGGCGAGACGCGGTTCACCTACACGCTGACGCTGGACGCCCGGGTGGAAAAGGGCTTCGAGGTGGCCGGCCGGCGCGTCGCGGCCGCGCTCGAGGCGTTCAACCTGCTCGGCACGGCGAACGAGGTGGAGGAGGACGTGGTCACCGGGCCGTCGTTCCGGGCCCAGACGGCCGTGCAGCCGCCGCGCGCCCTGCGCCTCGGCTTCCGCGTGGAGTTCTGAGCCCGCCCGGGTCGCGTGCCGCCGGGCGTTTGTCGTATGATCCGCCCCACGTCGAGAGAGGAGGCCATGGTGCGCGCATATCGCTTCCGGTTCCTGGTAGTGGTCGCGCTGTTCGCGGCTGCCGCGATCGCGGCGCCCGCGGTCGCGCAGCAGAATCCGGTCGAGCTCCGCAAACCCGACGTGATCTTCGTCCCGACGCCGCAGGAGGTCGTCGAGGCCATGCTCAAGGTCGCCCAGGTCGGTCCCAATGACGTCGTCTACGACTTGGGGTGCGGCGACGGCCGCATCGTGATCACCGCGGTGAAGGAGTACGGCGCGCGCGGCGTGGGCATCGATATCGACCCGCAGCGCATCAAGGAAGCGACCGAGAACGCCGAGCGGCAGGGCGTGACGCTGGGCGACCGCCTGGAGATCCGCAACGCCGACCTGTTCGAGGCGGACCTGAGCCCGGCGTCGGTGGTCGCGCTGTACCTGCTGCCCTCCCTCAATCTCAAGCTCCGGCCGAAGCTCTGGAAGGAGCTGAAGGTCGGGTCGCGTGTCGTGTCGCACGCCTTCGACATGGGCGACGACTGGCCGGCCGATCAGACGCTGCACGTGGACGGCCGCACCGTCTACTACTGGACGATCACCGAGGCCGTGAAGAAGCGCGCCGAGGGCGGGCAGTAAGGTGATGCGAAGCCTGGTCGTGGCGCTGGCGGTGGCAACCGTGGCGCTGGTGGCGGCGGCGAAGTACGGCGCCGAGTCCAGCGGCACGGTTGCCGTGCCCGACAAGGTCGCCTCCAAGGCGCGGCCGTTCGATCTCGAGGCGGTTCGCCTGCTCGACGGTCCGTTCCGCCGGGCGATGGAGCTCGACGAGAAGTACCTCCTGAGCCTCGACCAGGACCGTCTGCTCCACGATTTCCGCGTCAACGCGGGCCTGCCGTCGTCGGCCCAGCCGCTCGGCGGGTGGGAGGCGCCCGACGTGGAGCTGCGCGGCCATTCGGTCGGCCACTATCTCTCCGCGTTGTCCCTGATGTACGCGAGCACGGGCGACGCGGTGCTGAAGGAGCGGGCCGAGTCGATGGTGACCGAGCTGGCCAAGGTGCAGGCGGCGCTGCCGTCGCAGGGGGCCCATCCCGGCTACCTCTCGGCGTTCCCCGAGTCGTTCTTCGACCGCGTCGAGAAGCGCGAGCGCGTGTGGGCGCCCTACTACACGATCCACAAGATCATGGCCGGGCTGCTCGACGTCTACGTGCGCTTCGGCGATCGGCAGGCCCTCGACGTGGTGACGAGGATGGCCGACTGGGTGAAGTTCCGGTGCGACCGGCTGACCGACGCCCAGATGCAGGCGATGCTCGGCACCGAGTTCGGCGGCATGAACGACGTGCTGGCCAACCTGTACGCCACGACCGCGAATGCGGACGACCTGGCCCTGGCGCGCCGCTTCGAGCACAAGGCGCTCTTCGATCCGCTCGAGCACCGCGAGGACCCGCTGAACGGGCTGCACGGCAACACGCAGATCCCGAAGATCATCGGCGCCGCCCGCGAGTACGAGCTGACGGGCGAAGCGCGCTACAAGGACATCGCCACGTTCTTCTGGGAGCGCGTGGCCGAGCACCGCTCCTATGTGAACGGCGGCAACACCGACGGCGAGAGCTTCTTCCCGCCCGAGGACTTCTCGAAGCACCTGGGCGTCTCCACCACCGAAACCTGCAACACCTACAACATGCTCAAGCTCACGCGGCACCTGTTCGCCTGGGATCCGTCGGCGCGGACGATGGACTTCTACGAGCGGGCGCTGGTGAACGACATCCTCGGATCGCAGGATCCCGAGACGGGCATGGTCATGTACTACTGCCCGCTCCGGCCGGGCGCCTTCAAGACGTTCTCCACGCCAGACGACTCGTTCTGGTGCTGTGTCGGGACCGGCATGGAGAACCACGGCAAGTACGGCGACACGATCTACTTCCACGGCGACGACACGCTCTACGTCAACCTCTTCATCCCGTCCGAGCTGACCTGGAAGGCGCGCGGGCTCGTCGTGCGGCAGGAGACGACGTTCCCCGACACGGACACGACGCGGCTGACGTTCCGGACCGAGCGGCCGCAGCGGCTGGCGCTGGCGATTCGCTACCCGTCGTGGGCGACCGCCGGCATGACCTTGAAGGTGGACGGGCAGGCGCGGACCGTCGCCGGCGCGCCGGGGTCCTACGTGACCGTGGACCGCGAGTGGGCGGACGGCGACACGGTGGACGTCGAGCTGCCGATGAGCCTGCGCATCGAGGCGATGCCCGACGACCCGGACACCATCGCCCTGATGTACGGACCGGTCGTGCTGGCCGGCGACCTGGGCACCGAAGGTCTCGAGAACGCGAAACGCTACGGGCCGAGCGCGCCGCAGCTCGGGCGCGTCGCGCCGATCGAGGTGCCGGCCCTCGTCGGCGACCGGCAGTCGGTCGTGGCGAGCGTGAAGCCGGTGGAGGGGAAGCCCCTGCACTTCCGGACGGCGGGCCTCGCGCGCCCGCACGACGTGGAGCTGTCGCCGTTCTACCGCCTGGTGCAGGATCGGTACACCGTCTACTGGAAGCTCTATTCGCCGGACGGGTGGAAGGCGCACGCGGCGGAGGTGGCCGCGGCGGCCGCGCGCCGGCGCGAGATCGAGCAGCGCAGCGTGGACGCCGTGGTCGTCGGCACCGAAGGGAGCGAGGAGAGTCACGGATACGCGGGCGAGCGCGCGAACGACGGCTACTTCGAGGGCAAGCGGTACCGCGAGGCGCGCGGCGGCTGGTTCGGCTACGACCTGAAGATCGAGCCCGGCGCGGCGGTCACGCTCGTCGTGACCTACCGCGGCAGCGGCGGCCGGCGGCGGAGCTTCGACGTGCTCGTGGACGGCCAGAAGGTGGCGAGCGAGGCGCTCGAGTACCACCCGACGGAGTACTTCGACCGCGAGTACGCGGTGCCGGCCGCGCTGACGCGCGGCAGGTCGCGCATCACGGTGCGGTTCCAGGCGCACGAGAACGCGACGGCCGGCGCCGTCTTCGACGTGCGCGTCGTGCAGGGACTGCGGCGGCGGTAGGCGGCCCGACGCACACACGCGGCCCGATCGCGGGCGCTCCTTCGGTTGGTGTATCGTGGGGCCGACCCCCCTTCCAGGGCCTCGTGACGGCGGAGCCCGCCGACACCATCGAAGGAGCGCGCGCAGTGGACGCCAAGACCGCGGCGAACGAACGTCTGCAGGGCATCCGGGACCATCTCGTCGAGATCAGCCACCGCATCCACGCGCACCCCGAGCTGGGGTTCGAGGAGGAGCGGGCCTCGGCGTGGCTCGGCGAGGCGCTCGCCGACGCGGGCTTTGCGGTCGAGCGCGGCGCCGGCGGCCTGCCGACGGCGTTCGTCGCGCGGGCGGGGAGCGGCCCGCTGCACGTGGCGATCTGCGCGGAGTACGACTCGCTGCCGGGCATCGGCCACGCCTGCGGCCACAACATCATCGCGGCGACGGCGCTCGGCGCGGCCATCGCGGCCGCTGCGGTGGCCGACGAGGTCGGCCTCACGGTCAGCGTGATCGGCACGCCGGCCGAGGAGGTGGGGAACGCCAGCGGCAAGATCCTGCTGCTCGAGCGCGGGGTCTTCGACGGCGTCCACGCCGCCATGATGGTGCACCCCGCGCCCTTCGACCTGGTGGCGTCGAAGATCATCGCGGCGTCGATGTTCGAGGTCGAGTACACGGGGAAGGAGTCGCACGCGTCGGCCTTCCCCGAGCTGGGCGTGAACGCGGCCGACGCTCTGACGATCGCGCAGACGTCGCTCGGGTTGCTGCGGCAGCACATCAAGGCCACCGACCGTATCCACGGGATCGTCACCAGGGGCGGCGACGCGCCCAACGTGGTGCCCGCGCATACCGCGGCGCGCTACATCATCCGATCCGAGACCCTGGAGCAGCTCGCCGAGCTGCGCCCCAGGGTCCATCGCTGCTTCGAGGCGGGCGCGCTGGCCACCGGCGCGACGCTGCGGATCGTCGGCGGGGACAAGCCGTACGCCGAGATGCGCCACGACGGCGTGATGGCGGGGCTCTACCGTCGCAACGCCGAAGCGCTCGGCCGCGCCTTCCCGGACCTCGGCGAGTGGGAGACGCGGCCCACCGGGTCCACCGACATGGGCAACGTGTCGCTGGCCGTGCCGTCGATCCATCCGATGATCGGCATCGAGTCGCTGCCCGCCGTGAACCACCAGCCCGAGTTCGCGGCGCACTGTATCACCGCGGCGGCCGACAAGGCGCTGATGGACGGCGCGCTGGCCATGGCCTGGACGGCGATCGACCTCGCGACCGACGAAACCGAACGGCGGCGCCTCGTGGCGCGCGCCTGACGGCGCCGGTCGGGCGTACGGCATTTGGGCTTGGGAACCGCGCGCGGGTGGCGCCGGGCGGGGCGCCCCGCCCGCCGCGCCCCTCGGCTCCGCTCGGGGCGCCCTGAGCCCGTCGAAGGGCGCAGGCGCCTCCCCCGTTGGGGTGCTGTTGGCGCCGAGGACGGGTGGGGCTGCCCGGCGACACCCGGCGACAGGACCCGCTCGATGGAGACCCAGTCCCGAACTCCATGCTGCGTACCCTGCTGCTCGCCGCCGGCCTCATCCTGCTCGTCCTCCTCGTCGTGCGTGAGGGTCCGACCCTCATCCTGGGCATGCTGGCGGAGGTGGGCTGGGGCTTCCTGCCCGTGGCGGCCCTCTACGGCGGTCACCAGCTGCTGCGCGCCTGGATCCTGACCCGCTGCCTGCCGGAGGGGCACCCGGTGCGCTACCCGACGGCGGTCCGGGTGCGCCTGGCCGGCGAGGCGATCTCCTACCTCACGTTCACCGGCCCGTTCGTCTCGGAGCCCTCGAAGGGCTGGCTGCTCGGCCGTCTCGGCGTGACGGCGAGCGAGGGGCTGGCGGCGACGCTCGCCGAGTACCTGGTCTACACGTGGCTGTCGGCCGCGCTGATGTGCGGAGGGCTCGGCTATCTCGTCTCGACGGGCCGGCTCGAGCCGCCGATGCGCGGCGTGGCGGTCGGGCTGCTCGCCGCGGGCCTGCTGTTCCTGATCGTCGCGGCGGTCGCGGTGTGGGCGCGCATCTATGTCATCGGCGCCGTCGTGCGCGGGGTGTCACGGCTGCCGATTGCCCATGCGCGCGTCCGTCCCGACGCGGCCGACGTCCGCCGCATGGAGGACCACCTGCTGGCGGTGCTGCGCGGCCGGCCCGGGCGGCTGGCGGAAATCGCCGGCCTGGAGCTGGTGGCGCACGCGATGCTGATCGTCGAGCTCGCCTGGATCGCGCGCCTCTCCGGCGTCGCGCTGCCGCTCGGCCGGGCCGTGCTGATCGAGGCTGCGACCAAGATCACCTCGCTCGCGTTCTTCTTCGTCCCGGCGCAGGTCGGCGTGATGGAAGGGGTGAACGTGATCGTGTTCCGGCTCTTCGGCTACAGCGGCGCCACGGCCATCGCGATCTCGCTCGTCCGGCGCGTGCGCAGCCTGCTCGTGGCGGGTGCCGGCCTCGCGGCGCTGGCGTCGCACCGGACCGACCGGGACCGCCAATCCTAGCGCACACCTTCAGGTGTGCGCCCCCGCCGCGAACGCCCACTCCAGCAGGTCATCGACGCTCCACTCGCTCGATCCGATGAAGAAGTATTGTCGGGGGGAATCCAGCAGGTGGGCTCGCACGGGGTTCTCGAACAGGTACCTGACGTACGCTCGCGTGGACTCCTCATCTCTGATCAATCGCTCGTAGTAGCGTGGCTGCCACAGACGCCTGCCGGCAATCCGCGCGTAGGCGTAGCCGGAGCCTTGCTTCGCCTGCCTGACGAATCGACACAAGTCGGAGCGTTCGTCGCGGCCTTCGACGATGACGTGAACGTGGTCCGGCATTACCCAAAAGGCAAGGACTGCAGAGCCTTCCCGGGCCGCGGTGTGCAGAATCTGCCGCCCTACCGAACCCGCCAGGGTAGGATCGGCGATACCCGAGAACCCGAGAACCCGAGAACCTCCGAACCGGCTCCGCTACATCTTTTCCCCCTGCAGCTCCTTCGCCATGCGCTGCGCCTCGCCCATCACGCGCAGCACGTTGCCGCTCCAGAGCTGGCCGATCTGCTCTTCGGTATAGCCGCGCCGGACGAGCTCCAGCGTGACGTTGAAGGTCTCGTCCGCACCGTTCCAGCCCTCCACGCCGCCGCCGCCGTCGAAATCCGACGAGATGCCGACGTGGTCGATGCCGATGAGCTTCACCGCGTAGTCGATGTGATCGACGAAGTCCTTCACCGTCGCGCGGGGCGGCGGCGGGAACTGCCGGTTGAGCGCCTGCAGGCGCTGCATGAACTCCGCGCGGCGCTCGGGCGTCATCTGGGCGCGGTCGCCTCCGCCTCCACCGCCCGGACGCCGCGTGCCGGGCGCCGGCAGCCCGAACTCCTGCCTGAGCTTCGCGATGGCCTCGGCGCGCTCGGGCGAGTCGGGCGGCGGCGTCTTGACGTAGCTGCTGAGGGCGACCATCTGCGCGACGCCCCCGTGCTCCGCGAGTGCCCGCAGCTGCTCGTCGTCCAGGTTGCGGCTGTTGTCGCAGAGCGCGCGGACCGACGAGTGCGACGCGATGATCGGCGCCTTCGAGAGTGTCACCGTCTGCATCATCGAGTCGCGGGAGACGTGCGAGACGTCCAGGACGATGCCGAGCCGGTTGGCCTCGGCGACGACCTGCCGGCCGAGCTCGCTCAGGCCGTGGTTGGGGAACTCGCCGTCACGCTCGCCGGTGTTCGAGTCCGACAGCTGGTTGTGGCCGTTGTGGGCGAGCGAGAGCGTCCGCGCGCCGCGGTCGTAGAACTCCTTCACGCGCGAGAGATCAGTGCCTATCGGGTAGCCGTTCTCGACCCCGATGATCACCACCTTCTTGCCCGACTCCGCGATGGTCCGCACCTCGTCGGGCGTCAGCGCGAGGCCGACCTGGTCCGGGGCGAACTCCTCGGCCAGCCGGTGGATGGCCTCGAACTTGGCGACGGCCTCCTTGTAGGCGGCCGCGTAGCCCTCGTCGGTCAGCGGACCCTGCCCCGTGTAGACCACCAGGACGGACGCGTCGAGGCCGCCCTCCTTCATCTTGGGCAGGTTCACCTGCGTGTCGAGGCGCTGCGTGTAGTTCCTCTCGGCGGTGAAGTTCTCCACGTCGATGTCGTTGTGCGTGTCGAGCGTGATGACCCGCTCGTGAATGGCGCGCGCTCTGGCGACGAGCGCGTCCTCGGGCGGTGGCTGCGGCGCGGGTGAGGGGCAGGCCGCCGACACGACGAGGGCGGCAGCGCTGGCAAGGACGGCCGCGAGCGTGCCGCGTCGAGCGAGAGGCGATGAGTGCATCAGGGGGTCCTCCATATGACGGCGGGGTCATGCTAGCCGACAGAGGAGGCAGGGGCAAGGATCGAGTCCGTGTGCTCCGTCTCCACGTTGTCGAAGAACACGCCCTGGAACTGCCCCGGGCGCAGCGCCGGCAGCGTCAGCTCGAAGGTGTGCTCGCGTCCCGCGTCGAGGAGCGACACGTCGGCGTAGAAGCCGACGAACGTGCGGCGGTAGACGCGCACCGCGGTGTAGGCCTTCTTCAGCTCGACGACGCGGCCGTCGATGGCGAGGGAGGCCTCCCAGCGGTCGTCGGGCTCCGCGATCTGCACGTAGAGCAGCAGCCGCTGCGGCGCGAGCCACGTGGTGCGGTAGTCCTCCGACGTCCACGGGATGGGCCACGCGCGCTGCCGGGCCTCGAGCTGATCGAACACGCGTGCGGGGATCGTGAACGTGCCGCGGAACGTGCCGCCGGCGAACGCCGGGTCGTAGGTGCCGACCTGCTGGTAGTGCCGGAACGGGGCGCCGGCGAAGTGCACCGTGGCGGCGACCAGGCCGGCGGTGGGACGCGCGAAGGGCACTTCGGCGCCGTTGACGCGGACCGTGGTCACCTCGGCGGCGCCCGGGAGCCAGACCTCGAGGTCGGTCGACGTCCCTATCTCCCCCCGCACGCCGGTCAGCGTCAGCACGCCGCCGGCGAGCGACGCCGCGCCCGGCGCGTTGAAGAGGACGAGCGCCGCCGGCGCCGCCGGCGCGGGCGACAGCTCGAGCACCATCGCCGACCCGCCGTCCATCGTGAGCGACACGCGGTCGCCCGCCGTCCACACGCCGGCGCCGGGCTTGCCGACGAGGCGCGACTCGACGGGGTAGATCTCCTTGACCAGGAAACGTCCGCCGGCCGTGAGGCCGATGGTTTCGTCGAGCGGAAACTCCGCCGGCACCCGCCGACCGTTCGGATTGAAGAGGAACACGTAGCCGTGGTCGCCGACGATGGCCGACGTGCCGTCCGCCTTGCCGAGCGCGGGCTGGCCGAGGATGGTGCGCGTGTGGCGCAGCAGCTCCTTGTTCGCGGCGGTCCAGTCGAGCCAATGCCGCCACCACGCCTGGTCCTCGGCCGAGAACGCCCGGTCCTCGGCGAGGTCGCGCGCCGGGATCATGTCGATCATGTTGTTCCAGCCGCCGACCGCGATCGACGAGATGACCGAGTAGCGCCAGCCGAGGTAGTCCCAGTCGCGCGCGCGGAAACGGTCGAGCACCACGCCGCGGTCCTTGGTGCGCGTCGAGGGCATGTCGTCGGTCTCGTCGCTGCGCGAGGTCTGGTGCGTCATGTAGCCGGGCACGATCTCGCTCGGCGCGAACTCGTAGTTCTTGTACCAATAGGCGGTGTAGCGCTCGCGGTCGGCCGACACGCGGTCGAAGTGCAGGTCGGGGAAGGGCACGAAGCTCTCGGGCTGCTCGTCGGTGGAGGTCGGGTGCGGGTAGCTGCCCGCCCGCCAGCTCCACGGGCCGTGCATCTGGTAGGCCTGCCGGCCGTCGATCACGATGTCGGGGATCCGGCGGCGCAGCGTCTCCATCACGCGGCGCCACCCCCACCACTGCGCGTAGCGGCTCGGGCCGCTGTAGTTCAGGAACGTGTGGTCGAGGGCGTAGCCGGCGATGCCGGTGCGGTCGTGGAAAGCGACGAGCTCGTCGATCAGCCAGTCCTGCAGGCTCCGGAAGCCGAGGCTCGCGTTCTGGCGGTCGGGGCGCCGGCCCGGGACGAGCCACGCGGGATTCTGCGAGAAGGGCAGGACCGGGTAGACGTAGGCGAGCAGGCCCAGGTGCTTCGCCTTCGCGTAGTCGAGCATCTCCTGCACGGACGGCGGCATGGGGCTGGTCCGCGGGTTCCACTCGCCCTTGCGGATCTGCTGGCCCAGGCCCAGCCATAGCACGTGCTCCCAGCTCCAGTCGTCGACGCTCTCCTCGCGGCGCGAGAGGGCCGAGTCGGACGGCGCGTAGAGCACGTACTCGGCGCCGACGTCGGCCGCGCGGTCGAGCAGCCGCTTGTACTCCGTCCGGCCCTCGGGCGTGCCGACGTCGATCTGGTAGTCGTTGGCCGTCCAGCCCACGAAGACGTCGATGGGCTTGTCGGCCTTCACGAGGAGGAACGCGCGCACGAGGCGCGTGAACGCGTCCACCTCGCCCTCGTCCATGCCCGGCGCGGTGTCGGCGGGCGCCATCGTCCACTCCGCCTGCATCGCGGCGGGGATCGTCCGCCCGGTCAGGCGGTACGGCGCCAGCAGCCCCCGATCCGCCGCGAACGGCCCATCGTCGAGGCTCCAGTCCATGTCGGGCTGATAGGCGAGCGAGAACGCCTGGCCGTCGCGCTCGACGTGGAGGAACGGGTTCTGGGCGACGGCGAGCAGGCCGCGCGCGCCGGCGAGGCGCAGCGCGATGCCGTAGTCGCCGGTGCCGAGGCTCGGGCGCGGGCTCTTCGGCACGAATGTCGAGGCGACGGGCTCGCCGAGGGCCGAGCGGAACACCGTGACGGCGTCGACGTGCAGCCGCGGCTCGGGCCCGGCGTCGACGAAGATCTGCTTGCTGACGAAGCGCCAGTCCGACTGGATCTCGTAGACGACGCGGAGCCGGTACGCGCTGGCGGTCCAGGCGTACGTCACGCGGTCGGCCGCCCGCGTGCGCGCGGGCGCGGCCAAGGTGTCGCTGTCGAACGTCTGGCCGCCGATAGCCACGCTGAAGCCGTCATGCGTGAGCCGATACGGCGCGCCGGTGGACGGGTCGGCGATCGACTCCAGCCCGCGGTCGCCGAACCGCGCGGTGACGGTGCCGTTGGCGAGCGTCACGGAACGCGCGGCGCCGACAGGCCGGACGACGACGAGCGCGCTGATGAGGACGAGGGCGGACCAGAAGGTTCGGCGGAGCATGGCGGGTATGGTAGCGCAGGCGAAAAAGGGGACGGGAGCCATTTTCGGGCGAGTTCAGCCGAAAATAGCTCCCGTCCCCTTTTTCGTGCGTCCCAACAACTCCTCGAACGTCCCGGGCGCGAGCTCGTCGAGCGAGCGCACGCTGACGTCGGCCTCGAGCGTCACGTGCGGGCTGACGCCGACCGCGCGCATGCCGGCGCGCCGGGCGGCTTCGATGCCCGCGGCCGCGTCCTCGACGACGATGCAGCGGGCGGGCGGGACGCCGAGGCGCGCGGCGGCCGTGAGGAACACGTCCGGGTCGGGTTTGCCGGCCGTCACGTCCTCGGCCGTGACGACGGCGCCGAACGCGCCGCCGAAGTCCACGACGGCCAGCACGGCCTCGACGTTGAGCCGCGGGGCCGACGAGGCGATCGCCTGGCGCCAGCCGTCGCCGTGCAGTCGCGCTACCCACTCCGCGGCGCCGGGGAGCGGCGTGAGGCCGCGCTCGGCGACGAGTCGCCGGTAGTGCGCCTCCTTCTCCTCGCCGATGCGGCGGCTGCGCTCCGGCTCGACGTCCTCGCCGAGCCACTCGCGCAGGATGAGGTCGTTCTTCTTGCCGAACGTCGCGAGGAACTGCTCGTAGGTGATCGTCACGCCCTCGGCGCGCATCGTCTCGCGCCACGCAATCCAGTGGTGCGGCGCCGAGTCCACGAGCGTCCCGTCCAGGTCCCAGAGCACGGCGCGCGCGGCGAGGGTCGCGTCGGCGGCCATCATCCGTTGAAGTACAGGTAGGCCGCGAGGATCGCCAGCAGCACGACGGCCGAGTAGACGACGTCCGAGCGTCCCCAGCTGCTGCGCGAGTGCTGGCGTTGCTCGTCGGTGACGGTGGCGTAGGTCAGCCCGGAGAGCTGCGCCTCGGCTGGCGCCGCCGTCGCGTAGCTCACGCCGACCAGCACGGCGATCGACACGAGGAAGATGAGCGCGCTGTAGTACTGGAAGTAGATGTTGTTCACGATCCAAAGGAACGAGCCCGTCGTGTAGCCGTGCTCGAAGCCCGAGAGACCCAGGCTGACCGGCGTGTCCACGGCGAGCCGGAAGGCGCCGAGCAGGAAGCCGATGATGAGCGTGGCCAGCGCGCCTTTGGCGTTCAGCCGCTTCATGAAGACGCCCAGGAAGAACACCGTGAAGATCGGCGGCGCCAGGTAGCCCTGCACGCCCTGCAGGTAGTCGTAGAGCCCTTTCGCGCCCTGGATGACCGGAATCCACGCGAGGCCGATGAGCACCATGACGACCGTGGCGATCCGGCCGATGTGCACGAGCTGGTGCTGCGTCGCGCGCGGGCTCAGCTTCGTGTAGAAGTCCATCGTGAAGAGCGTCGAGCAGGCGTTGAAGACGCCCGCCAGCGAGCTCATGAGCGCCGCCAGCAGGCCCGCCACGACGATGCCGCGCACGCCCACCGGGAGCACGCTCTTCACCAGCAGCGGGAACGCGGCCTGCGCGACCTCGTTCACCGTGTGCCCGCTCGCGTCCACCATCGGCGCGAGCGCGGGCACCGTGCCCTGCTTGGCCAGCGCGAGCGCGATCATGCCGGGGATGATGAAGATGAAGACCGGCAGCAGCTTCAGGTACGACGCGAAGATCGACCCGCGCCGCGCCTGCTGCTCGTCGGGCGCGGCCAGCGCGCGCTGCACGATGTACTGGTCCGTGCACCAGTACCACAGGCCAATGATCGGCGCGCAGATCAGCATGCCGAGCCACGGGTAGTTCTGGTTGAAGTACCACGCGAGGCGCCCGGTCTCCTTCACTGGCGCCCACGTGCCCGACATGCCCGCGGGAATGAGCGGCTTCCAGAGGTTGAACATGTCGGAGGGGAGCAGGGCGCGCAGCTCGTGCCACCCGCCGAGCTTCGCGAGGCCGAACACCGTCACGAGCACCGATCCAAGGACAAGGACGATCGTCTGGAGCGCCTCGGTATACGCCACCGCGCGCATGCCGCCGAGCACGGTGTAGAGGCCGGTCAGCACGATGACGGCCACCGAGCCGATCCAGAAACTGTTGAGCGCCAGCGCGCCGATCTGCAGGTGCACGTCGGGCAGCAGCGTGCTGAACACGACGCCGCCCGCGAAGATACCGACGGCGATCTTCGTCAGGACGTAGGCGACGAGCGAGATGATCGACAGCACCCAGCGCGACGCCGGCGAGAACCGCCGCTCGAGGAACTCGGGCATCGTGTAGACCATCGACCGCGCGTAGAAGGGCACGAACACCCAGCCGAGCACCAGCAGGCACCAGGCGTGCAGCTCGTAGTGCGCCATCGCGACGCCGCTCGTCGCCCCCGCGCCGGCGAGCCCCACCAGGTGCTCGGACCCGATGTTCGACGCGAAGATCGACGCGCCGACGATGAACCAGCCGAGGTTGCGGCTGGCGAGGAAGTAGTCGTCGGCGGTGTCCTTGCTCCGCTTGATGACCCACCACGTCAGGCCCGCCAGCAGGCCGAAGTAGAGCAGGATGATCAGCCAGTCGAGTGTCGTCATGGTTCGATGACCACCTTGAGCCCGTCACGCCGCGCCGCCAGGGCGAAGGCGGCGGGGCTGTCCTCGAGACCGAATCGATGCGTGACCGCCGAGCGAACGTCCACCACCCCCCGCTCCACCAGCTCGATCGCGCGGGGGTAGGTGTGCTTCATGCGCCGTACCATCACGAACGTGATCCCCTTGCGCCGTGCCGTCGCGGCTGGGAACGACGTGCGGAGGCCGCCGGGGATGCCCGCCAGCACCACGCGGGCGCCGGGCCGCACCGCCTCCACCGCCGCGTCCACCGCTTCGTCTTTGCCCGCGGCTTCGATGGCGACGTCGAGGCCGCCGGTGGCCGCGCGGATGGCCCGGCCCTCGCGCCCCGCGTCGGCCGCGAACGTCTCGGCGCTGGCCGCGCGGGCGGCCTCGAGCCGGTGCGGCCGGCTGGCGAGCTCGGTCGCGACGACCTTCGCCGCGCCGGCTGCCCGTGCCACCTGCACGAGCAGCAGGCCGATCGGACCGCAGCCGAAGACGCCGACCGTTGCGCCCGGACGAACGTGCGCGAGGTCCACGGCATGAATCGCGACGCCGAGCGGCTCGAGCATGACGCCGTCGGCCGCGGTGAACGACGCGGGCAGCGGGATCAAACAGCGCTCCGGCCACGCCATCCACTCCCGCATCGCGCCATCGTCTCCGGCGTGGCCCGCGAAGCGGACGGCCTCGCACAGGTTCGGGTTCCCCTCCGTGCAGGGCCGGCACGCGCCACAGGGGATCGCCGGATCGACCGCGACCAGCCGGCCGTCCGCGGTCTCGGCGGCGATCTCGTGGCCCAGGACGAGCGGCCGCTCGAGCCGCGTGTCGCCGATGCCGCCCTCGCCGAACCAGTGGAGGTCGGAGCCGCAGATGCCGACGGCGCGCACGCGGACCAGCGCCTCGCCGGCGCGCGGCGCGGGCGCCGGCTCGTCGTGCAGGCGAAGGTCCCCGTGGCCGTGCAGGCGGGCGACGCGCACCGGCTCAGGTCCTCGTCCGCCGCTGCCCGTAGTAGGCCGCGGGGCCGTGCTTCCGCAGGTAGTGCTTGTCCACCAGGAACGCGTCGGGCCGCGGCGCGTCGGGCGCCACCAGGCGGACCTTGAACTCGATCGCCGCCAGGTACTCGAGCACCTCCGCGTGCTCGATCGCCGTGAACGCGTCGGGGCCCCAGGCGAACGGCCCGTGGTTGGCCACGAGCACGGCGGGGATCTCGACGGGCGAGAGCCCGCGCGCCGTGAACGTCTCGACGATGACGAGGCCCGTGTTGGCCTCGTACGCCGTCTCGACCTCCTCGCGGGTCATCGGGCGCGTGACCGGCACGTCTCCGTGAAAGTAGTCGGCGTGCGTCGTCCCCATGCAGCGCACCGGCAGGCGCGCCTGGGCGAGCGTGGTCGCGTACTCCGAGTGCGTGTGCACGACCCCGCCGCAGTCGAACGCGCGATAGATCGCGAGGTGGGTCGGCGCGTCGGACGAGGGGCGCAGGTCGCTGTCGATCGTCTCGCCGGTCTCGAGCGACACGGCGACCGTGCGCTCGGGCGTCACGTCCTCGTAGGGCACGCCGCTCGGCTTGATCACGAAGACGCCGGCGTCGCGGTCCACGGCCGAGACGTTGCCGAAGGTGCCGGTGACCAGGCCGCTTCGGGCCAGCCGGAGGTTAGCCTGGTAGACGATTTCGCGAAGCGCGTGTGGAACCTTGGGCATCTCTTGTCTGGGCCGGCTAAAGCCGGCCCCTACACCTGGGTTCTGTGGGGGCCGGCTTCAGCCGGCCCGCTCGCGAATCCCCAACAACCGCTTCATCAGCGTCCCCAGATCGCCGCCCGCGCCGGCGACGCCGCCGAACGCGTCGTGCAGCTCGCGGTACACGCCGTAGAGTTCGTCGTAGACTGCGTGCGCCGCGGCGTTCGGCTCGAAGCGCGTGTCCTTCATCGACGTCATCTTCGCCTGCGCGGCCTCGAACGTCGCGTGGCCCCCGGCCGCCTCGCCGGCCGCGACGGCGGCCGAGATGGCGGCGCCGAGCGCCGGCGTCTGCGGCGAGCCCGCGACGAGCATCGGCTGGCCGAGCACGTCGGCGTAGATCTGCATGAAGAGGTCGTTCTTCTCGGCGATGCCGCCGCAGCAGACGACGCGCTCGACGGGCACGCCGTACTCGACCATCCGCTCGACGATGGCGCGGGCGCCATAGGCGGTCGCCTCGATGAGCGCGCGGTAGATCTCGGCGCGCGTCGTGTGGAGCGTCTGGCCGAGGACGAGGCCCGTCAGCTTCGGGTCCACCAGGATCGTGCGGTTGCCGTTGTTCCAGTCGAGCGCCATGAGGCCCGACGCGCCCGGGGCGAAGCGCGCCGCCTCGGCCGAGAGCTCGGCGTGCAGCTCGTCGCGCCCCTGGCACACGCGCTCGACCCACCAGCGCAGGATATCGCCGACGGCCGACTGACCGGCCTCGATGCCGTAGTAGCCCGGCATGATCGAGCCGTTGACGATGCCGCAGATGCCGGGCACGTTCCGCACATCGCCGCCGGTGGGCGCGATGGCGCAGTCGCAGGTGGACGTGCCGATGATCTTCACGAGCGTGCCCGTGCGCACGCCGGCGCCGACGGCGCCGTAATGGGCGTCGAAGCCGCCCATCGCGATCGGGATGCCCTGGGGCAGGCCCAGCGTGTCGGCCCACGCCTTCACGAGCCGGCCCGCCGGCCGGTCGGCCGGGTACGCACGGTCGTAGAGACGATCGCGCAGGTCGGCCAGCTTCGGGTCGAGCCGGGCGAGGAAGGCCTTCGACGGCAGCCCCTGCCACGCGTCCGAGTACATCGCCTTGTGGCCGGCCGCGCACACGCAGCGCATCACCGCCTTCGGGTCCTTGGTGCCGGCGAGCACGGCCGGGATGTAGTCGGCCAACTCCACCCAGCTCACGGCCCGCTCGAAAATCGCCGGCGCGACCCTCAGGCAGCGCCAGATCTTCGACCAGAACCACTCGGACGAGTACGTGCCGCCGATGGGCGCCAGGTACTCGGGTGCGTGGCGGCGCGCGGTCTCGGTGATCGCGGCGGCCTCCTCGGCGGCGGTGTGGTCCTTCCACAGCCAGGCGTAGGCCGCGAGCTCGCCGTGCAGGCGCGGGTAGAGCGCGAGCGGCTGGCAGTCTTCGTCCACCGGGAGGGGCGTCGAGCCGGTCGTGTCCACGCCGATGCCGACCACCCGCGCCCGCTCGAAGTCCGGCTGGCGCTCGGCCTCCTCGACCGCACCGGAGATCGACGCGTCGAGGCCGAGCAGGTAGTCGCCCGGGTTCTGCCGCGCCAGGTGCGGGTCGCGCGGGTCGAGGAGCACGCCGTGGTCGCCGCTCGGGTAGTCGAAGACGCTCGTGCCGAGCACGCGGCCGTCCGCGCAGTCCACCACCACCGCGCGGACCGAGTTGGTGCCGTAGTCGACGCCGATGGTGAACGCGGGCTTCATCGCTGCACCGGTGGCGGGAAGGGGTGCGGGTGGGCGCGCTCGGGCATCGGACGGTCTCCCGTGGGTGCAGGTTCGCGCGCCATACTAGCACACGGCGACGACGCCACTCACGCCGCATGGCGCGACGCGGCCGCCGGCGCCGACGCCGGGATCAGCGGGAATCGTGAGCGCCCGCTCCGGCCTGACGCCGCCGGAACACCAGCAGCGGGCCGGAGACAGCCTGCTCGTATCGTGGATCGGCGGCGAGGGCTCGCGACCGGCGCTCGATCGGGCCGACGTCGAAGGGCCAGAGATCCCCGACCGTGGACAGCAGCACGTAATCCGTCTGCAATGTCGCTGGTTCGTACGCCCCGAGGCTGTGCATGTCGAGTCGGCGCGCCAGGTGCGGGATCAGGTTGGGCTGTGCCGTGACACTGGCGGTGACGGGCACGCGCTCGAGCTCGGAGGCGACCACCTGTGCGTCCGGCGGCGTGTGCCAGGGCGTCCGAGCCAGAGCTCGAGGCAGCGGCGCATCGATGCACGAGACGACGACAATGAGCCAGGGGTACCATCGACGGTGGCGGGCGGGAAGCCGCGCCGCGCCGACGGCCGCAGCGACGAAGACCCAGGGGAGGATCGGCCAGAGGTTGTGACCGGTCAGTTCAGCCTGCACGCTCCCCGGCACGGCGGCGAGGTTGAGGAGCAACCCCGGTACGGCCACCGCGAGCCACGCTGGCGCGAGGAGGGACACGAACGCCGTCGCCGAGAGGATCGTCGCCACTTTCGCGAGCGACGAGGTCGACAGGACGCGGCCTGCCAGCGTGAGAGCGCCCGAGACGCCCGACACTCCGTAGCGGGCGTCGACGAAGTGGTTCGCACCCTCGAGCGAGTACGCGGTCCTGAAGTGAGGGATGACCACCGCCATCGTGAAGAGGAGCCACGCCGCCGCGACGCTCACCGTCAGGGCTCCGGTTCGCCGCTGCCCCGGCCTCAGGATCAGGAGACCGCCGAACGCGGCCAGGTACATCGCCACGTCTTCCTTGCATCCAAGGGCCAGACCGAGGAGCACCCAATACCAGACCCGACGTTCCGACCAGAGCGCAAGCACCAGGCCGAAGACGAGGATGGGCTCGGCGCTCTCGATGTAGAAATAGCTGCTGACAGCGCTGTACGATCGACGCGAGAAGAGGAACGCAACCATCAGCGCCAGGGCGATCGTCTCGGTGGTGCGCCTGCGCGCCAGCTCGAACAACAGGAATGCCGCACCCGCGTAGAGGAGCGTCTGAACGACGATCAGATAGGCCGGGGAGCCGAACAGCGCGGGCAGCGGCGCCAGGAGGAGCAGCGTTGGCATGAAATGCTGGGCGAACAGCGAGTAGCCGAACATGGGCACGTACGCGACAGGCGCGCCCGTTGCGGTCGTCCAGAGGGCGTAATCGAACACCGACAGGTCGAATGCGTTGGTCCGGAACGCGTGGTGCCCGCCGAGGCCGGCTGCGCACTGCACCGTGAGCGCGAGGGCACAGACCAGGATCGCGACCGCCCGCCGACTCGCTGAATGCATCCCTGTGCGGGGACTGACCAGGCTGCCTGTCGTCAAGTCGCAAGCTCCGCTGCCGGGAAGACCGTTGCGAAGGGAGATAGGACCGCGCGTGCGCCGCATTATGCCACGACCACAGGCGCTCAGACAGGCGCTCCGCCGGGAGCTTCACGGACGGTGCGGGCGCGTGTCCGCGCCCCCGGCCTCGCTGCGGGTGCGGGTGGACTAGAATCAACCAATGCGCAGTGCGTTCCCGGCCATCATCGTCGTCCTCGCCGCGACCGTGGCGCCGGCGCGGCCGCAGCCGACGCCCTCCGACTATCCGATCAAAGCCGTGCCGCTCGCCGACGTCCACGTGACCAACGGCTTCTGGCAGCGGCGGCTCGAGACCAATCGCGCGGTCACCATCCCGCACATCATGCGGGAGAACAAGGAGACCGGGCGCATCGTCAACTTCATGAAAGCGGCCGGCAAGGAGCCCGGCGAGTACCAGGGCCAGCGCTATAACGACACCGACGTCTACAAGGTGATCGAGGCGGCGTCCGACTCGCTCGTCGAGCGCCCCGATCCCGCGCTGGAGAAGAAGCTCGACGACCTCATCGCCATCATCGCCGCGGCGCAGCAGCCCGACGGCTACCTGTACAACCCGAGGGACGTCGATCCGAACAACCCGGCGCCGGGCGCCGGTCCGGAGCGCTGGTCGTACCTGCACACGAGCCACGAGCTGTACGACATGGGCCACATGATCGAGGCGGCCGTGGCGCACTACCGGGCCACGGGCAAGCGCACGCTGTTCGGCGTCGCGATCAAGGCGGCGGACCTCATCTGCCGCGTGTTCGGCCCCGACGCGCGGCACGACGCGCCGGGCCACGAGGAGATCGAGCTGGCGCTCGTGAAGCTGTACCGCGTGACGGGCGATCGGAAGTACCTGGACCAGGCGAAATTCTTTCTCGACCAGCGGGGTCGGCCGCACACCGTGCCGCCCGTGCAGTTCCCGCAGGGCAACCGCTTCTTCATGTACAACGACCTGTCCTACCGCCAGGACCAGACGCCCGTCGTCGACGAGACGCGCGCGGTGGGGCACGCGGTGCGCGCGATGTACCTGCTGTCGGGCATGACCGACGTGGCGGCGCTCCTCGGCGACACCGCGTTCGGGCACGCGGTCGACCGGCTGTGGCAGGACGTGACGTCGAAGCGGATCTACGTGACGGGCGGCCTTGGCTCGAACTACCGGACCGAGGCGTTCGGCGACGACTACCAGCTGCCCAACCGCGCCTACGCCGAGACGTGCGCGTCGGTCGGCGGGCTGCTCTGGTACCACCGCATGTTCCTGCGCGAGGGCGACGCGTCGTACCTGGACGTCTTCGAGCGCACGCTCTACAACGGCTACCTGTCGGGCGTGTCGCTTGCCGGCGACACGTTCTTCTATCAAAACCCGCTCGAGTCCGATGGCACGCGCGTGCGGCAGGCCTACTTCGACGTCGCTTGCTGCCCGGCGAACCTTGCGCGCCTGATGGCGCAGCTGCCCGGGCTCGTCTACGCCCAGCGCGACCGCGAGGTGTACGTGAGGCTTTTCGTCGGGAGCGAGGCGACGCTCGAGGTGGGCGGCGTGAAGACCGCCATCGCGCAGCAGACCGACTACCCGTGGTCAGGCGACGTGAACATCCGCGTCGATCCCGCGAAGCCGGTGGAGTTCACGCTCGCCGTGCGCATCCCCGGCTGGGCGCGCGGCCAGGCCATGCCGACCGATCTGTATCGCTTCGCCACCTCACCTGTAGGGGCCGGCTTTAGCCGGCCCGACAGCCGGCCCAGCCTCACCGTCAACGGCCACCCCCTCGATCTCGGCACTCTCACCAAGGGCTTCGTGCGCATCACCCGCCGCTGGCAGAAGGGCGATCGCGTGGAGCTCACGCTGCCGATGCCGGTGCGCCAGGTCGTGGCCAACGACCAGGTGGCTGCGGACCGCGGCAAGGCCGCCATCGAGCGCGGTCCGGTCGTCTACGCGGTGGAGGCGGCGGACAACGGCGGGAAGGTCACCGACCTGCGGCTGTCGCTCGGCGCGTCGCTCGAAGCGGCGTTCAAGCCGGACCTGCTCGACGGCGTGGTGGAGGTGACAGCCAAAGGCGAGGCCGTGGGCGAGGACGGGAAGGCCGAGCCGCGCACGATCGTCGCCGTTCCTTACTTCGCGTGGGCGAATCGCGGAAAGGGACAGATGGCTGTCTGGATTCAGTACTGACGATGACCGTAGTCAACGACCACGGAAATACCACGGAAATGCCACAAACAACCATGGAATATCGACGACTTGGCAACACGGGTCTCACGGTCTCTCGAATCTGCCTCGGCTGCATGAGCTACGGCGATCCGGCCGCAACGCTGCCGGGCGAACAGCTGCGCTGGGAGTGGGCGCTGAAAGAGGACGAGGCGCGGCCGTTCTTCAAGCGGGCCATCGACCTCGGCATCAACTTCTTCGACACGGCCAACGTGTACTCCTTCGGAGCGAGCGAGGAAATCACCGGCCGCGCGCTCCGCGACTTCGCCCGCCGCGAGGAGGTCGTCATCGGCACGAAAGTCTGGGGCCCGATGCGCCCCGGTCCGAACGGCCGGGGCCTTTCGCGCAAGGCGATCCTCCACGAGATCGACGCCAGCCTCGAGCGGCTCGGGACGGACTACGTCGACCTCTACCAGATTCACCGCTGGGACGGCGCGACGCCGATCGAAGAGACGATGGAGGCGCTTCACGACGTCGTCCGCGCGGGCAAGGCGCGGTACCTGGGCGCGTCGTCCATGCATGCCTGGCAATTCGCCAAGGCGCAGCACGTAGCCGAGCGTCACGGCTGGACGCGCTTCGTGTCGATGCAGAACCACTACAACCTCCTGTACCGCGAAGAGGAACGTGAGATGGCGCCGCTCTGCCGCGACCAGGGAATCGGGATGATCCCGTGGAGCCCGCTCGCGCGAGGTCTCTTGACGCGCGCGCCGGAGGCGGAGGGGACGAAGCGTTCTGGACTGGACGGCTTCGGCAAGGCGCTCTACTCGGCGACGGCGGAGGCCGACCGGCAGGTGATCGCCGCGGTCGACAAGGTGGCGAAGGCGCGCAAGCTGCCTCACGCGCAGATCGCCCTCGCGTGGCTGCTGCAGAAGGACGGCGTGACGGCCCCCATCGTCGGCGCGACGAAGCTGGAACACCTCGACGCGGCCGCGGCGGCGGTCGGCGTGACGCTGTCCAGGGAGCAGATGGAGACGCTCGAGGCGCCGTACGTCCCGCACCCTGTCGTGGGGTTCTCGTAGACTGGCGAGGGAATGCCCGCGGAACGCCCACGGAATGCCCGCGGAAATCGCCACGGACATCGGCACGCAGGCAGCACCCGGCTCGTGACCGTTCTGAGGGATGCCACATGACCGCGGACACGCTTCGTGGAGGGGATATTCGCGCCCAGGCACGTGCGGGTCTGCTGGTCGGCCCCACGTGCGGTCTCGCACCGGGGTATCTTCAGGCGAACCTGGTCATCGTGCCGCAAGATCTGGCCTTCGATTTCCTGCGTTTCTGCCAGCGCAATCCCAAGCCCTGCCCGATTCTGGACGTCACGGAACCCGGAGTCTGGGAGCCGAGCCATGTGGCCGACGGCGCGGACATCCGCACCGATCTGCCTCGCTACCGCGTGTATCGGCGGGGCGCGTTGGTCGACGAGCCGTCGGACATCGTCCGCTGGTGGCGGGACGATCTCGTCGCATTCCTGCTGGGGTGCTCGTTCAGCTTCGAGGCCGTCATGCAGCGCGCGGGTCTTCCGGTGCGACATCTCGAGCAAGCCTGCAACGTGCCGATGTATCGGACGAACCTGCCTTGTGTTCCCGCAGGCGTGTTCTCCGGGCCGTTGGTCGTGACGATGCGGCCGCTCACACCGGCGCAGGCGATTGAGGCCGTGATCATCACGGCGCGGTACCCGCAGGCTCACGGCGCTCCGGTTCATTTCGGCGATCCGGGAGCCATCGGCATCTCGGATCTGGCGCGCCCGGATTTCGGTGACCGGGTGACCGTACGGGCCGACGAGGTCCCCGTGTTCTGGGCGTGCGGGGTGACGCCGCAAGCGGTGTTGATGGAGACGAAGCCTGAGCTCGCGATCACGCATCACCCGGGATGCATGTTCGTCACCGATCGACTCGCGGAGGACGCGGGTCGAATCGGCTGAAGCGCGGCCGCAGATTCGCCTGGCAAGCCAGGCTGTCGGGCCCTCTGGTCCGTGCTAGGATTCGCCGTATCAGGGACATCGATTCTGGTGTTCGATGATCAACGCGGTACTCTTCGATCTCTTTGAGACCATCGTCACGGAAGTCGAGGTCCACCCGACGCGGGCGTCGTCACTTGGTGAGCGCCTCGGACTCGTGCCGGAGGAGTTTCGCCGCGAATGGAAGATCCGACGTCCCCGCGTGGTGGTTGGGCAATTGTCCTTCGCGGACGCCCTGGCGGAGATATGCCGCGCGCTGGCCGGCCGCGTGGACATGGTGACCGTTCAGCAGCTGCGTGAGGAACGGATCCGGCAGAAAGCTGCGGTGTTCGCAGCGATCAGCGAAGAAGTCTCGACACTCATCGCCACCTTGGCGGATCGTGGCATCGGCCTCGGCGTCATCAGCAATTGTTTCCCGGAAGATGTTCAGGCGTGGCCGGCCTGCCCACTGGCCCCTCGGTTTCAATGCAACGTGTTCTCGTTCGCCGAGGGTGTCGCGAAACCAGCAGGCGAGATCTATGAGCGAGCCGTAGGTCGACTCGGTGTGGCACCGGCGGCAACGGTGTTCATCGGCGACGGAGGGGACACCGAGCTGGCCGGGGCCGAGCAGGCGGGCCTTCGGGCGTTCAGAGCGACCTGGTTTAGAAGTCGCTGGCCCGTGTTTCGAGCGACGGTCACGGGTCGTGATGTGGCCAGCGTCGAAGACGTCTTGAGACTTGTCGAAGCCGGATGACGTCATGCAGAAGTGGCTGTTTGCTGCGCTGCTCGCTCTCCAGGCTCATTTCGCCGCGTCGTACCTGGTTCCCCTCGACGAGCAGGCTCAACGGACCTTCGCCGGGTTGCTGCGATGGGCGTGGCCGTGGGCGATTGGGGACAGCGGACCGCTGGGGCAGATGACGGCGAGCGGCTTCCCGCTGCCGGGCTTCTTCATCGCGGTCACGGCGGCCACCCTGTTGATCCTCGCGGCGCTCGCGATCGTCGGGATCTGGGTGCCGTTCGGCTGGTGGAAGGCCCTGGCCATCGCCGGCGCCGTGCTGTCGGTGGTCCTGATGGCGTTGTTTCCTGGCTGGACGAAGCTCCTGCCGATTGCGACGGCTCTCGCGATTCTGGCCGCTGGCCTGGACTACTGGTCGCCCTTTGCAACCCGTCGATGAGCGCCCGACAAGCCGGGCAGCGCGCCGGGCCCCGTTCGGCATCGGGGCTTGCAGCAGGAATGTCCACGGAAACACCGCGGAGGGGCCACGGAGGTCGCCACGGACACGCGACACGGTAAGGGAGGAGCGAGGGAGTGGAGCGGGCGTTGGGCCCCGCCGATTTGAAGGAAGACCGCGAGGTCGCAACTGGGTGCTGCCCCGACGCCGCCCGGGGCTGTCGCGCGTGACGGCGGACGGGAGCCGTGAAGGGGCGACGATGATTCCTGCCGTGCCACTGGCCACGGAGCGGGGGATACACTGCGGACCAGGAAGGCCGCGGCGCACATTAGGCTGAAGCCCGGCGCGGTCTTCCGGATGTTCCGTGTCTGAAACACCAGCAGAGAAGTCCTGCGTGCTGAGGTCGTTCCTGAGGGCGATCCGGTGTTCCGGATCCGCGCTAGCCTGACGCTGTTTGAGGTGTTTGGCGGTTCTCCGGCGCGGGGCTCTCACCGTGTCCCGCCGGCCGGATTGACGCTATCCTGACCGGTTTCGCAGCCTACCGGATCGCCCTTCCGCGCCAGTTCATCCGTGCTAGGATTCGCGGTGTCAGGTGCTTGTGCGCATCTCGCAGGCGTGACGAGACGTGACGCTAGGCTGACAGGATTCGCGGCGGTTCGCAGGCTCGGACCGGGGCGTTCTTTCAGTCTACTCATAGTTGAACTAAACCGCTGATCGCGGTAGGCAAGAACCTCCTCCCCCCCCGCTGGTGATCGAATCGCGCCGCTGAGTCTGTGGCGGTCGGTCGTCCGCCCTGTTCTTTCCAGCTCCGGTGCAT